>JAWVEM010000062.1:0-5865 GCA_033856735.1 Blastocatellia bacterium
GTCGCGGTCGACATCGCTATGCACCGCCACCGTGCGAATCCCCATCTCTTTGCAAGTCCAGATAATCCGGCAGGCAATTTCGCCCCGATTGGCGATCAGAATTTTGCGAAATGGTCTGGTGCTGGTCATAACTAAAGGCGAAAGCCCAAGGTCCCACGTCCAACGTCAGCACGATGGCAGCGCCTTGGACTTTGGAGCTTGGACTTTCGGAACTACTTAGTCTTTATTCCGAAAAGCGGCTGGCCGTACTCCACCGCTTGCCCGTTTTCGACATAAATCTTGACGACTTCGCCGGTGGTTTCCGCCTGAATCTCATTCATCAGCTTCATGGCTTCGATAATGCACACCACGCTGTTGTGCTCTACCTCACTGCCGATCCGGACAAAGCTTTCTGCCGTTGGTGACGGCGATCGGTAGAAAGTACCGACTATGGGCGACGTAATGATGTGCAGATCCTGATCAACTGAAGCGGCCTCTTCTGCCTGTGCGCCCGGGTGTGATGCGGCCGACGCTGGAACACTCTGGACTGGAGTGCCCGGCTGTGCGCCGGCGGCAATCTGTCTTTCCCCTCCACCAGGAAGAAGCGTTGGCGCTGTCGGATCCTCGACGAAGGTACCGCGCCCAACCTTGACGCGGAATCCCTCGCGCTCGAGTTCGAAATTCGTCAGTCCGTTTTCGGTAATGAGATCGATAAGTTCCCGGAGCTCGTTCATATTGATCGAGGCTTCGAGATATCGCGGCTGATTGCGATGACGCCGCCGCCCGCGGTCACGGTCGCGTTCGCGCTGGTTGCGCTCCGCAGGCCGCTCCGTTGGTGACGGGACAACTTCCGCCTGCCTGTCTTCCTGATCGCTCATTACCCTCTTGACTCCGGTTGACATGGGACGCTCCTTGCTAACGGTCGCAGCCGGCCCGGTCGCGTATCTGGCTTCGTCCTTTGTGCTACTCAAAAGCAAGGGCCCCGATCTCGGCCTAGTCGCCGGTCGGGGCCCATCCAGAGAGTCTTCTTATTCCTCGTTTGCGGTGTCTTCCTTCTTCTCGGCGGCGGCGTCCCTGGCTTTCGCCCCTTCCGCTCTCTTCTTCGGGGCGCCTTTCGTTCGCTTGCGCGCGCTGGCCTGAGCCTCTTTCTCGCGCGCGTTATCCACCAGCTCGATAATCGCGAGTTCGGCTCCGTCACCGGTGCGCCGTCCCATCTTAATTATTCGTGTATAACCGCCTGGCCGATCCTTGAACCGCTCACCCAACTCGTCAAACAAGCGGCGAATCGCCGCCACTCCCGCGGTCCGCGGCGGGGGTGTCTGGCCGCGACGGGTGGCAGTGGCGTGCCCGTAATTTCCGGCATGAAAGAAGCCCGCAGCCTGGCGCCGCAAATGCAGCCCGCCAACTTCTGCCGTGCTTCCTTCCAGACTGGCCGCGCGGCGAGACAGAGTAATCGCCTTCTCAACAAACGGGCGCAACTCCTTCGCTTTCGGCAGAGTGGTCACGATGCGATCGTCGCGCGAGTTTATCAGCGACGTCGCAAGATTGCGCAACATAGAGATGCGATGCTCTGTTGTCCGCCCGAGCTTCCGATGGGCCTTAAGATGACGCATGATCGTTTAGTCCTATTGCACCGCAGTCTCGAACTCGTCGTCGTCGCTGCCGTCGTCTTCAATCTCGCCCCCGCCGGTGCCGGGAATCGGATTGCCTTGTTCATCAAACTGCACGCCAAAATCCAGGCCCATACCGCGCAGAATGTCGCGAATTTCACCCAGCGATTTCTTGCCGAAGTTCTTGGTAGCGAGCATCTCGCGTTCTGACCGCTGCACTAAGTCGCGAATGGTCTTGATACCGGCGTTCTTCAGGCAATTATAAGAACGCACCGATAGCTCCAGCTCATCCACCGAGCGATCCAACTGATCGTTTCGTGGCAAGGGCGCGCGCTCCTGTTGCTGGTAGCTATAGTCTTCGGTGTCTTCCTCAAAGTTAATAAAGATCGCCATGTGATCCTTGATTAACTTTGCCGCCAGACCAATGGCGTCATCAGGCTTGACCGAGCCGTCAGTCCAGACTTCAATCGTTAGCTTGTCGTACTCGGTATTCTGACCCAAACGCGCGGCATCGACCGAGTAATTCACCTTCTTGACCGGCGTGTGCACCGAGTCGATGGGGATGTAACCCAGCGAAAGGTCTTCGTCAAAGTTCCGATCCGCCGACACATAACCACGGCCCCGCTTTAGCCGCATCTCGATGTTCAGCGTGCCGCCATCGCTCAGAGTCGCGATATGCAGCGCGGGGTCGAGCACCTCGACGTCGGCATCTCCCTGGATATCGCCCGCAGTGACTTCACCGGGCCCCGTCCTGGTGATCGTCAGGGTCTTCGGCTCATTCCCATGCAAGGTAAAGGGTACCTGCTTAAGATTCAAGATGACATCGGTGGCGTCTTCCACCACGCCCTTGATCGAAGAGAACTCATGTTCGACACTCTCGATCTTGACCGCAGTGATAGCCGCGCCTTCGATTGAAGACAGCAGCGCGCGGCGCAGTGAATTGCCAACCGTCGTGCCAAAGCCGCGTTCGAACGGTTGGGCCGAAAACCGCCCATAGCGATCCGTCAAAGTATCGCCGTCAGCCGCGAGGCGGCGCGGCATCTGAAAACCTGTCCAAAGATTGTTTTGATCCATAACGTACCGTCAGAATATTCGAGGAGAAGTTGTGCAGCCCCAGGCGCGCGCTTCGACAACGCTCGCCCAGGGTGCGCCGTATTATTTACTATAAAGTTCCACGATCAGTTGCTCGTTAATCGAGCGATCAATTTCTTCACGCGTCGGCAAGCCGGTAATTGTCGCACTCATTTCCGCGGCCGCCGCGATCCATGAGGGACGACCTCGACCCGCAGCGGTCTGCCACGCGCCTTCTACGTGCACATTTTTCCGGGTGGCGTCTTTGATGGCCACGACTTCGCCGGGTTTCACCTGGTAGGACGGAATATCAACCTTACGCCCGTTGACGAGTACGTGCCCGTGATTCACGAGCTGGCGCGCCTGGCGTCGCGAAGTCGAAAACCCGGCCCGATAGACGGCATTATCCAGCCGTCGCTCGAGGAGAAACAAAAGGTTCTCGCCGGTAATCCCTTTTTGGCGGGCCGCGCGTTCAAAGTAATTACGAAATTGTCCTTCGAGAATAAAGTAGATACGTTTGACCTTCTGCTTTTCGCGAAGTTGCTGGCCATAGCCGGCCAGCGCCTTGCCACGACGCATGGAATTGCCATGCTGTCCGGGCGGCTGAGTGCCGCGCTTTTCAATCGGACAGGAAGGTTTGTAGCAACGATCTCCCTTGAGGAAAAGTTTTGCGCCTTCGCGGCGGCACAGACGGCACACCGCATCTCTATACCTAGCCAAAAGTTTCTGCCTCCAGTCTAACTACAGACGGAAAAGTTTACAGGCCGCGTCTTTGCATTTTCAAATCTCGAGATCTCAAATCTGAGATCTGGAATTTGAAATGAAATCCGGAGCCCTTCATCCTTTAGGTCACTCATTCAATTTCCAATTGCCGACCATTAATTGCCAATTGGAAATCGGCAATTGGCGATCGACAACGCTTAAACTCTGCGCCGCTTCGGCGGCCTACATCCGTTGTGCGGAATGGGCGTAATGTCGCGAATCGCGGTCACGCGAATACCGGCATTATTGATGGCGCGGATCGCTGATTCGCGCCCGCCGCCCGGGCCCTTGACCCGCACCTCGCACTGCTGCATTCCGGCTTCAGTGGCTCTTTTGGCCGCTTCATACGCCGCCTGCTGGGCGGCGAAGGGCGTCCCCTTGCGCGAGCCGCGAAAACCACGCGCCCCCGACGAAGACTGCGCGATCAGGTTCCCCTCGAGATCAGTGATTGAGATCATCGTGTTGTTGAACGATGCCGCGATATAGGCGATCCCAACCGGGATGTTCTTCTTCTCTTTCTTGCGAAAGACCTTTTTCTTACCAGCAGTGGTTGCTTTTGCCATATGAAATTACTTCTTGCCCGGCGCCTTCTTCTTCGCAATCGTAGCCCGTCTTGGCCCTTTGCGTGTGCGCGCGTTGGTGTGCGTGCGCTGTCCGCGCACTGGCAGTCCACGTCGATGCCGCAACCCACGGTAGGCGCCTATGTCCATCAAACGCTTGATGTCCATTTGCACGCGCTTGCGCAGATCACCTTCGATCTCTCCCTGAGCGTCAATCACCGCACGGATGCGGCTCAGATCTTCCTCGCTCAGATCTCTGATCTTGATATCGCGATTTACCTGTGCTTCATTGAGAATAGACGTCGAACGAGACCTTCCGATCCCGTAAATGTACGTAAGACCTATCTCTGCACGCTTATTGGGCGGAAGATCTACACCTGCAACACGAGCCATTTATTTCTTTTCTCCCGAAACCGAAGACTGCCGTTAATGACCAGCAGGCTTACGCTCATTCATTTCTGTCGCTGCTTATGCTTTGGGTTGACACAGATAACACGCACCACGCCCTTGCGGTGAATTACCTTGCACTTATCACAAATTTTTTTGACGGACGAACGTACCTTCATTGCACACTCTCGTTCTTATTTATACCGGTAAGTTATGCGACCGCGATTCAAATCGTAGGGCGACAACTCGACCAACACCCGATCACCCGGAAGAATTCTTATGAAATGCTTGCGCATTTTGCCTGAGATATGAGCCAGCACCTGGGCTGGGTCTCCTCAAGCTCGACTCGAAACATTGCATTCGGCAGCGTTTCGAGGACTTTAGCCATGACCTCTATCGCCTCTTCCTTGGCCATACAGACACAGGAGCGCTATTTCCTAGGCTGGCAAACTGCACATGGTAGCATGGCCCTCATGCAATCGCCAAACCGTGCGAAATCTCAGGAGACGCGCGCCATTTGAAGGTGCGTAGCGGGTGCTCCCACAAAAGTCAGTACCTCCGGTCCTTGCTCGGTGATGGCGATCGTATGCTCAGCGTGCGCGCTGGCCTCACCGTCAACAGTAACTACCGTCCAGCCATCCTTCAGGGTCTTTGTCTGCTGCACGCCCAGGTTAATCATGGGTTCAACCGCAAACACGTAACCGTTCTTAATCTTCGGGCCTTTACCCGGCTTTCCATAATTGGGAATCTGCGGATCTTCGTGCATGCGGCGCCCGATGCCGTGACCGACGTAGTCACGCACCACCGAGTAACCATGGGCTTCCGCGTGCGATTGGACGGCCCAGCCGATGTCACCGAGGTGATTTCCGGCGCGACATTGTTCGATTCCCAACTGCAGACATTCTTCGGTAATCCTGATCAGCTTCAGCCGGTCCTCGCTGACCTTCCCCACCGGAATGGTGGCGGCCGTGTCGCCCACGAAGCCGTCGAGTGTAACTCCCACGTCGATGGAAAAAATGTCGCCATCCTGCAACTCGTAACTGGAAGGAAATCCGTGCACCACCTGTTCATTGACGGACGCACAAATCGAAAACGGGAATCCGTTATAGCCTTTAAACGTCGGCTGCGCGCCCGCGTCACGGATCATTTTCTCGGCCGCGGCATCAACTTCAATCGTCGTTAGACCCGGTTCGACCATTCTGCTCAAAGCTTGCAGCACTCTTCCCACGAGCTGGCCAGACGCCCGCATCTTTTCGATCTCTTTTTGGGATTTTCCGATAATCATCGCCGTTAAAGCTGATCAACTGTCTCGCTTAGTCCGCGAGACTCGCGCGCACGACCTCGTTGTTCAAGATCTTCTCAATCTCGCCATAAATGTCTTCCGGCGATTGCGTGCCGTCGACGCGATGCAGGCGTCCAGTGCGCTGATAATAATCCAGCAGCGGGGCGGTCTCGCGCTCATAAGTCTCCAGTCGCACCCGAACTTTTTCCTGCCG
>JAWVEM010000063.1:0-18565 GCA_033856735.1 Blastocatellia bacterium
ATTGATGAACGATCGAATCCCTGGGGTGTGACCGTGCAGTCAGTTGAGATGCGCGACGTGATTATTCCCGCGGCGCTGCAGGACGCGATGTCGCGCGAGGCCCAGGCCGCGCGGGAGAAAGCAGCGCGAGTGATCCTGGCGCAGGCCGAGGTCGAAATCGCCACGCAGTTCGATAAGGCCGCGGAGTCTTATCGCAAGAATCCTACGGCGTTGCACCTGCGCGCGATGAACATGCTCTACGAAGGTTTGAAAGAGAAGGGCGCGCTGATGATAGTGCCCAGCAGTGCAGTCGAATCCATGGGCATGGGTGCTTTCCTGGGGGCGGCCGCCTTGAGGCAACAGAGTCTGAGCGATGAGGTGGAAAAGCCAGAATAGCTGCTTTTGGGAATGCGGTTACTCTTCCGGATCAATCTTGATTTTCATCGATCGTAGGATTTTTAGATCTTCATCGGTCAGGTCGAGAGATCCATCGCCATCGAGCTCGTCCTTGCCCTGCGGCCGCAGTCCGATTTCGAGTTTTAGAGTCAGCTCCATTTCGAATCCAGCCTCGCGCAGCCGTTCGATCGCTGCCGCGACGACCGCCGACTGCTGAATTGACTCGTTGATTGCCGTGCCTACTTCTTCGGCAAGCCGCTTGGTTTCGTCGTCCATTTCGAGGTAATTCGCGCCGCCTTCATTCGTTGATTTTCCCAGTTCAAAGTGATGCTAAGCCAAGGGAAAGACCAGGTCAAATAGTAGTTGAGAGTTCAAGCTTTAGCTTGTTCTTGCGAAAGGACAACCTGAAGGTCTAACTCTGAACAAGACATGAATTGCCGCGCTCACATTCCTTATGCTAGCCTTCGAACGATTTCGCGAGACAGGCCCGCAATCGCCGCACAACTCCATGGCTACGAAAACCAAAGCCGCCAACAAAGGCGCCCAGGGTCAACGCCGCGAGCACTTTAAGACTTCGTCGGGCATCGAACTGCCGGTCGATTACAATCCTTCGAATACCGAAACCGTTGAATACGATCGCGACCTCGGCGCTCCGGGCGAGTTCCCTTATACCCGCGGCATCAGACGCAACATGTACCGCGGGCGCCTCTGGACGATGCGCCAGTACGCGGGCTATGCCAGCGCCGCGGAATCAAACGCGCGTTACAAGTACCTGCTCTCACAGGGCACGACCGGGTTGTCGGTTGCTTTCGATCTGCCGACGCAAATTGGTTTGGATTCCGATGATCCATTGTCTAGTGGGGAAGTCGGCAAGGTCGGCGTCGCGATTGACTCGTTGGATGACATGCTCACGTTATTCGACGGGATTCCTCTCGGCGAAGTCTCGACCTCGATGACTATCAACGCGACCGCCGCGATTTTGCTTGCACTCTATCTCGCGGTGGCGCGGAAACAGGGCGTCGCCTTTGAAAACGTGAGCGGCACCCTGCAGAACGATATCTTGAAAGAGTACATCGCGCGCGGCACCTATATTTTTCCGCCGGCGCCGTCACTGCGTTTGATTACGGACACGTTCGCGTTCTGCGCGCGCGAAGTTCCGAACTGGAACACGATTTCAATCAGCGGCTATCATATTCGCGAAGCCGGTTCGACTGCAGTGCAGGAAGTTGCGTTCACTCTCGCCGATGCGATCGCCTACGTCGAAGCGGCGATTAGCGTCGGGCTTAAGGTTGACGAATTTGCACCGCGCATCTCGTTTTTTTTTAACGCTCACAACAACCTTCTGGAAGAGATCGCGAAGTTTCGCGCCGCCCGCCGGCTGTGGGCGCGCATCATGCGTGAACGTTTTCACGCGCGTGATCCGCGCTCGCTGATGCTGCGCTTTCATACGCAGACGGCCGGGTCAACGCTGACTGCTCAACAGCCCGAAGTGAATGTTGTCCGCACAACCATCCAGGCGCTGGCGGCGGTGTTGGGCGGCACGCAGTCTCTGCACACGAACGCGATGGACGAAGCGCTCGCGCTGCCGACCGAAGACGCGGCGCGCATCGCCTTGCGCACTCAACAGGTCATTGCGCATGAATCAGGAGTCGCCGATACGGTCGATCCTCTGGCCGGCTCTTACGCGATCGAGGAGCTGACTACAGAGATTGAGCGGAACGTGGTTACTTATCTCGACAAGATCGACGCCATGGGCGGAACACTGCGCGCAATCGAGACGGGCTACATCCAGCGCGAGATCCAAAACTCGGCTTACGAGTACCAGCGCGCAGTCGAAACCGACGATGCGATTGTAGTAGGTGTAAACCGCTTTCAAAGCGACGAGGGGCCGCAGATCAAAACTCTGCGGGTCGATGCCTCAATTGAGAAAACTCAAATTGAGAGACTGCATGCTTTGCGCCAGCGTCGCGACTCCCTCGCCGCGGAGACATCGCTCGCGAGATTGGAAGAAGCCGCGCGCGGAACGGAGAATGTCGTGCCCCGGATCCTGGAGTGTGTCGAGGCCTATGCCACCGTCGGCGAGATTAGTAATCGCCTGCGCAGTGTTTGGGGTGAGTATCGCGAAGCGGTGAGCGTCTAAGCATATTTATGTTGCTTCTTTCTCTCATCCTCGCACTGACGCCCGTCAC
Organism: Blastocatellia bacterium; assembly: GCA_033856735.1. GTDB lineage: Bacteria > Acidobacteriota > Blastocatellia > Pyrinomonadales > Pyrinomonadaceae > UBA11740. The sequence continues at coordinate 2,565 of JAWVEM010000063.1, forward strand.
ACAATCGTCTCCTGTCCGTTCGATCCGTGATATCGATTTCAAGAACTTCACCTATCCGCGACTCCCAACGCATAAATGTTCAATGCCGAAGGTCCGCTTACGCGATGGCAAATACGGTTCGGTGGCCGATTTTTCACCTCGCGTAATTCCCCGCGGGGGTTGTTGGGCCGTCGGCATGGGCCCTGTCCAATACGCAGACATCACTGGCGATGGACAAGAGGACGCTATTGTTGTTCTGTACGCCGAAGTCGGCGGTACCGAGAGTACGAACGACGTTTTTATCTATTCTCTTAAACACGGCAGACCTGTACTGCTGTGGAAATTCTGGACAGGTGATCGTGCTGACGGTGGGCTCGTGAGACTCTACGCCGAAAACGGGAAACCTGTTGTTGAACTTGCGGGAAAAAACAAATTCATCGGCAGCGATTATTTTGCGGACGACGGGACGTCGAACGGAGATTGTTGCCCAACGCTAATAACCCGTTCAAAATACCAATGGGTTCGCGGCGCATTCCGAAGGCGCGGTCGGTTGGAAGTCCTGCCTTTCAAAGGATGGGGCGCAACATAACAAATCGTTGGACGCGAGCGGCGGGGCTTGTTTCTCAACTTGATTCATCCGGCGATGCTTGATTGAATTCGCGCCGCCGCGTCAACTCAGATGTTCGATCACGTTTTTCTTGCCTGCAAGACTAAAGTTTGCCATGTTAGCAGCGTTTCCCTTGAGTGTTACCGATGGCTTGGATGGCTAGAGCCTCGGCATAAAAGAGAGGATCTGTTTCAAATGACGATCTTGTTTCCACCTGTCCGCCGGGCTTTCATCCTGGCTTTCGCAATCAGCCTGTGTGGTTCGATTGCTGTCGTCAACGCTCAACATGGCTCGGGCGCGGGCGGTGGCGTAATTGGCGGCGCCGGCGCGGGTGGGGTGATGAAGCTGCCGGCCAAAAAAGTGGTTCGCACCACGCCGCCCCGGCCTCGGCCCGGCACGCGCACGCCGGTTGCGGATAATTCCGGACAACTGGATGACGCGCTTAGTCTGGCCGATGATGCGCGGCAGCATGAACGGTATGACGCCGCCGAGCGGGGCTATCAGTTGGCGGCTAAGTTGGCGCCCAGCGATCCGCGGCCTTACCTCGGCCTCGGCCACAGCTACTATAGCCAGAAGAAATTTGTCGAAGCGGAAAGATCGTATTCGCGCGCGGCCACGCTGGGTCGTGGCGATAGCGAGCCTTATGCGCGGCTGGCGTTTACCTATAGCGAGCTGCAGCGTCCCGACGACGCCCTGGCTGCAGCCCATCGTTCCGTCGCCGCGCAACCGGACAACTATTACGGCTATCTCGCTCTCGGCTACGTTCTTTCATTGCGGCGCAGTTATGCCGAGGCGGAAGCCGCGTATCGCAAAGCGATCACTCTTACCCCTCAGCCGCTGGTCGTATTGCACCTGGAACTGGTCCGGGTCTTGAGCAATCAGCGCCGCTATTCGGATGCGTCCATAGAAGCGAAGAAGGCGATCGATATTGATCCGAAGGACTTTTCGGCGCGATTCAACTACGCCCTGATGCTGCAGAAGCTTGGTCAGCTAACGCCCTCGGCCCAGCAATACCTGGAAGCGATCAAGTTGAATGACAAGGACGGATCGCCCCACTCAAACATCGGCCTGATCTATTACATGACTGAGAAGTTTTCCGAGGCGCGTGATCACTGGAGGTCGGCGGTGAATCTCGGCTCGACCTACGCGCCGGACCGAATCGGGTTGCTGGTTATCGATGGGCGATTCTCCGAGGCACGCCCTCAACTGGAGGAGTACACGCAAAAGAACGGCGACGATGAAGATGGCTGGCTGATGCTCGGCGACGTCTATCGCGCGCTGAATGAGGATTCGCGCGCGCGAGTCACTGACGCCCGCGCGGCGCAGATTGCTCCCGAGTATGTCGGCTTGCGCCGGCCCGACCTCCGCAAGTTGGCCGCGCGTGGTTCGTCATCCTGGGATAACTCGCGGCCGGCCGCTGACTCGGACGTTTTGAAGATTGACGAGCAGGGCCGCACGACTCTGATGCTGGCCGCGGGCAAGGGCCGAGCTGATCTGGTGCCGGCAATCCTGGCGGCCGGAGTAGATGTGAATGCTGGCGACAAGGATGGCGATGCGGCTCTCTACTACGCCGCAACCAACGGAAAGCTGGATGTAATAGTCGTCCTGCTGAAGGCAGGCGCCAATATTAATGCGGCAAACAAGAAAGGTTCTACCGCCTTGATTGGTTCAGCCGCGGAAGGTTTCGCGCCGGTGGTCAACCTATTATTAGCCCGCGGCGCGCGGCCCGATCAGGGCGATGTTGATGGCGACAATGCTTTGATCCTGGCGTCTGCGCTGGGTAAGACCGACGTGATGGATGCGCTGTTATCGGGACGGGCAAACATTGATGCGCATAACAAGAACGGAGTGACGCCGCTGATGATCGCATCGTTTCAGGGACACATCGCGGCGGTCCGTTTGCTGATCGCGCGGAGAGCAAATGTTAATGCTCGCGCTAGTAATGGCGCTACAGCTCTGGTTATGGCCACGACCAAAAACCGCGCGGAAGTTATTGAGATACTGAAACAGGCCGGAGCGAGAGAATAGCCGGAGATCTTCTAAGCTGCGTACTCGGTTAATCTCGAGCGGCATCTGATTTTACCTTTGCGCCTTTCGTTCCCACTTTGCGCCTTTGCGCGAAACTCATTGTCACTCAACCTTGTTTCACGCAAAGGCGCGAAGCACAAGGAAGGCGCTGAGAAAAACAGAATTAGCTTGAAATGTGGGTTCTCCTTTTTCCTTTTGTCATCCTGAGCGTGATCATTGGCTTGTTCGTGATCATCGCGGTCTACTCGTGGCAAAAGGACAAGGAGCGCACGCGGGTCTTGCAGGCGACCGCAGGCCAACTGGGTTGGAGCTTTGCGGCCAGCGCGCCACTAAATATGATTCCCGGGCTGGAGCGCTTTGCCCTGTTCAATCAGGGACGCAGCAAAGAGATCAAGAACTTCATGTATGGCGAGGCCAGCGGCATCAAAGCCGCGGTGTTTGATTACGTCTATGTTACCGGGTACGGAAAGAATCGTCAGACTCACTCCCAATCGATCGTGTATCTCGAGCCGACTTACCTCAGCCTGCCCTACTTCTCTTTACGACCGGAAAATGTTCTGCTGAAAATTTTCACAGCGTTTGGATATCAGGACATCGACTTTGGTCAGCGGCCTGAGTTCTCGCGTCAATACATTCTGCGTGGGCAGGACGAAGCGGCAATTCGCCGGACGTTCAATGACGGGCTGCTTTCTTTCTACGAGACGTACCCGGGAACCTGTACGGAAGGGGGAGGGAACCAGCTCTTCGTTTACCGCGGCGGTTATCGTTTTCAGCCACACGAGATTCAATCTTACGTCGGGCTGGGGCTGAGCGTGGCGAATCTCTTTCCGCGTTATTAGTGAGCGCGAGCGTAGTGAAGAACCGCGCGCAGATCGGGGCAGTAGCCCGACTGTGAGGGACGGTATTCTTCGGCAAGTATAGGCGAGAATTCAAGAGGTCAACATGACCTCTCGTTTCGCGGTTTAATCAAAGCGGCGTCGCGCTTCGCTTGCCGCCGCACTCCAAATTATCGTCGTCCGCCGCGCAGCAGAAACCCCAAAACGACGCCCGCGACTGCGGAAATCAGAATGGCGTGCCCAGGATTTTCGCGAGCATAATCTTTGGCTTCGCCGGCGATCTCGTTAAGGTCTTTGCCCTGCAGGTTTTTGATCTTGTCGCCGACGACATTGACCTTTTCGCTAACAAAATCGCCGGCTCGCTCAGCCGCATCAACGATCTTTCTTCCATACTCGCGCGCATCTTCTGCAAATTCCGACATGTTCAATTCTCTCCCATAGTTAGTTCTGGTAATCGCCGTGTTTGGCGTCTGTTCACTGTTTCCTGCGGCTTCCGACATTTCTTTGCTCCTAAGGTTCAGTTATTAATCAAACTCTCCATACGAGGAAACGCGGAGGATGGTTGCGTGAATTAGTGGCACAGTCTTCAGTCTGGGTTCCGAGTTAGCCCAAGACTCAATCACAGACTGCGGTCTGTGCCGCTCCCTCACTTGACTTTGCTTGTTCGCAAATGGTAAGTGAGTACTTACTTCGATAGCGATCAGACTGCACTGTTGCCAACTCTAAACAAAAAGACAGCGGCCAATAATGGCGCCAACGGGAACGGGGCGCGCATGGCGGGCGGAGAACGCCGGCTGCAAATCGTGCGGGTGGCGATGCGCCTGTTTTCGCAACGCGGTTTTCGCGGTACCACTACGAAAGAAATTGCCACGGCGGCCGGCGTCTCAGAGGCTATGGTCTTTCGGCACTTCGCCACCAAAGAAGAGTTGTACAGCGCCATTCTCGATCAGAAAGCTTGCGTGCACGATACCCTGGATCCGCGGCAACTAGTGGCCGCGGCGATCGAGCGCAAGGACGACCGGGCCGTGTTCGAGGGAATTGCCCTCGGGGCGTTGAATCAACACGACTACGATCCCGAATTCCAAAGACTGCTATTGCATTCGGCCCTGGAAGAGCACGATCTGGCCCACATGTTCTGGGAGAAGTTCGTGAAGGGCGTCTACCGCTCGCTCGGTAATTACATTCGCGCACGGCAGCGCGAAGGAGCCATCGCCGAGGTTGAGCCGGCCATCGTGGTGCGGGCCTTTATCGGCATGGTCATGCATCATTCATTGAACAACAATTTGTGGGATCGAAAGCGAAGTCTGCTAAAAATCTCGAACCAGGTCGCGGCGCGCGAATTCGCCAGAATCCTCTTGCAGGGCATCGCAGCCAGAGATGAGGTAGCGGCGCTAGCGCCACGGCGCGGTATCAAATCCCCCAGCAAGAAGTCCGCCGCGAATACCAACGTGAACGGCCGAGGCAACGGATCGGAAAAAAACAAAATCAGCAAGAATTCAGAGAGAAAGAGATCGCGTAAATGACTCTTCTAGGACCCCTTAAACTAACGCTTTTATTTCTATTGGCCATAACTGCGGGCACGGGTTTGACTGCCTGCAGTCGCTCGAAAGGACAAGGAAACAACGCCGCCGCTTCTACTAGTCCTACACCGCCGGCGATTTCTGTCAGCACCACGGCCGCAGTTTCGCGGCAACTACCGCGGTACTTCGAAGCCAACGGCAGCCTGGCCCCGAACCAACAGGCTGACGTAGCCGCGGAGACGTCAGGCAAAGTCGCCGCAGTCGGTGTTGACCTGGGCAGTTCAGTGCGTCGCGGACAGATGATCGTCAAGCTTGATGACGCGGACTTTCGCATCAGGATTGAACAAGCCCAAGCCCAACTGGACCAGGCGAAAGCAACGGTGCGCCAGAATGAAGCCAAGATCGGTTTGCGCCCAGGACAAAAGTTCAATCCGGAGAATGTGCCTGAGGTCGCCGGGGCACGCTCGGCCTTGGAGTTGGCCGACAAGAATCTGCGGCGTTACGAAAAGCTGGTCGAGACCGGAGACGTTTCGCGCTCCGCGTATGACCAGCAGAAATCGCAACGGGATCAACTCGCTGAGCAGTATCAGGCGCTAATTCATCAGGCTCAGCAAAACTATGCCGCCGTCGCGAACGCGCAAGCTGCGGTTGATGCCGCGGCCACCCAGGTCTCGCTGGCGAAACGGAATCTCGGTTACACGGTAGTGGTCTCGCCGATGCCGGGCTATGTGTCTGATCGCCCCGCTGATATCGGTGAATATGTTTCCCCGCAACAGAAGGTCGCGACCGTGGTTAATCTGAACCCCTTGCGCGTGCGCATAGACATTCCCGAACAGGCGATTCCGCAGATCCGCAGTGGCGAAAGCGTTTCGGTCAGCGTCTCGGGATATCCGGATCGCAACTTTGCCGGACGCGTCGCGCGCGTGTCTCCCAACGTCACCGCGTCTTCGCGCACACTGACCATCGAAGCGGATGTCGATAATCCGAAAGCCGAGTTAAAGCCCGGGCAGTTTGCGACTGTGCGCATTCTCTTGCCGCAAAGCGCGCCCGCCGTCCTGGTGCCGCAGCGAGCATTGCGCACGATTTCGGGCTCGACCTATGTGTATGTGATCAAGAACGGCCATGCCGAGCAACGCCTGGTCCAGTCTGGCCAGACGGAAGGCGATCTGGTTGAGATCCAGAGTGGGGTAGCCGCCGACGAGGTGGTGGCTACAAGCAATGTCGATCAATTGAGTGATGGAGCAGCAGTCACGCAGTAGGAATGTCAGTAGCCAGTTGTTAGTTGTTCTCTGATCAGCTGGGAAATGTCGACTGACAACTGACCGGGGTTAAGATGCAAAAACTTGCTGAAATCTGTGTTCGTCGTCCGGTGTTCGCGACCATGCTCATCCTGAGCATTACGGTGGTGGGCCTGTTTTCTTTTCGCTCGCTTGGCGTCGATCTCTTTCCGAAAATCGACCTGCCCACGATTACGATTACGGTCGTCAATCCGGGCGCCTCGCCGCAGGAGATCGAAACTGAAATCACTGACAAGGTCGAGGGCGCGGTCAATACCATCAGCGGCATTGATGAATTGCGCTCGACTTCGGTCGAGGGTGTTTCGCAGGTCTTCGTCAATTTCGTGCTCGAGAAGAACGCTGATGTGGCGGCGTCCGAAGTGCGCAACAAAGTTGACTTGATCGTCAACGAGCTGCCCGAAACTGCGGAAGTCCCGATCGTGCAGAAGCTCGATACGGACGCGACGCCGGTTTTGCGCATCGCAGTTTCAGCGCCGCGCAGTTTGCGCGAAGTCACAGACATTGCCGACAAGCAAATCAAGCGTTTGATCGAATCGATCGACGGGGTCGGCAACGTCGAGATCGTCGGCGGCCGCCTGCGTGAAGTGGAAGTCTGGGTCGATCCCGACAAGATGCGCGCCTTCAATGTTACCGCCGCGGATGTGGCCACTGCCGTTAAGCAGCAAAACATGGAATTGCCCGGCGGCCGGATTGAATCGGGCCAGCGCGAGTTCACCGTGCGCACAATGGGGCGCATTCCCGATCCGGCACAATTCAACAATCTGGTGGTGTCGACCAAGGGCGCTTACGCGGTCAAGATCAGTGACATTGGTTATGTCGAAGACGGAGCGGAAGAGCAACGCACGGAAGCTCGTTTGAATGGCCAGCCGGCCGTCACGCTGGTCGTCTCAAAGCAGTCCGGACAAAACACCGTCGCGGTCGCCGACGCGGTCAAAGAGCGTCTGGCAGAACTGAAGGCGGGTCTGCCGCACGATGTGAAAATGGAAATCGTTGGCGACCAGACAATTTTTATCAAAGCGGCGCTGCACTCGATCAATCTGCACCTGGTTGAAGGCAGCATCCTCGCGGCCATCGTCGTTTTTGTTTTCCTCTGGAATTTTCGTGCGACGTTTATCGCGTCGATCGCCATTCCTACTTCGATCGTGGCGACCTTCGGACTGATGGCGGCGATGGGCTTTACCTTGAACCAGATCACGATGCTGGCCCTGACGTTGATGGTGGGAATCGTGATCGACGATGCGGTGGTCGTGCTGGAAAATATTTTTCGCTACATCGAAGAAAAGGGAATGCCGCCGTTTCAGGCCGCGATCGAAGGCACTCGCGAAATTGGCATGGCAGTGACGGCTACGACCTTATCTTTGCTAGCCGTGTTCTTGCCCGTGGGATTCATGGCCGGCATCGTCGGCCGCTTCATGTCTTCGTTTGGGTTTACTTCCTCGTTTGCGATCGCCGTTTCGCTGATCGTGTCGTTCACGCTGACGCCCATGCTGGCGGCACGCATGATCAAGCGGAAGAAGACGGTCGCGGCAAAGGCGCCCAGCCCCGAAACTTCCACTTCGCCGGAAGGTGAAAAGCGGAGTTCGCTGGCTGAGTTCAAAGACAAGTACGTCCAGGCGCAGTCGAAAGAGTCGCGCTTTTATCGTCCCATCGATCGCACCTATACCTGGATGCTGAAGTGGTCGATGAAACATCGTTGGGCAATCGTGCTTTTGTCGGTCCTCGTAATTATTAGCACGGTGCCTCTGTTCATGTTCGTCGGGAAAAACTTTTTGCCGGTTGACGATCAGGCCCAATTCGAAATCAACGTGCGCGCGCCTGAAGGTTCCACGCTGTCATCGACTTCGAGTCTGGCCGAACGAATTGCCGCGGACGTACGAAAGATGCCCGGCGTGACCGACACCCTGGTAACCATTGGCAGCGGGCAACAACAGGTCGTCAACCTGGCAAACATCTACGTGAGGATGGCGCCGATTGACGAGCGCACCATCTCGCAAATCGATCTGCAGACCCGCGTGCGCAACGAGATCGTGGGCAAGTATCTGAAGGAGTTTCCCGACCAGTTGCGCACCAGCGTTAACCCCGTAGCCGCGATCTCCGGTGGTGGACAGCGCAACGCCGACATCAATTTCGTGGTCAGCGGACCTGATCTGGACAAGCTCACCAAGTATGCCGACGACCTTTTGAAGAAATTGAAAACGATCCCGGATGTGGTTGACGTCGACTCAACATTGATTACGGGCAAGCCTGAACTGCGGGTAGTCATCGATCGCGCGCGCGCCGCGGACCTCGGGGTTCGGGTTGGCGATGTGGCCCAGTCGCTCAACACTCTGGTCGCTGGTCAAAAGGTTTCGACGTTCAACGCGGGCACGGACCAATACAACGTGCGAGTGCGGGCGATTGGAGAGTTTCGCGCCAGCGCCGAAGGTTTGAAGCGAATGCTGGTAGCTTCGCAAAAACAGGGTTGGGTCAGCCTCGATAACCTGGTCCGGATCGAGGAAGGCACCGGTCCTTCTTCGATTGATCGATACAACCGTCAACGTCAGGTGATGCTGGTCGCAAACACAAAGCCGGGTGGTTCGCAAACGGCAGTAACCGCGCAATTGACCGACTTTGCCAAAGCGGAAAACATGGACAGCGCTTATCGAACGTTCCTGGCGGGACGTACGCGTGAGCTGGCCCGCACCGGTCAATATTTCCTGCTGGCGATCGTTTTGTCGTTCGTCTTTATGTACATGGTTTTGGCGGCGCAATTCGAATCGTTCATTCACCCAATCACGATTCTTCTGACGCTGCCGCTGGCTATTCCATTCGGCATCCTCTCGTTGCTGGTGACTGGGCAGACTGTAAATATTTTCTCAGGTCTGGGTCTGTTGCTGTTGTTCGGCGTGGTGAAAAAGAACGCCATTCTACAAATCGATCACACGAACGGATTGCGCAAGCAGGGCATGGAGCGGCATGACGCAATCATTCAGGCAAATCGAGATCGCTTGCGGCCGATTCTGATGACCACGATCGCTTTGGTTGCGGGCATGACTCCCCTGGTGCTTTCCAGCGGGCCGGGCGCCGGCACCAACAGATCGATAGGCGTGCTGGTGGTTGGTGGACAGTCGCTATGTTTGCTGCTGACGTTGCTTGCGGTGCCGGTGTTCTATTCGCTGTTCGATGATTTGGCGCGCAGCCACATCTGGTCTCGGATTGGGTCGAGCGTGTCCGGGCTCGTTGGGCGCGGACGTCGGCGCGCGGCGGCGGCAGCGGCGTCGTTGTTGGGGATAACGACGAGGCACTAGGAGATGAGTACTGCTTTATTTGGCGCGTGAAATGACGGATCGAGGAATCTATTATGGTGTCATCGTTTGATTTGGTCTTGCGGCTCTGCCGCTCAATTATAATCGCAGCTTCGGGAGCTGCCTGCTTGTTTGCGCTTGCCCCGGCCGTTGCGGCTCAGGATCCAGTGGTCGCTCCTTCGCCCATGGTCTCGGCGCAAGAGACTCTAAAGGCGCCGTCAATTGCCGTAGATTTTCGCGCCGATTCCAATCAACTTCTGCCCTTGCTCAGCCGCGTCGGCGTCGACACAAATGAGCAGCAACCGCTGTCCTTGCGCGAAGCAATCGCTCTCGCGCTAACCAACAACAAAGACATCGAAGTCGCGCGCGACAACGTTAAGATCGCGGAGTACGATCTGTTGTCGGCCCGCGGTGCATATGATCCGAGGATCAACGCCCAGAGCTATTACGAAAAGATCAAGACCCCGGCGGCCAGTTTTCTCAGCGGCGCCAGCAACGCAGTCGAATCCTCGGACTTTACCGCGACCAGCCGTTTGGAAGGTTTGGCGCCGAAGTACGGCGGCAACTATCGTCTGGATTTTTCATCGGTGCGATCGACCAGTAACAGCTTGTTCACCGCGCTCAATCCGCAATACCCAACCGCATTGACCTTCAGCTTTACCCAGCCGTTGCTTCGTGGGCTGCGATTTGATTTGCCGCGACGACAGATCGAGGTAGCAAAGAAAAACCTGTCGTTGACCGATGCGCAGTTCCGGCAGCGAGCTGTTGAGGTGATTGCGAACGTCCAGAGATCTTACTGGGACCTGGTTTTTGCTCTGCGCAATCTCCAGATTCAGCGAGATTCGCTTAGTGACTCGCGCAACCAACTCGCGCATAACCGGCGCATGGTGGCCGAAGGTTCTCTCGCGCCCATTGATGTGGTGGCGGCGGAAACGCAAGTGGCAAATTTCGAACAGGCCGAGTTCAGCGCGCTCGAAGACGTCAACCGCGCGGAGAACAATCTGAAGTACATGATCGCCGAAAACCAAAAGGCGAAGTTGTGGAGCCTTTCGATTATTCCGACAGATCAGGCCGACCTGACCATGCCGCAAGTTTCCCTGTCCGATGCGATGAATGCCGCCGTGCAAAATCGACAGGAGCTGCGGCAATCGGATCTGGCGCGAGAGATTAACCTTCTGGATCAGAAACTCTATCGCGATCTGACGAAACCTGAGATCGATCTGGTCAGCAGTTACGGGGTGGTCGGGAACGCCGGCACTGCGGCCGGCAGCAATCCCCTCACAGCCAGCAGCGATCAGGTGCGCGCCCGAGTGAACCAGTTGTCGGCGCTTTCCGGCCTACAACCGTTGCCGGCGCCGGCGGCAAGCACAATCTCGCCTGACTTAATCGGCGGGTACCCGCAGTCCATTTCCAATCTCGGCTCGAACCAGTTCAACAATTTTCGCGTCGGGGTTTCGATCAGCTTGCCGCTTCACAACCGCACCGCCGAAGGACAACTGGGCCATTCGCTGGTCGAAGGAAAACGCATCGCCACTCAACGCGAGCAACTTGAGCAATTGATCCAGGTCGAGGTGCGCAACGCTCTGCAGTCGCTCAGGACAGCCGAGGCTCGCCGGCGCTCAGCAGCCATCGCTCGCTCGACCGCCGAGCAGCAATATGAAAGCGAAAAGCGCAAACTCGATGTCGGCCAATCAACCGTCTTTCTGGTGCTCGAACGACAGACTGCCCTGGCGACCGCGAAGGGAAACGAACTGCGCGCGCAGACTGATCTGAACAAGTCCATTGCCGAGCTGCAGCGCGCGACCGGCAGTTCGCTGGCCGCGAATAATGTCAGTGTGACCGTCCGCTGAATATTTCTGCCCGGATTTGAGACGGGGCGGGGCTCGACTGGCTCCGTCCGCTTACTTCGAGCCCTCGCTGACGGTCGGGCTAACGCCCCCGTTCGGGCTTCGTCCTACCAACACAACTTAGGGCCCTTAAGACGCTAACAAGTTTCCCACACTCTTGCCTTCCCTCGGGCAGCCCAATCGCCTTTGGCTTCATCTTAAACAGGCTGGCTGGATGGCTCCCGACAAAACTAATTGCCACCCGTGCCGGCTGACACGTAGAATGTGAAACAAGGGTTTTGCCTCAACCCTCCGCCTCGAGTCGTTCCAGCGGGTTAGCCGCCGAACTTCTTCACCAGCTTTTAGAACTGAAAACGCCAGGAGTTCAAACAACCATGAAGAAATCAACCGTGGCCAGCAAAGGCCGATCTCTGAAAAAGCAGACGCGGTTTTTCCGCGCCGTCATCTTCGCCATCGCCCTGCTAGTCGTGGGAATGATAACCGCCATCGCGAGGTACGAAGCTCGCAAGAGCGAATCGAAGATGACTGCAAGTCAGAACATCTCCGCGCCTGCTCTGCGACCGAATTTCGTCACCGTCGCTGCCGGGGGCAAGAAGCTCCAGGTCAACGCGCAGACATTGCAGCAGGGGCCTCTGACGCAGGACCAGGCGCAGCAGATCGCGGATGCCTTGAAAGACAACAAGTCTACGGATGGCCTGGTGCAGGTACAAAATCCGGACGGTTCGGTCTCGGTTGATCTGCAGGGTCGATTTCAGAATGTGATGCTGGCGAAGAAAAATACTGACGGCAGTGTCGATCAAGCCTGCGTAGATAATTCGGAAGCGGCGAGTGCGTTTCTTCAAAGTAAGGACTCAACGAACCAGTCCCCGCAGGGCACAGGTAGAAGGGCGGTCGTGAAGGAATAATGAAACGACTACAACTATCGAAAGTCACCTCCGCTCTCTTCGCTTTAACAATCATGGTGATGGCGTCCCACTCTGCCCGCGCGGCGGCCACGATTGTGATCTTAAACAACGACAGTCCGAACACGGGCTTCAACGATCCGACCCCGGTTGCGCCGGTGGGAGGAAACACCGGCACGACCCTGGGCATGCAACGGCTGAACGTCTTTCAGTTTGCGGCTAATATCTGGGGCGCGACGCTAAGCAGCACTGTCACGATTACGGTTAAGGCCAACTGGGCTCCGCTGACCTGCAGCTCAAGTTCTGGCGTGCTGGGGCAGGCGGGAGCGATTGGAATCTTTAGCGACTTCACCAACGCGCCGTTTTTGCATACCTGGTACTCGGAGGCGGAGGCGGATGCCCTGAGCGGCCGCGATCTCGATCCTGCGAATCCGGAAATCAGTGCCACCTTTAATTCCAAGATTGGCAGTGCTGGTTGTTTAGACAATGGCGGAGCGCCAACTCCTTTTTATCTTGGTCTCGATAATGCACACGGCGCTGCTATCGACTTAGTGGCAATCCTGATGCATGAATTTGCTCACGGCCTCGGCTTTCAAACCTTTACCAATTCGAGTAATGGAACACAGCAGTCCGGCTTCCCATCTATCTACGACAAATTTCTCCTCGACAACACGACCGGCAAGACCTGGGACCAGATGACGCCCAGTGAGCGCCAGGCTTCGGCTATCAACACCAGCCATCTCGTCTGGAACGGCCCTCAAACTACAGCGGATGTGGCGAACACCCTTGGAACAGCACGTCTGAGAGTGAACTCACCCGGCGGGATTGCCGGTAACTACACGGTGGCTACCGCAGACTTTGGGGCCAGACTTTCCTCGCCTGGTCTTACCGCGAATGTTGCTCAGGCTTTACCGGCGGATGGTTGTTCCGCGTTGACGAATAGCGGTGCTATCGCGGGAGGCATTGCGCTGATCGATCGCGGGAGCTGTACGTTTGTCGCGAAGGTGAAGAATGCACAAGTCGCGGGAGCCGTCGGCGTCATCATCGCCAATAGTCCGACTGGTGTATTCGGCGAGATGGGCGGTGGCGATGCCACAATTACCATTCCCTCAGTGATGATTTCACTGTCGGATGGCAATACGCTGAAGGGGCAACTGAACAGCGGACTCAACGCTACTCTGCTGCTCGATGTAGCAACACACACTGGCGCGGATGCACAAGGGCGGGCCTTAATGTTTGCCCCTAATCCAATTCAATCGGGTTCCTCCGTGTCGCATTGGGATTCAGTTATGTTTCCTAACCAGCTCATGGAGCCTTCCGACAGCGGTGACGGCATCCACAGCGTGACGGCGCCACAGGATTTAACCGCTTCCTTTATGCGCGACATTGGATGGCCAATGGCGGCAACGCCGGCGCCAAGCCCGAGCCCAAGCCCAAGCCCGAGCCCAAGCCCAAGCCCAAGCCCGAGTCCGAGTCCAAGCCCGAGCCCAAGCCCGAGCCCAAGTCCAAGTCCAAATCCGATCGACACGCCGGACTTTTTTGTGAAGCAGCACTATCTTGATTTCCTGAATCGCACTGCTGACACCTCTGGTCTTAACTTCTGGACCGCGCAAATAACTTCGTGTGGAGCTGACCAGTCTTGTATTGACGCAAAGCGCGTCAATGTCTCAGCCGCTTTCTATCTTTCGATTGAATTTCAGCAGACCGGCTATCTGGTCGAGCGTATCTACAAGTCCTCCTATGGCGACTTCACGGGTACTTCGACTTTCGGGAGCACTCATACCCTCTCTGTGCCAATCGTCCGATTCAATGAATTGTTGGCGGATGCATTGTCGATTGGCCAGAATGTAGTCGTCGGTCAAGGCGCTTGGGAGGCGCAACTGGAAAGCAACAAGCAGGCGTTCATGACCGCCTTTGTGCAGCGCCCGCAGTTCACCACAGCTTACCCGAACACGTCGACGCCCGCGCAATTTGTCGACCTGTTGTTTGGTAAAGCAGGCGTTACGCCTTCACCGACTGAGCGGCAGTCGGCGATTGATGAATTCTCGAATGCAGCGACGTCGGCCGACGCCGGGGCGAGAGGACGCGCGCTCCGAAAAGTCGCAGAGAATGCGACGCTTAATCAGCGGGAGTTCAATCGCGCGTTTGTTCTGATGCAATACTTCGGTTATCTGCGTCGCAATCCGAACGACGCTCCTGACTCTAACTACACCGGCTATGATTTCTGGCTAACGAAGCTCAATCAATTCAATGGGGACTTCGCGAGCGCTGATATGGTTAAGGCCTTCATCACCTCAGCGGAATACCGGCAGCGCTTTGGGCCTTGATCGAAAGTCAGCATCACGGAAGTTGGGCTTGAGGGTCATCGCAAGATGGCCCTCTATTACTTTGCGGGAGTATGGCCGTGTGGCGCTTTCGCGATCTCCAATCGCAAGCCATCGTGAGCGGCGATAGTGTGGCCGGGCCACAATGCTCTGGCTTTGCTCTCGAGATCGATTTCGTCCCATTCAGGATAGAGATGCGTAAGCAGGAGACGGCGAGGCTCGGCCATTTGCGCGAGACGCATGGCGTCGGAGAGTTCGAGATGCTTCGGCGTCGGCTTGTGGCGCCAGAAGGAGCATTCCAGGATTAGCAGTTCAGCTGCCCGCGCGAACGCTGCCAACCCTGCCGAATAGCCCGTGTCAGAACTGTAGACGATTGAAGTTCCGTCACTCTCAGTCAAACGAATCGCCATGCTTTCCCGGGTATGCGGCGTAGAAAAGAATTGAGCTCGAAGGCCGGGCAGCATTTCAAAGTTCGCGTTATCGTCTGACACCTCATGCAACTCGATCGGAAAGCGTTGCGCCAACAACCCATAATTATTTGATTCGTCGATCGCCTTCAGGAGCTTTCCAATTCCAGCGCAACCGAGGATTCGCAGCGGCTTTTGCCTGGCTTCGGTTTGCGGCGCCCACTTCAATCCGAACAAGAAAGACGCCAGTCCGCCGCAGTGGTCCAGATGCAGATGACTAACCCAGATAGCATCGACTTCGGGCCAGTCGACACCTTCCTGCGCCATGCGATGGGCGGCCTCAGCGCCGCAATCCAGCAGAATCAGACCGCTTGCTGTCTCCAGCCAGAAAGCGGCAGATGCTCTTTGCGGATGCGGAATCGAAGTGCCAGAGCCGAGAACGACGAGTTGCATGACGAATTAAGCTAACAACCTTGGTGCCTAAGGGTCAATTGCATTAACTCAAACAGCGCCGTTAGTCGAGCGATATTTATAGCTGCGAGGAACTCAACAGTCCGTCACAGTTCCATTAGGAGCGCAACAAACATGCCGCTCCTAGCGGAGCTAGGTTTTGGTGTGGTCGGAGGCTATAAATATTTCGCTCCGCTGGAGCGAAGCACTCACGACTATTGTTGGTTTCGTTTTTTCTTCTATCCTCGCTTGTTCTCAGATCAAGTTATCGCGTATTCTGACGCGCTCCGATCCTGTACCTTTAAGATCACCGCACGCCTTTGACGCGGGCAGAGCACCGGGCATGAGCATCAAATCAGACAAGTGGATCCGACGCATGGTGGAAACGACCGGCATGATTGATCCTTTCGAGCCTCATCAGGTGAAAGAGGTTGACGGCCGGCGGGTGGTTTCATATGGCACTTCCAGCTATGGCTACGATGTGCGGTGTGCTGATGAGTTCAAGCTGTTCACCAACGT
>JAWVEM010000064.1:0-9819 GCA_033856735.1 Blastocatellia bacterium
CTGTCCAAGTGTACTTCCCCGGTACGCCCTCGCGGGAATTGCTGTCCAGTTCTCAACCACTAACTTTTCCTGCCGGGAGGAATTCCTCGAATAAACAAATGATTGCGCGGCCGGTTCGATCGTAAACCCTTGGCCCTCTGTTTGCTCTTACCCTGACGAACTCAAATTATCCGGGTCGGAAAAAAAACACGGAGGGAATAATGAAAGCAGAACAACTAAATGAACTCTTATATCAGGCGCTGGAAACCGAGTTGGGAGGCGTGCAAATCTACACCACTGCGCTTCGTTGCGTCGTGAACGACGAGTTGAAGGAAGAGTGGGAAAAGTATCTCGAACAAACAGAGAACCACGTGCAAATCGTCCAGGACGTCATGAACACGGTCGGCCTCGATCCTGAAACCGAAACCCCTGGACGCAAAGTCGTCCGCCATATTGGCGAGTCTCTGGTCAAAGCGATGGAGATGGCCCTGGAATCCGGCCCGCCCGAAGCGGCCCAGGTCGTTGCGGCCGAGTCAATCGTGCTGGCCGAAAGCAAAGACCATCTGAATTGGCAACTGATCGGCGAGGCGGCCAAGAAAGCCACCGGCAAAGTCGCGGAGGCGTTGAGGCAGGCCCACGACAAAGTTGAAGACGAAGAAGACGAGCACCTCTATCACACGACTGGTTGGGCGCGCGAACTTTGGATTGAATCGCTGGGCATGAAAGCAGTGCTGCCCCCGCCGGAAGAGGTGAAAGACGTGAAGACGGCAATCGGCGCCGCCCGTGCTCAACACGCCCGCGCGGACATGCTTTAGTTGATCTTTGTCGTACGCAAAAGGCCGGGTCCGCGCGACTCGGCCTTTTTCTTATGTATCACTCGCGGTGAATCCCGGGAAGGCGGACGGGCCGTCCGCGTTCCCAGCAGAAAGGAGTGTCCTGATTTTGAAGCTGACCCATCACCATGTCTTGTCATCGCTTGGATCGCAAGGCTCGAAGGTATACCATCGCTCAACACAATGTTAAGAGTTGAAGACATGGCGCCGGCGGACATGCAGGCGCTGCTACAACGCGAGAGCTTTGGGCACCTCGGCTGTGCGCGCGACGGGCGTCCGTACGTCTTGCCGATGAATTATGCTTACGACGGCAAGGAACTTCTTTTCTTCACCACCGAAGGAATGAAGACTCAGTTCATCGAAGCAAACCCGCAGGTCTGTTTGCAGGTCGAAGAGGTAACGGACAGCACTCATTGGCGCAGCGTAATGGTGAGCGGTAAAGCAGAGCACATAACCGCGAACGAAGAGATGGAGCGCGCCATGAAGCTCATCACCGAACGCAATCCTTCGCTGACTCCCGCGATTAGCGCAACTCAAATCGACACGTGGGGTCGCGCGGTGGGCATCGCCATCTATCGCATTACCCCTGAAGTTATCGACGGCCGCCAGACCGTATCAGAAGCCTGACCGTAAGTGAGGGCCACCATAGCAATCACTCAAGATAAACAAACCGATTGCGAGCTAAGTCTGACAAATGCCGATAGCTGACCGACACGAGTTGCCCTTGCTTACGCGCGAGCTTCTGACACGGATTGATCCAGAACCTCGCGGGCCTTGCTCGCCAGCGCTTCCGCCGAAAATGGCTTCTGAATAAAGGAGACTCTGGCGTCGAGAACGCCATGATGCACAATCGCATCATCAGTAAAACCGGACATGAAGAGCACGCGAGTATCGGGTCGACTCGTCCGCAAACCCTCAGCCATCTCCGGCCCGCTCATTAGCGGCATGATTACATCCGTAATGACCAGATCAATCGGCCCCTGAAATTCCTTGCCGACGCTGAGCCCGTCCCTGCCGTTAGCGGCAACCAGTACAGAATACCCGTAGGTCTCGAGAATTTCTCGGGACAGGTTTCGCACCACCTCTTCGTCTTCGACCAGGAGTACCGTTTCTCGCCCTCTGAGATCCGCCTCGTTAGCTTCAACCTCGAGGCTCTCGACGATCTCATCCACGCGCGGCAAATAAATCTTGAAGGTAGTTCCCTTTCCTACTTCACTGTAAACCCAAAGGCTGCCGCCGCTCTGTTTGATGATGCCATAGACCGTCGACAGACCAAGCCCGGTTCCTTTGCCGACTTCCTTGGTGGTATAGAACGGTTCGAAGATATGCGATTGAGTTTCGAGATCCATTCCATGCCCGGTATCGGAAACCGACATCATCACATAGTGTCCGGGCTCAACGGTCAGATCGCCGTGGCCAAACCTTCCCTTAAAATGAACATTCTCGGTTTTGATCGTGACCCACCCGCCGGCGGGCATGGCATCGCGCGCGTTGACCGCGAGGTTTACGATCACTTGTTCGATCTGTCCGGGATCAGCCTTGATTTGCCCGAGGAGATCGCCGAGCCGGAAACGCAGATCGATGTGTTCCCCAATCACCCGGGGCAGCATTTGCGCGATCCCGGTAACGACGCTGTTCAGGTCAAGAACTTTGGGCTGCAGCATTTGTTTGCGGCTGAACGCCAGCAATTGGCGCGTCAAACCGGCGGCGCGTTCCCCGGCGCTTTTGATCACCTCGAGCTTGGGACGAAGCGGATGGTCCGGGCTGAGCGACCTTAGCGCCAACTCGCTATAGCCGGTGACGGCGGTCATCAGATTGTTAAAGTCGTGTGCGATTCCGCCTGCCAACGTCCCGATGCTTTCCATCTTTTGGACTTGCCGCAACTGCTCTTCTTTCGCCTGTTCCCGTTCGAACAGGTCGATATTTTCGACGGCATTCGCCGCGAGGTTGGCGGCCATGCGCATCGCCGTGGCGTGCTCCTGGTTGAACGCAGCACTTAGGTAGCTCTGGACCTCGACACATCCTACGGTCCGGCCCATTACCGTCATGGGCGCCGAGAGGGCCGAATGCGGCACGCGCTCGCCCTGGCAGTCGCCGATTTCCACCGGCTGATAGTCACGCCTCGTTGGTTTATAATCGTTGTCGATAACCACCGAACCGGAGCGAATGGCTCTACCGGTCAACCCGTCTTTAACCGGCACGTCCTGCAGCACTGAGGGATCGAACTCCTTCTCATCAGTCCACAGATAAGCGGCCCGGCGCGATTTCTTGTCGCGATCGTAGAGAGAGATTATGAGTCCATCGCACGGCACCGACGCTGTGGAAAATTCCCGCAAAGCGCGAAAGATCGTCGTCAAATCGCGAGCGCTTCCCAGTGTCTGGCCCAGCGAGGCGATTCTTTCGATCAATCGTTCGTACTCTTTCAGGGCTCGGTTGTTTGCTTCCTGCAGTGCTTGTTCAGCCTGCTTGTGTTCAATCGCCAGCGCAATCTGACTGCCGACGGACATGAGGAACTCCAGATCCCTCTGCTCATAGGCCTGCGCATCTTCATAGTGCTGAACCACGAGGACGCCGATTGTGCGCGAGCGCGTTCGCAAGGGCACTCCGAGCCACGAAGCCGAACTGGTACCAATCCTCTGAATTTCGCCGCGACCCACGAACTCGTCCGTCAGGGCCCGATTCAGCAACATAGGTTGACCCGTGCGCAGGATGGAACCGCTGAAGCCGGTGCCGGCTGGATTCGGTGCGGGGCGGGGATCGAATTTGTCCGCCCAAAACTCGTAGCGCATCAGGTCACTGGCGGGATCGTGAAGTGCTACAAAGCAATTCTCCGCGTACAGCAAAGGGCTGATCGACTCATGAACAAGCTTGAACAGGTCTCCGAGGTCGAGGGTTAGTATAGCCCCCTGAATGATTGCGAATACGGCCTGGCGCTCCTCTTCCAGTCGCTTCTGCTCGGTAAGATCAAGGTAGATCGCAAACGCCCCAGCCAGCTTCTGGTCTGCCACAATCGGCACGCCGTACATCTTGACTGGAATAAGGCCGCCGTCTTTGCGTTGCCTCACGGTCTCTTCTGAAACTGTCAGGCCCTGGAAGGTTCTGGAGGACAACGCAATGCCCTCGGCTTGATGAGTCTCCGGCACAATGGTGCGATTAACATCTTGACCGCGCAGCTCACCATTAGAGAACTGGAACATACTCTCGAACTTCTTGTTGGCATCGATTATGCGATCGTGCTCGTCGATCATCAGGATGCCCATCGGCGTGTTCTCAAACAACTGTTGGAAGCAGGCCTTCTGCAGGAGAAGTTCAGACTCGGCCTGCCTACGCGCAGTTATGTCGAAAGCCAGAACAATCTTTCCGGGGCGTCCGCCAAAATCCAGGTTGTGAGAGGTGATCTGGACATCGATAATCGTGCCGTCCTTCTTCTTATGCTTCCAGGCGCCGGCTTCATCTAAGCCATCAGCTTCGCTCGAAATATTCTTCATCAAAGCCGGAATATCTTCTCCCGGACGAATATCCTTAATGGTCATCGCCAGGAATTCTTTACGTGAGAATCCGTAAAGAATCACTGCTGCATTGTTGACCGCGAGAAAAGTCAGCTGCTCGAGATCGTAAACCCACATTGGTTGCGGGTTTGCCTCAAAGAGCAGTCGATAGCGAAGCTCCGAATCGAGCAGTTGTTGTTCGATTCGCTTCCCCGCGGTAATGTCGCGGGCGATGGCTTGCAGTTCGACGACTTTGCCGTCCTCGATTATCAGTTGCACTTTCTGGCCGATCCAGACTTCGCTGAGATCCCTGGTGACTGCGGGAAATTCAAAGTAGGTAAGCGGGACTCTGGCTTTCACCTGGTGCCGATAGAACTGGGCGGCCACATCCCTATAGTCCTCCCTGATCAAATCCAGGAAGTGCAGGCCTACGCATTCTTCGACCGAGCGTTCAACCAGCGCTGCAGCACTGGGGTTGAAGAAGGTGAAGTGTCCGTGGGTACCTGTCCGGTAGATAGCGTCACTCGCACAATCGATGATTTCGCGATGACGCACGGCGGAGATGTGCGAGGCTGCCGCAAGTGACCTGCCTTTCCTTGTCTCTTGCTGCAAGTGTTCGTTGGCCGCCGACAGCGCCGGGACTTGTTTCCCGATCTTCGCTTCCAGTTCGAGGTGCGCGGTTTTCATTTTGGTTACGATAATATCGAGAGCTGGCATACGGGCCGTCTGGCCCGAGTCGCCGTGGCGTTTTGCCCGGCCAGGCGGCTGCTCTTAGAAATATGCTTTCGAAAGCAGCGATTTCGCTGAGTAACGGCGGACATCGGACTGGGGCGGCGAAACGGCTGCCACCACTAAGCAAACCGAGGGCCGGTGGCACAGGCTTCAGCCTGTGATTGTGCGTTGGATCCACAGACTGAAGTCTGCGCCACTCTCTTTGCGTTGAAAGAAAACGGGCCCGCGACTTTCATCGCGGGCCCGAGTGTGTTCGTCGTATGTTTGAGATGGAACTACTGAATCGTGTCGGTCGATCCCTTGAAGCCGTGCATTGCCTGTCTTGCTACCCACTTCAGCACGCGCTTGGTGTCATAGCAGTGGGCGAGGATGTAGTTGCATGTCGACAGACAATGCGTCGAACACTCCTTCTTCATCTCGTCCAATTGGGCGTGGTCGAACTTCGGATTCTCGATGGTGCCCCAGTCGTGCGTGGCCGAGTACATCGGGAAGCATGGCGCCAGGGTGCCATCCGTGCGAATGATTAGAGAGTTCTGACCCGCGCGGCAATTCCAGGGTGGCACTGCACCGCGCATGAGTGTCTTCATCTCCTGCATGTGCTTGCTCTGGTTGACCATCTTGTAGCCTTCGTTGTGACGCTTGTCGTCAAGATAGTCCAGCAGGTCGTCGACCTTGGTCCAGTCATCCGGCGTTAGATAGGTAACGTTCTCATCCAGATGCTTGAAGTGGTCCTGCTCCATCATCGGCGTTTCGTTAATGTGATAGTCGGTCGCGATGCCGGCGTCGTGGGCGATCTCGGTCAACTCTTTGACGTCGTCCATGTTGTTACGGCAGATGTTGATATTGAACATCACCGTGTAGCCATAGTGATGCTGCCGCTTCACCAAATATTCAAAGTAAGGCCGAATCGGATCCAGCGCCTTCGGCAGAGACTTTCTGTCTTTGACTGAATCGACGGCGAGGTTGACGGTGGCAATGCCGGCGTCGCCCAGGCGATCGATCACTTCGGGCTTCATTAGACGGCCGTTTGTCGGCAGGTAAACGAAGATGTCTTTCTTCGCGCTGTAGTCGACGATCTTATGAATGAACTTTGGCCGCAGCAGCGGCTCGCCACCCATCAACGCCAACACGCGCGAACCAATCGAGTGCAGCCAATCAATCGAGCGCTTGGCTGTGTCTTCCGTCATGCCCTTAACTTTGTTGTTGTAAGACCAGCAGTAGTGACAATCCAGATTGCACTTCCACTCAGTGAACAGATAAGGAATGATTGGACGCAGATCGTTCTTGTACCAACGCGATTTGAAATACGGGGAGCCCCACGTCTTCCAGGTGCGGATCGCGTTCAGCTTTTGGTACTCCGACTTGCTCATGGGCTGCGGGTCGGGGTGAAGCGGGTACACGGGCTCCGGCAGAACCTGCAGTTCAGGCTTCACCTCGAGCGTGGTGCGGACCTCAGGCTTGTAAAGGATCTGATGAAGCTTTTGATCCAGCCTGGAGGGCGGCGCCGAAGAAGCTGGAGCATTTTCTATCTGTAATTCTGGTGCCATATCTGTTATCTCTCCACTGTAATGATTGTGTAAAACTAGTTAGGTCCTCTTCGTTTACTCGAAAGCGCAAGCACACGATGGGGTATGGGTCTTAAATCAAGCGCTAATATTCGCTGATTAGTGCGGTAATTGCAAGCTTCTTTCGCGGCATCCTGGCAGTTATCCATGGGTTAACCTAACTCTCGCTAGCACCTGGGTTCAGCCAGGTAGACGCCAAGTGCTCCCTAAAACCGTTTTCAACGGTTTACCGCAAGAAAGCGGTAAAAAGTGTTAGCTCGGAAAATCACCTCTTGTCACCGCACTAAACTGCGGTGCTAATCAGATTGGCCAGCCACCCAACTATTAAGATTGTCACCCGGTTGCCCCATCGCCTCATAAAAGTTAAGCTTTCCCGTTCGTGGAGGACCTGAAGATTTGTCGTTCCCTGCCCTGCCTGTCACTGCGGGCCTAAGACCTGAGCTGTTCGCCGGAGCCGGCGCTCATTCTGCTCGTCGGGCATTGCTGGTGACCGCTCTCTGCGTGCTGGTACTCGTGGGTTTTGGTTTTCGTGTCAACGGGCTGAGCAGTGAAGGGCTCAGTGACGACGAACTGAACAAGCTAAACGCAGTCAATGAATATCGAGCGCAGGGCCTGACGTCAGCCAACGGCGAGCACCCTCTGCTAATGAAGGCCCTGCTGACCATCAGCGTCATCGCCGCCGACAAATGGAACCAGAGTTCATTGGTTAGCGGCCATCCCGAGTTGAACATGCCGGTGGAAACCTCTGTGCGCTTGCCCGGTGCGCTGTTCGGAGCTTTCACAGCGGTGCTGATCTTTCTGGTTGCTTCAGAGTTGTTCGGTTTGGAGGTGGGTCTGATCTCCGCCGCTTTGTGGGCGTTCGATCCCCTGGCGATCGGTTTTAATCGCATCGCCAAGGAAGATACCTTCCTGATCTTCTTTTTCCTGCTCGCAAATTTCTTTTGGCTGCGCGGCCAGCGCGTCGCTGAGAGCCAGCCGGACCGCAATCCCGAACGCTTCTATTGGGCGACCGCGGCCGCCTTCGGCGCCATGCTCGCTTCAAAGTATGTTCCGATGCTGATCGCGATCACCGTCTCCTACAATTACGCGTTCCAAAGAATCCCGGGCACTCGCTGGGTCATCGGCAAGAAGCGCTTTCTGAAATTCTTTTTCGTGATGGGTGTCGTGTTCCTGATCTGCAATCCGACGATTCTTTTGCCGTCAACGTGGAAGGCGATGTCGAATTTTACCAGCTATCGAAACATGGGACACGACAGCTACGAATTTCTCGGGAGGCTTTATCCGCATCGTTTTCAGGATTGGTTCAAAGGCGAGCCCTGGTATTTTTATTTTGTTCTGATCGGAACCAAGCTTCCGCTCCTAACCTTGTTTAGTTTCGCTTTGGGATTGGGACTGCTGTTCCGGCGCAAGACTGGTGACGGCCGCTATTTCCTGCTGCTCTGGCTGGCCCTCTGGACGCTTTCATTCTTTACACCGGGCGGCAAGTTCACCCGGTACCTGACGTCGGTCCTGCCCGCAATCATGATTACGGCAGCGATCGCGGTGCAATTCATAGCGCGCCGGCTGGGAAGATTTTGCGCGCGCGCTTTTGGAAATGAATCGATGAAAGTTTACGCGCGATCTGCGCTTGCTTCGGTGGTGATTATCTCGGCCTTCTGGCCGGCAGTGATGGCCGCGCCGCATTACCGCCTGTACGTGAACGCCCTGGGCGGCGGCCCAACCAAGGCCGGGGCGTACTTTCCGCAGGACGAGTTTTACGACGCCTATATGAAGGAAGCGATGATCGAGATCGGCAAGCGCGCCCGGCCCAACGCCCGCGTGGCCACTGAAATCCCAGCCCTGGCCGCGTATTACGCGCAACGAGCCAATCGTGCTGACCTGGTTTGTGTGGAACTGTCAGACCCGGTAGAACTCGAAAAGTTGACGCCAGGGGATTTCCTGATCGACGCTCGGGGCCGCACGTATTTCACTAACCAGGCGATGCTGGCTCGTCTGCGCCAGGCAAGTGAACCCGCGTTCACTATTGCGGTGGGCGCGACACCGGCTGCTTACATTTACATCCTGGATCAGAAATCGCTGGCCGCATTGCGCGGAGAGAGGTAGTATCAGAAGCCCGCGCGTCAGCAAGGGCTCAGATCAGAAGAGCCCCGAAACGATATGTTACTCGATCAGCTTCTCATTAAATCAATCCCCGAACTGAAAGAGCGGTTCGTCGATCGGGCGCGCCCAATTCCCAAAGGCCTGATCGAAGCACTTGAGTCCGACGGGCGCCAGGGCGCGCATCATCTCGCCCGGCAGATCCGTGAGCGTTGGCGTAAGAATCGGGCCGAGGGCCAACGCCTGCACAACCTCCTGCGTTTCGAAATTGATCTCTGGAACCAGGGCTTCAACCTTATCGCCGGTGTTGACGAAGCCGGCATGGCGCCGCTTGCTGGGCCGGTGGTGGCCGCCGCGGTGATCCTCCCGCGCAACTATAAACTGCGGGGTTTGAATGATTCAAAACAAATCCTCGACATGACCGTGCGCGATGAAATGGCGAAGCAAATAAAGCAGGACGCCGTCGTTTGGTGCGCCGGCCGCGCCGAAGTCGAAGAGATCGATACAATCAATATTTATCACGCCGGATTGCTCGCGATGCGCAGGGCAGTGGAAGGTCTCACCTCGCAACCTGACTTCATCCTGGTGGACGCGCGCCGCATTCCGCATTGCACCGCGCCGCAACGCGGCATTATCAAAGGCGACACGCTTTCGGCCAGCATCGCCGCCGCCTCGATCATCGCCAAGACCACCCGCGACAAGCTGATGGCTGAATTTGATTCCGTGCATCCCGGCTATAACTTCGCCACCCATAAAGGTTATCCCACGCCCGAGCATTGCCGCTTGTTGAAGGAACTTGGGGCCGCGCCAATTCATCGCCGCAGCTTCGCTCGCGTCCGCGAAGTCCTCGGCCTCGATCCCGTACAGAGTGAGTTGTTCGAAGAGAAGGCCGAAGCCGCAGCTGCGAGTTAGTAACGTATCAGAAGCCCGACCGTCAGGGAGGGCTGGATCGCAACCGGGCCCTCTCTAACGGTCGGGCTTCTGACACGCACTCGACAACTTGAAACTTCAAACCTGAAGTCGGAAACTATCCCCATGGCTTCCTTATCCGACTACAAAAAGAAACGCCGCTTCAACAAGACGCCCGAACCCGGCCCGGAGAAGAAAACTTCCGAGATGGGTAAC
>JAWVEM010000065.1:0-26842 GCA_033856735.1 Blastocatellia bacterium
TCGGAACCTTCGACTATGTGCTAAAGCCTTTTCGGCTGCAGGCCATTCTGCCCGTCCTGACGCGGGCGATGAACACCCGCCATCTCCGTTTAGAGAATGTGCAATTGCGGGAAGCGGTGGCGATCCATGAACTCAGCGAAACGATTGCCTTCACCCTCGATCCTCAAACCGTCCTGAGTAAACTGGCCGACGGGGCCCTGCAACAGAGTCAGGCTGACGAGGTATCAATCCTTTTGCCTACTCGGGATGGCAAGGAGCTCTATGTCGCCGCGGTGCGAGGTGAAAAGCGGGAGCGACTGCTTGGCGAGCGCATTCCGCTCGAGGAAAGCATCTCCAGTTGGGTGGCCCGCGAACGCCAGCCGGTGATTCTTAACGGCGAGGTCCATGACGATCGTTTTGTGGCCCTTTGGCCGAGACCCGATATTCGCTCGGCTGTCTCTGTACCCCTGCAAGTCGCGAATAAGTTAGTCGGCGTCATCAATCTAAACATGATCAACCGCCTGCGTCCTTTCACTCTGGGACAAATGAAAGCCTTGACCATCCTGGCCGGGACCGCCGCGGCGGCTTTGGAAAGCGCGTCGCTTTACGTGCAAGTGCAGGAAGCCGAAAAGAACTATCGCTCGATTTTTGAGAACGCAGTCGAAGGAATTTTTCAGTCCACGCCCGCTGGGCGCCTCCTCACTGTCAATCCAGCGTTCGCTCGCATTCTCGGTTACGAGTCACCCGAAGATGTGATCGCGACCGTTACGGATATTGCCCATCAAATTTATGCGGACCATGAAGACCGAGATGAAGCCGCTCGGCGGCAAGTCGAATACGGAGTACTCGAGGGCTTTGAAATGGAGGCTCTCCGCAAAGATGGCGAACGAATCTGGCTGGCGGTTAACCGGCGGAGTATTCGTAATGACAACGGCGACGAGATTTTCATGGAAGGGTCAATCGAAGACATTACGGAGCGTAAGCAGGCTGAAGATTCTCTGAAGGAAGCCGAAACACGGTTTCGCATGGTGGCCGAGAATCTCGGTGAAGGAATCTTCATCACGGACCTGGATGATTTGATTCTCTACCTGAACTCGCGAATGGCGGAATTGATTGGTTACACGCGCGAAGAAGTGCTGGGTAAGAATGGCTACAAGTTTCTGCTGCCTCCGGACGAGTGGCCGGCTTTTCTACAACGGAACAAACAGCGCGGAGAAGGCCTCGCGGGACGCTATGAGATGCACGCCAGGCGCAAAGATGGGACGTTGATTTGGCTGGAGGTTAATGCCGCGCCCTATCGCAATCCCGCGGGCGAGATCGTCGGCACCATCGCCGCCAATACTGACATTACTGAACGCAAGAGTGCCGGGGATGCACTGCGTGAGAGCGAGGAGCGCTATCGCGACCTGGTTGAGAATGCGCACGACATCATTTATTCGCAGGATCTTGAGGGTCATTACACCTCAATGAACCAGGCTGGTGCGCAAATCACCGGCTATACGCTCGAAGAAGCTCTGTCCCTGAATATCAACCAGACCGTCGCTCCAGAGTTCCTGGCCAAGGCTCGTGAAATGCTCTATCGGAAACTCGCCGGCGAAAACGTCACCGCCTATGAAATGGAAATAATCGCCAAGGATGGCCACCGCATAACGGTTGAGGCCAATACCAAGCTCGTCTTTCAGGATGGAGTGCCCATTGGCGTGCAGGGTATCGCCCGCGACGTCACGCATCGCAAGCAACTCGAGGATCAACTGCGTCAGTCGCAGAAGATGGAAGCCATTGGCCAGTTGGCGGGAGGTGTGGCCCATGACTTCAATAATTTGCTTACGGCGATAAACGGCTACAGCGCTTTGGCCCTGCAGCGCATCGACGAAAATCACCCGGTCAGGGGTTATCTCGAAGAGGTCAAGAAGGCCGGAGATCGGGCGGCCAATCTCACGCGTCAGCTACTGGCCTTCGGACGCAAGCAGATCTTGCAGCCCCTCGCGATCAATATGAATGATGTCGTGACTGACATGAACAAGATGCTGCGCCGTTTGATCGGAGAGGACATTAGGCTGACTGCCAAACTAGAGCCCGCGCTGAAGAAGATCAAAGCCGATCCCGGCCAGGTCGAGCAGGTGCTGGTCAACCTGGTCGTTAACGCGAGGGATGCCATGCCCCAGGGTGGGAACCTCACGATTGAAACCGCGACTGTCGACCTTGATTCCGAATATGCGCGCAAACATGTAGGCTTCGCGCCCGGCAATTACGTAATGCTGGCGGTAAGCGATACCGGCAGCGGCATGGACGGGAAAACACAGGCGCGAATTTTCGAACCGTTCTTTACGACGAAAGAGAAAGGGAAGGGAACCGGACTGGGCTTATCGACGGTGTACGGCATCATCAAGCAAAGCGGCGGAAACATCTCGGTTTATAGCGAGCTGGGTCATGGCACAACTTTCAAGGTTTATCTGCCGGGACTGGCAGCCGCGCCGCCGAAGGCGGATGCAGCCGTTGAAAAAGCGGTACTCGGCGGCTCAGAAACCATTCTGCTGGTCGAAGACGAAGATGTGGTGCGGGGTCTGGCCCGCAAGATTCTGGAGCACGCGGGTTACAACGTTTTGGAGGCGAGTCGCGGCGCAGAAGCTTTTCAGTTGTGCCAAGAGCAAGCACAGCCGGTTGATTTGCTGCTCACTGACGTGGTCATGCCCGAGACCAGCGGCAAAGAGGTGGCCGATCGTTTGAGTGAAACACAGCCCGGATTGAGGGTGCTCTTCATGTCCGGCTACACCGACGAAGCCATCGTTCATCATGGCGTCCTGGATTCGAATGTGGAGTTTATTCAAAAACCATTTACACCCGCCGCTCTGGTCAGGAAAGTGCGCGAGGTGCTGGACGCGGAATTAGTATTGAGTAACTGAGATACTCCCTCCACCGGAGCAGGCGGGCGTAGTTATGGGGCACGATTCTTAAGCCCTCTCCACAGAGAGAGGGAGCAGTCATCGATTGACGAGACTAGTTATGTCTATTGATAAAACTGAGAAACCAACGATCCTGATCATCGACGACGATGAGCAGATTCGCACCTTGCTCAAAACCCTTTTGAGTCGAACCAACGATTGCACTACGGTCGCATCCGGTGAGGAGGCGTTGGCGATCTTACACACGATTAGGTTCAACCTGATCATTAGTGACATCAACATGGGAGGCATTAGCGGTCTGGAGCTGGTGCCCCGGGTTTTGGAACGAGACCCCGATACCGTCATGGTCATGATTAGCGGGCAGCAGACCATCGACTTCGCTATCGAAGCCATGCGCGCAGGGGCCTTTGACTACATTACTAAACCGATGGATTTACGCCTGGTTGAGACGGCGGTGAGTCGCGCCCTCGCTCATCATCGTTTACTGGCGCAAAAGCGTCGCTATGAAAACCATCTGGAGGAATTGGTCAAAGAACGCACCGCCGAGCTCGAACATCTAGCCTTTTATGACGGGCTGACGGATCTTCCCAATCGAATTTTGTTTGCCGATCGTTGTGCCCAGGCGTTGGCGGTTGCCCGGCGCAATCACAGCCTGGCGGCCGTCATGCTCGTGTCACTCGATCGGTTCAAAAAAGTTACCGAGAGCCTCGGGCACGCGGCCGGGGATGTCGTGCTGAGCGAGGCGGCGGCCCGCCTGCAATGCTGTGTCACACGCGGCGACACAGTCGCGCGCTTTGAGGGGGACGAGTTTGCGCTATTAGCAACCGAGGTTAAGGAGATGGCGGATCTCGCGGAGATCACTCGGGCCATTACCGAAGTGTTCAAGGCCCCATTCCACCTGGACGGGCACGAGGTTTACGTCACTACCAGCGTCGGGATCAGTCTGTACCCCTCCAACGGCGAAGACAGCAGCACGATTTTAAGAAATGCCGAGGCCGCTTTGTATCGAGCGAAAAAGCAGGGCGGCAACAACTATCAATTTTATGCCGCGGATATGAATTCCCTGGCGCTCAAGCGTCTGGGGCTCGAGACCAGCATGCGCCGCGCGATTGAAAATAAAGAGTTCATCACTTATTACCAACCGGTGGTGAATCTGGCCACGGGCGAGGTGGTGGGGTCAGAGGCGCTGGTGCGCTGGCAGCACCCGGAACTTGGCCTGCTGCTACCCGCCAAATTTATCGGGCTGGCCGAAGACACCGGATTGATTTTGGATATCGGTGACTTTGTCATGCGCGCCGCTTGCGCCCGCACCCGGGCCTGGCAAGAGCAGGGACTGGGCCGGCTGCGCATCGCGGTGAATATTTCGGCCAGGCATTTCCAACAGAAGAATTTTCTTTCGCGGCTGGTGGAAATCCTCGAAGAAACCAGGCTTGATCCGGGCTGTCTGGAACTGGAACTGACTGAGACTTCAATCATGGAGAATACGGAAGCGGCCGCCGAACTTCTGGGACAGATTAGGGAGTTGGGCGTGACAATCGCGATTGACGACTTTGGCACCGGCTACTCCTCGCTCAGTTATCTAAAAC
Source organism: Blastocatellia bacterium (assembly GCA_033856735.1). Lineage (GTDB taxonomy): Bacteria > Acidobacteriota > Blastocatellia > Pyrinomonadales > Pyrinomonadaceae > UBA11740. The sequence goes on from JAWVEM010000065.1 coordinate 4,469, forward strand.
GGCTTCCTATCGATACGGTGAAATTGGATCGATCGTTTGTAATGGGCGCCACGACCGATCCGGATGATGCGGCGCTGGTGATGGCCATCGTGACCCTGGCGCACAACTTGAGACTCAGCGTAATCGCGGAAGGCGTCGAGACAGACGATCAAGTCGCCTTCCTGCGATTGTTGAGATGCGACGAGGCGCAGGGTTATCTCTTCGGCAAGCCCATGCCGCCCGAAGTCTTTGAGGCCACGTTAGGGATCGATCCAAAACGAAAACTGCGTCTTCTTTCAACGCCCTTGGCGCGAAACAGTAGAAATCTCATGAATGCGGTGAATAAATAGTATGACTGACCGAGACTTACATGCATTGGTAATTGATGACGAGCAATCGGTGCGAGACTTTGTCTGCACCGTACTCGAGAACGACGGCTGGATAGTCACCCGGGCGGCTTCCGCCGAAGAGGCCTTTGAATTATTGAAGCAGGGCAACTGGCCCATCGTCTTTTGCGACGTCATGCTGGGCGGCGCGGATGGCTTTGCAGTGCTGCGGCGCTTCAAAGAAGATCTTCCGGAAACCAAAGTCGTGCTGATGACTGGCCACGGGGATGCGGCGGGCGCTTTGGATGCCACGGCCTTTGGCGCTTACGACTATCTGCTGAAGCCCTTCGGCGTTGAAGATCTGCAATCGCTTTCGGCCGCCCTGCATGATCAGCTAACCAGCCGTCCGCGCCGGGTGGCGCTCGGAACCCGCGTTGCCGCGCACCGTTCTGACATTGATCTGGTCGGCCGCAGTCATGCCTTCATCGAAGTCATGAAACAGGTAGGGCGGGTGGCGGCGACTACCTTGCCCGTTTTTTTGACCGGCGAATCCGGCACCGGAAAAGAATTGGTTGCCTCGACCCTGCACCGTCGCAGCGGCCGCGCCGACAAAACTTTCGTGGCCGTGAACTGCGGCGCGATACCTGCCGAACTGATCGAGTCCGAGCTGTTCGGCCACGTTAAGGGATCCTTCACGGGCGCCGATCGCGATCGACGCGGTTTGTGGGAAGAGGCGAATGACGGCACGGTATTTCTTGATGAGATCACCGAGACCAGCCTTTCCTTCCAGGTTAAACTTTTGCGCGTCTTGCAGGAGGGAGAAGTGCGCCGCGTCGGTTCAAACCAGACGCAGCGAGTCAACGCGCGGGTAATTGCGTCGAGCAATCGCGACGTTGAAGCAGAGGTGAAAGCAGGACGATTCCGCGAAGACCTGTATTACCGCCTGAATGCCGTATCAATCATGCTGCCGCCGTTGCGCGAGCGCCGCGACGACATTCCACCACTGGCGCAGACCTTTGCGGACCGCGTCTATTCGCTTAGCCCAAGTGTGCGTTTCTCGTCGGAAGCCCTCGAGCTGCTGCAAAAGTATCCCTGGCCCGGTAACATTCGCGAGCTCGAGAATGCCGTAGTGCGCGCGGCGGCGATGTGTGACGGATTGATTCGGGTTCAGGATCTTCCCGAGCGCATCCGCAAGTTCCCAGAGCAGGCCCAAGCCATGACCAGGTCGGATGTGATCCAACCGCAGGAAGTGGAAACCTGGCCTCCGCTGTCTGAGATTGAAGGCCGCTACGTAGCGCGCGTGCTGGCCCACACACGCGGCAACAAGCAGGCAGCGTCGCGCGTACTGGAAGTCGACCGCAAGACTCTGGACCGCATGCTCAAGCGGCATCACATAACGTTTGATAAAGCGTCGTTTACGAAATCAAACGGATTTGCTTCGAGCCTGGCCACCAGCCTTACTTCTGGCGAGGCAAAAAGGTAAGCCCGTTCGGTTTCGCCGCAGCCGAATGCCACATGGGCCATTTGGCTGAGTGTGATGCAGAGACTTCGGTAAGCTGTTACTAAGGCTATCCTTCCAAACCCGCGTAGCGGGTGAAAGCATAAAGCCCTGGAGCGAAGCGAGACCCCAAGGATAGTTATTAGTAAGGACTAGCCCGCGAAGTTTGCGACAGCGCTTATTGATTAAGTAGATTGCGGCGTTTGGGCTATCGTACGCTCCGCGCGCTCGGCTTTCTCACCGGTCGTCAAACCTGGGTTTCGCTTCGCTCCAGCCCAGGGCTTTATCCTATTGCGCGCCTCGCGCGCTAGACAAAAATTCGTCACCAGCCATCGACCTGCACTGCCGTGCGCGACCATTCGATTGACGGCACAACCCTTGCACAGCAGTTCAAGGACGAGAGCCACGATTTCCGAATCGCGGCTTTTGTCAACAAGAGCTGCCGGCGTGGATATGTTTTACTATCGTCCCGACGGCGATATCCGCGGCGGCAGGCTCCTGCCAGTCCCTTAGTCCTTAACACCTCCGTCAGTCTCATATGTTTCATAGTCATCGGCCTAAAGCCGCGGTGCTAATGAAACAAAACAGTCAGGAATTCAAACTGCCCAATACACCTGGTTGAGATGAACTAAGGCTCCAAACTTAAACCAGGCCTCGGCTCACCCGGGTCCCCCTTCCGCTCCTTGTTCTCAGCTCCACCTTTAAAAGGATCGAACCAACACATGTCCCCCTCTGAAGAAGACAAATCCACCGCCGGCTCAACCCTGCTGGCTCCCGATACGATTTTGCAGAGCCGCTATCGCGTTACTGGCCACCTGGGAAATGGCGGCATGGGCGCGGTCTATGAAGCGATCGATTTGCGTCTCGGCCATACGGTGGCGCTGAAGCAGACGCTTACCAATGACGAGGAGCAGTGGAAACAGTTTGAGCGGGAAGCGCGACTGCTCGCCTCGCTCAATCATCCGGCGCTGCCCCGAGTCAGTGATTACTTCACCGAGGGCCATCGGGCCTTTTTCGTCATGCAGTTTGTCGAGGGCAGCGACCTGGCCGAAATTATTGCGCGAGAGCCCGGCCCACTTCCGCGAAACCAGGTAGTTGCCTGGGCCGACCAGTTGCTCGACGCGCTCATCTATCTGCATACCCACGAACGACAGATCATTCATCGCGATATCAAACCTCACAATCTAAAAATCACCGGGACCGGACAAATAGTTCTGCTGGACTTCGGATTGGCCAAGACCCAGACAGCGGATCCTTCAGGCACTTCGTGCACCAGCGTTTTTGGTTATACGCCGCGTTACGCGCCGCTCGAGCAAATCCAGGATCTCGGCACGAGCCCGCAGAGCGACATCTATGCTTTGGGAGCGACGCTTTATCATTTGCTCACCGGAGTGAAACCGCCCGACGCACTGGCCCGCGCCACCGCACTGGTAAGTGCGCGGCCGAATCCGCTCATGCCGGCAAACGAAATTGTTGAAGCCGTCGGAGTGGATCTGGCGGGAATCCTGACTCGGGCGATGGCGCAAAATCCTAACGAACGTTACGCGACGGCGGCGGAATTCCGGGAAGCCCTGCGTCAAATTGGACGAGTTCCTGCAGGAGACGTGGAGTATTCAATCAATCATTCTGAAATTGTATCGACGGTCGAGGGATTGGAAGACCTAAGATCCACAAGAATGAGTTCAACGGGGAGACTTGGCTCGCACGCGGCCGCCGCGGTGTTCGTGATTTTGCTTGCCGCCTTCGGAGTGTTCTGTAGTTACTATCCCTGGAAGATTCCGGCAACGTCGCCGGCGTCGGCCAAAACCAGCACTGCGACGATTGAAGGCGCGAAGGGCGGGAAACCGATGCGGATCAGCCAGACGGTTGGACCAGCAGACTACAAAGGCGCAGTTCTCATTAGCGATCAAGATGGCAGCGGGACATCCTCCGGCAAGAGCATGCGGATACAAAGTCGGGTTCCCGCTACGGTCTCCAGCACAACCGCGAACTAAAGGTAAGACTATAAACTAGCTGCCGCGCACGCTCGACCCCGTCTTAATTGGTCGAGCATGCGCGGCAGGTCTGTGTGATGGCAGCGCAGTCGGCTGCGCCGAGTCTCTACTGCTTTGCAGCGTGCACGACATAGGTGCTGCCACCCACGATTTTACCGTCTTCTTCCTGCACGACGGTGAACGTGCCCACCGCATCCGGTTTTGACGGCGCAGTTAAGAGCAGCGCTACCCGCAACCCTTCTTTGGGGATCTTGATCCCCGAAACAACCCCGCCGCCTTTGGCTTCCTTGTCCAGATCGTAGAGCCGAGTAAGGTCGAAGTTAGCGGCGTCATTGGGTAAGAGATTCTTCAAGGACTTGATCATCTGGTCCGTCGGTTTCCTCAAGATCAGGCCATCGAGGTTCGCCGCTGCGGCAGCCGCTGATTTGTTTGAACTCTTACTGCTCGCAGCCGGTTGCGCGGTCTTCGGCAACAGAAATCCAACGCCGCCGTCGCTTTGGCCGACCCCGATAGCGCGGATTGAGTTTGCTGTGCCGCTCAGGGTAAACAGATCAAGCGTCGTCCACATCGTCGTGGATGGCGGGATGTTGACTACATGCAGGTTTTTCAATCCCACGCGCTTTTCATTCCGCACCAGATTGTCCACATCGAAGTTTTTGTTTCCCGCGGGAATCGGATCTCCGGGGCAATCCATCACCGCCAACAGGCAGGAATGGGTCGCGGCCGTCGCCGGCAGAGGGAAGTCCCACTCCAGGACGTTGGGTTCCGTGGGCGACAACGTGGTGATCGTTTGAAACGTGGCGGCGCCTTTGAGCAGCGGATGCCAGGCTGTTGTATTAGTCGAATTGTTTGGGAATGCAGTCCAGAAATCGGGCGGCAGGGCCGGCAAGCCGGCAGATGCGTCAGCCCAGAGCAGCTTGACGACGACGTTCGAGCCCGGCGCGAAACCTCTGTTATTGACCTTTACATAAGCGCGATTCACGTTCCCACGCTGCGCGTTACGGTGCTGAAGTTGGGTTTCGAACGCGAGATAGTCAACCGCCGAAGCGAGCATCTGAAACGCGGGCGGCGAACCTTCCAGCGCGTCAATTTTGATGTCGGCGCACATCCAGTGATAAAGCGGGTCGCCCAGATTGACGTATTGAAGGAGGTCTTCAAAACCAGCCAGGACCGGCTCCGGCGTCGGCAGAATGCGGCCGGTGGACATCAAGTGGTCGCGGAAATAAAGATCGACGCTCGACACGGAGGGCACATTGACCTTCCGTTCCCAAACACCGCGTCCGTGCGTGCCGGCGCGCAGCAGCCCTGAAGGAGTGTGCAACCGCAGGTCAAAGACAGCGCAGTTGGGCAGACCTTCACTGAACTGGACCCAGTTCGCTCCACCGTTTATTGTCCGGTAAACCGCGACGTCCGTCGCGACATAAAAAGTGTTGACGGCGCCGGGATCGATTACGATCGCATTGGCGGGAATGTCCGGGATGCCCGTTACTCCACTACCGCTGACGTTCGTCCAGGTTGTTGCGCCAGCAGCCGGGACAACGCCGCGCCAGACGTGGCCGTGGCCAAAGCCCGACATCACAACGATGATCGTGTTGGGCGAGCCGGGTACGGCAGCGATGTCGGTAATGAATGGACCAACAGGTAAAGGCCCCGCGTGAATCGCGGTCGCTGTCCATACCCCGCTGCTTTGCACGAGGCGATAGACTTTGCCCGTGGTCGTTCCTGCATAAATCAGATTGGAGTTGGTGTAGTGAATGGCGGATACGTTTCCGCTCATGCCCGGCAGCGTCACCTTGGTGGGCCATGGCGGTGAATTTGTGCCCTGGGCCGGATCGAGGTTAATCCGATCAGTACCGAAGGCCACGTGATTGGAATTGGTCTCGTCCATCGCCAGCGGTGGATAGAACAATCCGGATCCGGCAATTCCGGTGGACACGCTCATCCACGTGCCGAATTTTCCTCCCAGCGTCGAACGCTTGGGGCTATTGCCGTAGTAGGTGCTCAGGACGTTTCTTGGTTGCGTCTTGTCGACGACGCAGTAACCGCCGTCACCATCGTCCGCATGATTGAAGACCGGACTGTTGCGGAACTGCTCAGTGCCGTTGTCCTGCGTGCCGCTGAAGAGGACGGCGTCGGACGTGGGATGCTGATCGATGAACTCGCATTGCATGATGCATAGCCCCTCGTTGATCGAGTCGTCCCAGGATACGCCGCCATTTGTGCTCTTGTAGATCCCGCCGTCGCTGCCGGCGTAGATCTTCAAATGGTTTGTGGGATCAAACGCCAGGGCGTGATTGTCCGGGTGGAAGCCGCCGCCGATGTCGCTGATCGTCCAGACGCCCGTGGTGGTATTGCGCGTTGCTTTCCAAAGCGAAACGCCACTCAGGTAAACAATGTCGGGCGTCGCCGGATCGACTCCAACGTTGAGATTGTAGAATCCCTGGGCTCCGATATTTCCGCCCGGCAGAGCAATTGAACTCCAGGAGGCCCCTCCGTTCGTCGTTCGGAAAAAGCCGTTGACCGTGTACGTGCTGTCGGCGATCAGCGCGTAAACAGTTTGCGGAGAAGACGGCGATATACCCAGCGCGATGCGCGTGAAAGTGCCGCCCGGTAAGCCGCTCGTTAACTTGGTCCATGACGGCGAGGCCGCTGCGGCATTGGTGCACTTGTAAATTCCCTGTCCCCAGAAGGCCGCGTAAACAGTAGTGGGCGTCGTCGAGTCAATGACGACATCGGTGGCCATAGCTCCGCCGGGAGTGCCACTGCTCATCGAAGACCAATTCACTCCCGCGTTGGTGCTGCGATAGACGCCCGTGCCGGTGGCCGCAAAGAGGCGAGCCGTGGTCCCGGGTGTAACCGCGATGCGGCTGAACCGCGTGCCGGCGAAAGTCGGCATCGCCAGCGCGGCCCATGAGGCGCCGCCGTTCGTCGTCTTCAACACACCGTTGCCGTAATAACTATCTCCAGAGAAATTCCCTTCGCCGGTTCCCGCATAGAGGACAAGATGATTGCTGGGATCGATAGCCAGCGCTCCGATCGCCAAAGAAACTTCATTGTCGGAGGTGGGAACCCAGCTAACCCCGCCGTTAATTGTTTTCCAGACTCCGCCCTGCGCCGTACCGCAATAGATCGTGTTGGGCACAGTTGGATCAACGACGATACCGGTCACACGGCCGGTCACTAAGACGCGCCCGCCGCCGTATGTTTGTCCTTTGGGGATTGCTGTAGGCCCGAGTTGAACCCAATTACTGGCTCCCATGACTGGCGCAACCGGCTGCGGCGCACCGGCAATCGCGGCCGCCGTCAACATCTGAGCGCCATTGTCGACATGGGGCATGCCACGAGATTGCTCCAGCGCGGCCAGCCTTAGCTGGGCCAACTGCGAAACGTCACGATCGCCGGCTTGATTAACGCCCTCCGTGTTTGTCGTCGGCGTCTTCTTGGGTTTTTTCCTGGCAGCCCTCGTAGTCGCGTTGATAAAGCTGGCGCTTGCGGCGCTCGTCGATTGCGTGTCAAGCACGACGTTCAGATCAAGAGAAGTCTCTTGATGCCGTTGCATCGGATCGTCCGGGGGTGGTAACGCCTTCTTTGGGCCCTTTCGGGAGTAAGACTTTCGGGAAGCTTTCGTGGGTTTGGAAGATTTCTTTCGAGTCGGCATGTTCTGTCCTTTCTTTATGGTTGGGTTTGAGGTTGAGGCTTCGAGATCCGCCGCTTAAGTCGAATCCGACTCGTCTTCCGCAGAAGTCTCTCCAGCTTCATCCGCGGCAGCCTCTTCATTAGCGGTGGGCATCTCTCGGGTTTTTCGAATGGCGTCCAGTCGCTTCTCCGCCATCTCTCTGCTCTTGAACTCACGATCCGGATCGAACTCCTCAGCGCGGCGCAGGGGATCATCCGGCGGCGGCACCGCTGGCATCTGCGGTTGGGTCGCGCTGTTCTTGTTCGTTTCTTCATCGGAAGCGTTTCTTGTCTTGTTAGGCATGACTGGAGTGTGTCCTATCGTGAAAGCGCTGCCAAAAAGGTCGACAGCAACTGGGTCCTGGGCTGGTCCGTCGAGTTTGCGGATAGCAGTGGCTCATGGGAGAGCAGCCAAACCTGGTGTCAAGCGGAGCGCAAGATACACCAAGCAAAATTCAATGTCAATGATTCTTACTTACTTGTTTGCGCTAGCGCGAATATCTGCAAAATGCTCGGGGTAGCAGGAGCTAGGGGGAGCCAGTGTTGGAGAAAGTCTCTTTGAGTGGCAATCAAATCGTGGCCCCAACCGGCCCCTACGACGTAGCACGGCCCTTTCCTTCGCGCACGTCGAGACCTTCTAAGTTAGGGATAATAAATGGTGCACCCGGCACGACTCGAACGTGCGACCCCCTGATTCGTAGTCAGGTACTCTATCCAGCTGAGCTACGGGTGCATGAGTGGTTTAGTGAGCAGCGAATCGGGGACAAGTTTAAGGTTTAACTTTTTAAGTTTCAAGTTGGGAAACTCGCAGTCGAACAAAGTTCAGTCGGTCTTTTCAACCATTAGAAGTTTGTCTGAGAAGTCAGATCCTATCGCGCGTAGTATCCCGGCTTGGTGCTGGCCACCAGATCGGCGCGGGCGATCTCGACGCGAATCTCCCGCCACTTGCCATCGTGAGTACCGGGGTTGGGAGGTTGGTAGGCGATGGTGTAAAGACTTCGTAGATCCGCCGCGACCTGGGCGTACAATTTGGCGAGATCGTCGAGCCGTCGAATCTCATGCAGACGTCCTCCGGTGCGATCGGCCAGCAACTGCAGTCGTCTATGCGCCGCCTCGTACATCGCGGTGATCGCAGGGTCGGGAAGTGGCAGACGTTTCGGATCGCCGGACGGCAGCGCCAGCGGGAAAATTGTCACACCTTCGCGGTCGGCCTGATTCAATACCGTCACGACTTGTGAATTCGTTTCCGCTTTAATGGCGGTGCTGACCTGGGTGTCTGAAACTTTCGTTACGATGGCGCGATCTCCGTTACGCGCCTCAGTATCAATCCCATCGGTCAGAACTACGACGGCCTTGCGCCGCTTGCCTTCACTGGACAGCTCTTTAAGCGAGTATTTCAGTCCCTCATACAGTGGCGTCTCTCCAGCCCCGCTGGCCAGGTCAGTGATCGCATAAGCAATCCGGCGTCGGTCGTTGCTGAATTTGAGGAGTGATTTGACCCCCTTGCCGTTGAACTGAACTACCGCAACTCGATCTTCTGAAGTTAGTGCGTCAAGAAAGCGTAGCGCAGCGGATCTGATCTGCTGGCGAAAGTTCACGGTTGAGCCGGACATGTCGAGCAGCAACACCAGGCTAAACGGCGCGTCCGTCGGTTCGAAACTCATAATGGGCCGGCGCACGCCGTCTTCGAACACCGCGAAGTCGTTACGCGACAATGACGTGATCGAATGGCCCTGTTGGTCCACGACGCCGACGTTCAATTGCACGAGCGCCGTGTTGGTCGTAATAACCTCGTCTGGTTGTTGGGCCCGAACGCCCGAGGGGATGACGATTAACAGCACCGTCAATGACAGCAATACGGTGGTCCATCGCGCGAGATTAGAGACTGAAGCAGGGGCTGAGAATGAATTCATTCTGTCTTTTGACTAACTACGAGATTAGTTTGCTGGGGTGATTGAGTATGCCTGTGCCTCGGTTTAGTTTGCAACTTGCCGCGCGGAAGGGAAGCATCTTGATTTGCCTTTGCGCCTTTCGGTTCTCTCTGCGCCTTTGCGTGAATTGATCTTTGCTCGACTTTGGATTCACGCAAAAGCGAAAAGGAATGCTGAAGGCGCTGAGAAAATCAAAACTAGCCTGATACTCCTCGAAGACCCGATTTGCTATCGACCATAACCAACAGTCGCTCAGCACCATACTAAGCAAAGAAAAATATCTTGTTTTTGCCGTCCGTGAATCGACTATGATGAGTCGAAAAAATAAGGTTTCTCCCCGCGATGTATCATCCCAACTTCTGCGTGGAATGTGGTGAGCGCGTGGCGCGCCGCGGTTGGCGAGCCTGGCTGAACGCGCGTTTTTGCGACAACTGTGTGCGCCGCCTTGGGAGAAGCGGTTGGATCAGACCGGTGGCGCTGATCGCAATCGTCACCGTCTCGGCGTTTGCACTGGGGAGATACTTGCGTGCGCCGGCTCCGCCTCTGCTCATTCAGCGGGCCGCTAATTCACCTCTCTCTGATTTGCCGTTGAACTCGAACGGTTCTGTCCTGACAAGCGACCGCAGAGATAAGGATAAGACCAGTCCTCAATCCGTCGTGGCGAGTGCGGACGAACCCGGCTACATCTGCGGCGCGCGAACAAAGAAAGGCACTCCATGTCATCGCCGCGTACATGCTGCCGGCGAGCGCTGCTTTCAGCACAAAGGGCTGCCGAGCTTACTCCCTCTATCTAAACTAGTTGTGCGGCCATGAATTTCACTTGTGTGCCTGGGGCCAACTGAGTTGGTTTTTCGACTGCCATGAAATCCGCAACAGAAATATTTGAAAGCCTGCACAATCCTTAACAATTATCCCGGCCAAATTTTGAGCGTCTCAGTTGGACAGCGTCCGTTCAAGAGAAAGCCCAATCATTACAAGTGCGTAATGATCGGGCCCCGTGCAACACGGCTTCTGTCGCGTTTTGCACAACAGGTGCGCATCGCTAGCAATCCGGATCTTATCCGAAAGCGCACCAGCGCTCAACTCGTTAGCTTACAATCCAACCTATCATAATGAATATCCGCAAATCGTCTCTCAATTTAAAATAAATGCGTTGGGGTTATGTGTGTAAGAGCACAGACGCGTGTCCTCATCTGTGTTTAATTGCCCAAAGTAACTGTCGACGGCGTCGGTATCGAAGACCGAGACACTGTCAAACCTTTATAGAAGCGAATCCTGTAGGCCTCCCAATCCTGTTGGATCATGGGGCCGCGATATTGCCGCGATTGGGTTTTAAACTTAAGTCCACAAAAGTATTGCCCCAGGATGGTGTCATCCCCAAGATTTGGTACGGTAGCTCAGCCGATACGGCTGCTTGATCAAAGATGTCGGGGAGGTGGAGGTAAAATGAAAAAGCGACTCGTTACGATTCTGTTTGTGCTTTTCCTGACTTCGCTGGGGCCTTTGCCAGTATCCGGCACGGACTCGCGATCTTTGCAGAAGGTGCCCAGATCGGGCATTGTCAGCCTTCATCTGATAAAGGCGCCCGGGCTCAACCTACCAGGCAGCAAATGGGAGATCGCCTACGAATTGCGAATGCTTCCTGAAAGCCGTCTGTTCCAGGAAAGAGCAAAACTCGACGACCGTAGTACGGAACACGCGGGCGACTTGGTTAAGAAAGGGACGCTCGCAAAGTCGCTCAGTTCCTCAAACGGTCAAACAATGCTTTTGGAAATCCCTTTTGATACGGCGACGTTGGACAAACTGAAAAATCAGCCTGCAGATCGGTTGGCCCCAGGCCATGAGACAGAGGCTCAGACTTTCGTGTTTTATTCAATTATCAGCGTCCATGATTCCAAGCTCAAAAAGACCCTGACAATACCTGTGAGTCGCACCTGGGATTTCGCGAATTTCCCGGAGGCGCGGTTTGAGATCAATATAGAGATCAGTGACGACGAGAGAGTTGACGTAAGATCATCATCGCTCAAGTCCCGTGGCATCGCACTTCCAAGGAGGACGAAATGAGCTCGACACGCGGGCTCATAATACTCCTACTGCTTCACTGCTTTGCAGGAGCAACGCTTTCTCAAGCGCCGGCTCAGGCAGCCAAAGAGCAAGAGCGCGAACGACTCGTGCTTTATGCTCTCTCAACGATCAGGCAGGTTGCTGCAGAGGCTCCGCAGTGGAGCGACAAGGACACTGCCGTTTCGGTACTGGCAGACGCGGCAGACTTGTATTGGGATGACGATCCGCCTCAGTCAGGTAAATGGCTGAGAAAGGCCTGGGAGATCGCCAATCAGTTATCTAATGCACCCAGAGACGAGACACTTAGAGCGTTCTTCACCAGTTCGGCTCAAAGTGAGCTGCGGACCACCGTCCTTAGAGTAGCCCGCCGGCACGATCCAAGACTGGCGAACGAATTCCTGAAACTGATGTCCGACAAGGAAGCAAATGAAAAGCGAGAGCGCGGCGCTTTCGATGATCGAACAGCCCGCAGTGAACAATTGCTGAGCATGGCACAGCAGGTCGTTGATTCGAATCCTGAAGAGGCTTTCATCCTGGCCGAAGAAAGCTTGGCGGATGGCCTGTCCTACAAACTCCAAAATATTTTGACCAGCATGCGCGGTAAGAATGTGCTGTTGGCTAATCGGCTCTTTGACCTGGCGTTGGTCAGATTTAGCAGTGGCCTGCCCGATCCTTCGGAAGCGCAGGTACTGGCCGGCTATCTGTTTCAACCGGGGTTTACCTTCTCAGCGAATTCGGGTGGCCAGGGAATGCTCGTCGTGAATCCATCTCAGCAAAACATCGCAGCCGTGGCGTCGAACGAGCCCCAGCGGGCCAGAAGTTACCTGAGCGCCGTTTACGAACGGTTGTTGACGCAGCCCGTTACGCTTAGTTCTCCTGAGGGCAAACAGCGAGCACAGCAGACTTTGATCCTGGGCAATCTGGTGGCGCGACAGTATGCAGTCTTTGCCCCAGAACTCGCGCCGTCAGCACAGGGATTTCTGAGCCAGTTGCGACGCCAGTTGACCCCCGATAGTGAAGCCGGATCTGCCAGCGACACGTCTCAACGGACCGCAGATAATGCCGACACCACGAAGCGCCTCACAAGGGAAGAACTCTATGACAAGCGAATCTCTCAGTTAGAAGATGACGCCGACAAAGAGAGCAGCGCATTGTTCAGAAACGTCGCCTATATAAGGGTAGCGCTGACCACCAATCCCGCCGACTATGAGCGGGCAAAACGTACTGCGCAGAAGATCGACGATTTTGATTTGCGCGCCGATGCGATTTCCTTTGTGCTCTATCGCGCGGCCTTGTTCTTTGTCACGAAGGCGGATACAGCAAAGGCCCTCAATATCGCGTCAGCGATTACAGACCCGGCGCGGCAAGCCGTGGTAAAGATCGCCATTGCGCAAAACCTGCTTGCGTCAAAGTCAGCGAACGGTGAGTCCGGCGAAGCAATTTTGGCCAAGCATCGCGCCTTGGATCTGCTCAGCGACCTCGACCGCGAACTTAAGAAAAGCAATCCGTCGTCAAATGCGGCGAGGATTCTGTTGGGTAGAATTGCCATTCTGGCGAGACTCGATCAGACTCAAGCTTTAACGTCTCTTGAGCAGGCGGTGCAAATGATTAATAAGTTGGAGCGGTTCGATTTGCGTAACAGCAACGCGCCTAATCTTGGTATAGGAGCTGTTTCTATCTCGGGCGCGACCGTCGCGACGCCCAGGATTGGCTTTGATTTTCGCAGCGCGATCGATCCCTTAATCGACGTCGACTTTGAGCAGGTTTCAGCGATCGCTGAGAGACTAATAGTAAAAGAGCAAAATGGAGTTGCGCGCTTGGAAGCTGCGAAACTTTACCTAACGAAGAATCGCCATGCAACCGTTAAGGAATCAACTGCGGTCGCTCGTTGAGTCTCGATTCGCCGGTGGGGACGTGGTGAATTATGAAAAGAACGCCGACGCCAACTCCAAAGAGGCTCAACAGGTAATGAGCTACTACGACGGATCGGAAGGTGATGATCTTCGACCGCTTGCATCAGCTAGCGAGCAACTTCACGATCTGTGACCGTTGATTCTCCTCATTGGCGGCGCCCCACTTGGCCCATCCGATTGTTCGTCCTTTCAGGGATGTCTTCTGGCAAGGTGGATATGCCTGACGGCACCTCGCAACCGGACCTAACTGGTGGGACAAATGTGGGACAACCTGTCTAGGTTCAATAAACTCCCGACCTCCTAACCGACTAAAACAGAAACAAGACCTGTTACCTGAAACCAATACGTCCCCGTTGTAGTGAGACTCTGTTTTCAGCACAAGGGCATGACGGCAATGGTGCCTTTGGAAAAGCTGGTGGTGAAAAGTAAATGAGATTTACCGGGCCTAATCATAATGCTAGAGACCCGCGGGATCAGAATTGATCCACGCGGGCTTTTTGAAAATCACAGACTAAAGTCTGTGCCACTACTTGGGCGTCTTAATCGGCGCCGGTGGGCGGGGTGGCAACTTCACCGGGGTTTTCAATTTCGCCATGACCTCTGCGATGCCGCGCTCGAGTTGCGGATCGCGGCCGGCGATCTCTGACGCCGGATCGTTATCCACTTCGGTGTCCGGATCCACGCCGTGGCCTTCGATGATCCACTGGCCGTCTTTACTGGCGAACGCCGACCCCGGCACAAAGACAGCGCCGCCATCGATCAGGTTGCCGCGATTGCTGATGCCGACTACCCCACCCCACGAACGCTTTCCGATTAGCGGCCCCAGGCCCGCTTCGCGGAACATCGCCGGAAAGATGTCGCCGTCAGAAGCCGAGTTGCCGTCGAGCAATGCCACCATTGGACCCAGGAAGACTCCATCCGGATAGGTGCTCGCTTCATCGTCCGTGCGCTGATAGTTAAGGGCGAGAACCTTACGCCGCAAGCGCTCGATCAGCATGCGGGACACGTTGCCGCCGCCGTTGGCGCGCACGTCCACGATCAATCCTTCTTTATTAAGTTGCGGATAATACCACTTGATGAATTCGCGAATGCCGGCGGCGCCCATATCGGGAACGTGAATATAGCCAACTCGGCCGCCGGTTGCTGCTTCCACCTGACGGCGATTGCGCGAAACCCAGTCGAGGTAAATCAGGTTTCCTTCGTCCGTGATCGGACGATAAGAGACGGTGCGCGATCCGTCCATCGTGGGCTTGCTATTGACGGTGAGCTGAACTGTATTGTCCGCCTTGTTGCGCAGCAGGCGATACGGATCGTCGGCGCCTTTCAGTTCTTCGCCGTCGATGGCCAGCACGTAATCGCCCACATTGACGTTGACGCCAATCTCTCGGAGCGGCGAGCGATAGATATCCTCTTCATTCTCACCCTCAAAAATTTTCGAGATGCGATAGCGGCCGGATTGCTTATCGAGTTCAAAGCGAGCACCCGGCAGACCTACGCGCGGTCGTGGCGGAATCTGAAAATCGCCGCCTTCTATATAAGCGTGCTGCACGGTCAGCTCAGAAATCATTTCTGCGATCACGTAATTCAAATCCGAGCGGTGGGCGACGTATTGCAGCAGCGGCTTGTATTGTTCGCGCAAGGCGACCCAGTCATAGCCGTGCATGTTCGGTACGTAGAACCAATCGCGATAACGCCGCCAGACTTCGTTGAAAATCTGGTTCCACTCTTCGGCGGGAACGCGATCTACAACCAAGCCAGTAGTCGGCACGGGCTTTTTCGTCTTGTCGCCTTGCGGCGTCGCGTCGTAAAGACTGAAGCCCGGCCCTTGTCTCACCAAAACTTTAGAGCCGTCACCGGACATTGCATAACCGTTGATGTCATCGGCGATGGTTGTTTCTTTGCGATCCTTAAAAGCGAAGATCTTTAACTGCGCCGGGCGATCGCCCTGGCGGCCGTAGTAGAAAGCGGGACCGACGGCATAAAGAAGGTGACCCGCCTTGGCCGCGAGCCCGCCATAGTTGTCCGCGCCGACCGGCACGCGCGCAACTCTCGTAGTAATCCCATCGAAATCGACGGTGAGATTCGCGGGGGGCTTGGGTGTGCTTTCCGGTTTCGGCTCGGCCGGCTTTGGTTGCTCCGCAGGCGCGGCTTCGGATGGCTTGTCAGGCTGTTTACTAACGCTGACTTCATCGCTTTCAGGCGGGAACGGATGCTTGACGTCCTTGCGCAACGCTAGCGCGTAGATATAAGCGTCGCGATTCGTTGCGTAGTTGAATTCGATGTTCGAGATCTGCGGCGCAAACTCACGATTGCTGATGAAATAGAGATAGTTTCCCTGCGGATCCCAAACGGGATTGATGGAATTGAAGTTGGCGTCAGTCACGCTGCGTACTTTGTTGTCGACCGCGTTCCAAACATAAACAGAGGTGTTCCCGTTAGGGCTCACCGGCATGCTGAAAGCGAGATAGTTGCCTCGGGGCGACCATCCATAATCGCGAATCTGGCCGCGCGTCGAATCGACGATCTCGATCATCTTTCGATCCGCCAGCGTCACTACCCAGATCTTTCCGTCCTTGTCGCCGAAAGCGATTCGCTTGCCATCGGCTGACCACTCGGGTTGATAGCGCATCGCGCTGCCGCCGCTGGTGATCTGTTGCGCGGGTTTCGAACCATCCTGCGGCGCCAGATATAGTTCCTCTTCGCCGCTCATATCAGAGATGAAAGCGATCTGCGAGCCATCAGGCGACCAGGTGGGCCATTTGTCGTGGGCGCCGGATGAATGCGTCAGGTTGCGCGTCGGTCCCTTCTCGATCGGCGCGGTGAAAATATCGCCGCGCGCTGAGAACAAGGCTCGCTCGCCCTTCGGGCTCAGCTCATACGACTCAATGTTGTTGGCGGCTGAGACGCGACTGGGCCGGCGCGCCAGTCCATCGTCAGGCACAGTGATCGAGATGGGAGTGATCTTGCCGCTCCTGGCGTCGAGAATCTGCAGCTCGCCGTTCATTTCATAGACGATGCGGCCCTCGTGATCGGAACTGGGCCAGCGCACGTCCCATTGCTTGCTGCGTGTGACCTGCGCGGTCTTGCCGGAGGAAACGCCGTAGCTGTAGATATTGAAATGACCGTCGCGATCCGAATTGAAGTAAATGGTATCGCCAATCCAGATTGGATCGCGCGTGGGCCGCGGACCTTCGGTAATTGGCTTGGTGTTGTTGGTTTGCAGGTCAAAGAGGTAGAGCTTGTTGGCCTGGCCGCCGCCATAGCGTTTCTCAGATCGGAAATCCCGCGACTGGGGCGAGTAAACCATGCGCGCGCCATCCGGGGAATAGTCGCCGGAGCCAGCCTCAGGCATTGGCAGAGCTTCGGTCGGACCACCTTCCACTGAGACACTGAATAGTCGCGCGATGGGCAACGTCCACGAATCACGAAGCGAGCGAAAGAAGATTCGCTTGCCGTCTTTGCTCCAACCATCAACCTGATTGTCCCAACCCCAGCGCGGCGCCAGCGGCCCTCTTGCCGGATAGAACGTCAACTGCCGAGGAACGCCGCCGGAAGAAGGAATGACGTAGACCTGCTCGTCGCCATCGTACTGACCAGTGAACGCTATCCATTTGCCGTCCGGCGAGAATTTAGCAAACACTTCAACGCCCGGATGCGCAGTCAGGCGAATCGCCGAACCGCCGGTGGTGGGCGCGGTCCAGATGTCTCCGCCGTAAGTAAAAGCCACGCGATCACCGTGAATGTCGGGAAAGCGCAGGAGCTTGGTTTGAGCAAAGACCGCACTAGACGCGAGCAATAAAAAAGCGACCGCGGTCGCTAAGACAAGCAGACGAGCAAAGACATTTCTCTGGAACAACGGGGAATCCTCCTCTAAAATTCAATTCCGCGGATACGTGACTAAGTAATTGAGTGCACGAGCAGCACCGACCTAAACGAGCAGCTGTTTTTACGAATAATCCAGGTGTTAAGTTTCAGGAAGGCAGTTTGCTGACCTCACCATTTGATCGAGCCTTCTTTCGTGGTGTCGATCTGGGCCAGCTCTGTCGAGCCATAGAAAAAACCTTTCATATTGTCCATCAGAAATCCCTGGGCCTCGAGATTGGTGAGATCCAGACCATAGTGATTGATGATGCGCGTCTGGGCCTGCAGCCATTCAGCCCAACATGGCTGGCAAACTTCCGTGGCGATCTTCTGGCCGAGTTCGGTTGGCAGCGGCGCATACCCGAGCGGGGCCCGCTTCTGCCCGCAACGCGGGCACTTAATTAGATCAGACATTGATTTGTTTCACCTCGCGAGGATTATAGCGGAGTTCCGGAAAATGTGGAGTGCGGCGACTTGTCGCCGCTTTCAAAGACCGCGACTTGTCGCGGCCAGCTAGAAGCCGTGATTTACCGACTCGCGGCGACAAGTCGCCGCTTAACAAAGCGCTGACAAGTCAGCGCACTCCAAATTACGTCTGCGCTTTTCGGATCGCCGCAATGACGTCGTCATCCCTGGGCCGAAAAAGTCCCAGCGGTCGCACATCACGATGCCGAATAATTCCGTCTGCGTCGATCACGAAGACCGAACGCGCAACCTTGCCGGGAATCAAAGACTGCGCGCCATAAAGATCCGCAACCTTTCCATCTGCATCAGCCAACAGCCGCAAAGGCAAATCGTGATGCTTGGCAAAACTCTTGTGCGAATCGACGGTATTGGTCGATACGCCAACCACTTCCGCGCCGGTCGCCGAATAGTCGGCCCAACGGTCGCGCACCGAACACATCTGACGGGTGCAGATAGGCGTCTCGTCGCCCGGATAAAACAGAAGCACCACGACCTTTCCGCGATGATCCGACAGACGCCATTCAGCGCCGTCGCCGTCTTGCAGACCAAAATCCGGCGCCGCTTGTCCTTCCTGTGTCGCGCTTGGCTTTGCCAAAGTTATTTTATGACCGAGGCCAGATTCGCCGCCGCGACCTGGGTCCTGATCTCGAGTTCAGGGCCGCGCGTGGTGATTTTCAGATTGTCGAGAGCGGCTTGCGCCAAAGCTTTTCGCGCCGGCGCCATGCGACCGAGGAAGAGTCCGCCAAGTTGCTTGAGGCCAGTAACGGTATCGCTCAGATTATTTGCCGCGGCCGGGGAATCCGTGCGGGCCACCAGCATTAACGAAACATCGCTCTCGTTTGATCCGAACGATCCATAAACCTGTCTGATCGAGCCGGCGTCTTTGGCAATCGTATCATTGCCCACATTCAAATTGGCCATCAACTCGCTCGGCACGTTCGCGCCAAATCCAAAAACCGCGTTCGGATCGCGAGTGGCAAGCGCGGCAAGGTCGGCCCCCGCACGTCCTTTCTGGCCCGCTGTGCCCGCCGTGATCGCCGCGCGCACGCTGGCGACGGTCCCGATCGCCAGTGAATGTGAATCGAGTGCGAACACTGCCAGCTCATTGATTCTCATGTCCCACACGCCAAACAGTCTCATCTGATCTTTGATAGTAATGATCAGGATCGTCGCGCCCCGATATTTTTCTTCGCGGTACTTTCCGTTGGCGGCGATTCGTGCGGCCGCGGAGAGTCCTTTGGCGTCGAACGTTCCGCGCGCAATCGCCACCGTCTCGAGCTTGGTCACCTTCGGCGACGGGTACACGTACCGCGTTCCCAGGACCACGCGATCAAAAGAGCGCGGGTCGATGCCGGTACGCGTTTTGAACTTGTCGATCTCTGCGTTGGCCTGCGCGAGCTTTGCCGGATCGCCAGCCAGGATGCGCGGCAGGGTCTCGTTTATCAAACGACGCACGTCGATTAACGCGATGCCATCGGAAGCGGGAAGATAACTCAGGACATCGACAGGCGATGTGGAATTGTTTGCCGGCTTACGCTGCGCCGATCCCGAACCGAACCCCGAGCAGAGTGCCACTAAAACCAATCCTAATGCGATTGACGATCCCATAACCTTCTTATTCACTATCGAACCTCTTTCTAAAATCTGTTTCTGTTTGAAGTAAACGCCGGCATTATATGACGGCGTGACAGTCCGATGCGTTAGCAGCGCGGCATGGTTGGCCGAAAACGCACTCCCAAAAAGGAACGGCCTTTCGAATTCTGAGCAACCGGCTAAACCCGCTCAACCAATAAAGCTATGCCCATGCCGCCGCTGATGCAAAGCGTCGCCAGGCCGCGTTTTGAACGACGCTTCTTCATTTCGTGAAGCAACGTCGTAGTGATCCGAACGCCGGTGCAACCAATTGGATGACCCAGAGCGATCGCGCCGCCGTTGACGTTCAATGTTTCGGGCTCGAATTGTAGATCTCGATCGCAGGCAATGACCTGGGCTGCGAACGCTTCGTTAATCTCGACCAGATCGATCTCCGCCAACGACAGTTTCTGTCTGTCGAGAATTCCCCGCACGGCCGGCACTGGGCCAATACCCATGATCTCAGGCGGCACGCCGACGATTTGGTAATCGACAATCCGCCCCAGCGGTTCAGCGTCTGATTCCTGCAAAGCTGCTTCGCTGAGGACCGTAATCGCCGCGGCCCCATCCGTGATTCCGGAAGAGTTACCGGCCGTCACCGTGCCATCTTGCGCGAAGACCGGAGCGAGCTTTTGCAGATCTTCGATCGATGCCTTTAGCCGCACGTGTTCGTCGGTCGTAAACATCGCGACGTTGCCTTTTCGATCTTTCAACTCAAGCGCCAGGCGTTCGGCGTCAAACCGTCCGGCCGCAATCGCCGCGGCGGCACGTTGTTGAGAACGCAAAGCGTATTCGTCCTGCTCATCACGCGAGATTTCGTAATGCCTCGCGAGCACCTCGGCCGTCTCGCCCATTATCAATCCGGAAAGCGGATCGTTGAACCCATCGCGGTACATGCCGTCGACCAATTCGGTATTGCCCATGCGCATACCGAACCGCGCGCCTTCGGCAAAGTAGGGAACGCGCGACATGCTTTCCGTGCCACCGGCGAGAACAATGTTGGCGCGGCCCAGCATGATTTGTTCGGCAGCCAGAATGATTGCGCGCAGGCCGGACCCGCAAGCCTGGTTCACCGTAAAGGCCGGCACGCTATCGGGCACTCCGGCGCGAAAAGTAATTTGTCGCGCCACGTTGGGCCCGCCGCCCGCCTGCCGCGCACAGCCCCAGATCGAATCGTCGACTTGCTCTGGTCGAATGTGAGCGCGCCGCAAACTTTCCTTTGCGACCGCGGTCCCGAGATCAGCGGCGGTCCAATCCCGAAGCGATCCGCCAAAACGTCCAATCGGAGTGCGCACCGCCCCTGCTAAAAAAGTCGGTTTCATTGATAAAAATCTTTACTTTTCGAAAAGCTTATTGACTGTTAAGCTCTGCGTTCCCAACTTGCCGTAGAGTAACTGCCGCGTAGCGGCAAGTTGAATTTAGCCCGGCGTTTCAACGCCGGGATTAAGTAGCCCATAGATTCTTTCGTCGCGTAGCGACGGTTGAATCCCATTCTCAGGCGTCGCAACGCGACGCGCGTGGTACTCTCGCTCGCTTTTTCCCGGCGTTGAAACGCCGGGCTAAATTCATGCCGACGCTACGCGTCGAAGAAATCTGTTCAGGGCCTACTGAAGGTTGTCGAACTCGAGGATCTTAGCATAACGTCCGATGACTCCCGCAAATGCTGCTACAACTCAATGACGGCGCGGCCGTTTCCGATGCGAAGCGCTCAATCGATGAGTTGCTCGACCGCCACAGTGAATGGTTCCTGGCGCACGACGGTGGCGCGCCGCTCGCGATAGGCGCGGCTGAGTTTGAATTTTCCATCGACCATCATCGTCTGATCTTCTCCGGCTGGATGGAAAGCGGCTTCCGATCCTGGCGGATCACTGCCTGGAGTTGGACAGGCCAAAAACTGGTGCTCGCGGTCAGCCGGCGCATGGGCGCCGAGGTGGCAACGCTCGATCTGGTGCCGCGAGAGTCCGCCAAAGCGATCGTTGCCGGCATTGCCGCAGCGCGACAGAGGCGCTGTGTAAGACTCGCGCAGATCGCGTGCGAGGCCCTTGTGGCACAGACGTCAGTCTGTGATTCCTCTGAAGATCACAGACTAAAGTCTCTGCCACTGATCGAAAGCGCCGCCCTGAGCCCTGGGATGCGGCGCGATCAGCCGGGCCGTTACGCACGCATCGTTTTGCGCCGGCCGCATCAACGGATCGCGGTGACCGGCACGGTGGCAAGGAGCGACGCGCGAAATGTCGACTCGCTGTTTTCATCAACGCTGCTCTGGTTCGATCGTTTACAAAAGCGCCCCGGTCGGCCTGCGATCGAAAAGCTTGTGCTCGCCGTCGAACACAATGTGCTGGAAGCTGCGCGCGAGCGTCACGCGCTCCTCCGTAACTCACTGCGCCAGCGGATCGAGTTGTTCGAAATCCGGGGCAGTAGCCCGAACGTGAGTGAGGGCGTTCGCCTGAGCACAGATGAAGCCTGGCAAGAACTCCAACCAGTGCGCCCACTTGAAAGAAAGAATCTGTGGCGCAAGCGGCTAAAGCAGTTTCCGCCCATTGTTGAAGACGAAACGATCGAGCGGATAAACCAAATTGTCGCGCTGCGGCCGGAGGCGATCGACGTGGTCGCTTCTCGTCACGGCCAGACACTTCGTTACCACGGCCTGCCCTTTGCGCGCGTGCGCCGCGTGATGGATCGCGATCGAATCTGGTTTGGGATTGAAGGCTCGTCGCGGCGCCTGCTCGACGACTATCACGAACAGGATTGGATAAAGCTTTGGCGCGATTTGGAAAACTATCGCCACGCCAACTGCATCGATCGCCGTCATTGGTTCTATCGCGCCGCGGGAGAGGCTTGGCTGGAATCAATCCTTCGCCGCGACATCTCAAGACTCGATCCGGGCTTGATCGTCGCGCCACTGCACGCGCAATTTCGCACTTCGCACGGCACCGCTATCGGCGCCAGCGGCGCGCGCCCAATCGATCTCCTCGCGCTGCGTCACGATGGCCGCTTGGCAGTGATCGAACTCAAGGTCAACGAAGATCGCGAGCA
>JAWVEM010000066.1:0-19382 GCA_033856735.1 Blastocatellia bacterium
GTGGAAGCGCGATCGATGGTCGTGCCGGCGCCAATCTCCACATCGTCTTCGATCACGACGCGGCCCGTCTGTGGGATTTTTAACCAGCGGCGTGATTCATCTTTAGCAAAGCCAAAACCATCGCTGCCGATGACTGCGTTATTGTGAATGATGACGCGCTGACCCACGACTGAGTTCTCGCGAATCGCTACGCCGGAATGAATCACCGAGTCGCTCCCGATAGTCACATTGTCGGCGATGGTTACATTGGGATGGATCTGAGTCCGATTTCCAATAATCGCGCCGGGCCCAATTACGACGTGGGCCCCAACGAAGACGTCGTGAGCAATATTTGCACTTGGATCGATCACCGCTGAAGGATGAATTGCCGGCATGAACGGCGGTGGAGGATGAAAGAGAATCAGGGCGCGGGTGAATGCGAGATAGGGATCCTCTGCGCGCAACACCGCCAGGTCTCCCCGGTTTACTTCAGCATCTTCGGCAAGATAAATCGCCGACGCGGCGGTCGTATTCACACGTGACGCGTATCGGGGATTGGACAGAAAAGTAACCTGGCCCAACCCTGCTTGATCGAGTCCGGCGGCTCCTTCTATTTCTATATCTGCGTCGCTTGAGGAAAAGCGAGCGCCGGTTTGAGCTGCAAGTTCGGAAAGCTTCATGGCCGTGAGTTTAGATGATCGGTGTTTAGAGTACCAACTTTAGCTAAGTTCTTTCTGGTCGGATAAATCTGAACGTGCTAACTAAGCATTTGCGCCTTCAGTATTTTCTTGGCGCCTTTGCGTGAAACGTCTTCACTTAATTTCATGCAAAGGCACAAAGAAAAACGTAAGACGCAAAAATGCGAGATTGGTTCACATCATACTCACCGGATCGATCTCCAGAGTCACCGAGCGCAAATCATTCCCGGCTTTCTCGAGTGTCTTAAGCGCCGCATCGATCACGGCGCGCATTTGTTTTCGGCTGCGCGATTTGATCAGCAACTGCACTCGGTGCTCGCCCCGTAGACGCGCGAAGGGCGCGGGAGCCGGACCCAGTATCCGGCAAGCGTGATCGCTGTTTGCTTCGACGAGAGCCTGACGAAGCTGTTGCGCCGTGGCGTTGGCTCGCGCCGCATCCTTATGACGAACCAGCAGCAACGCCAGCGCGACGAACGGTGGATAGCCGTGATTGCGTCGATGCCGAATCTCTTCGTCATAGAACCCGCGATAGTCCTGGGCGCAGGCATGTCGCAGCGCATAGTGATGCGGATGATAAGTTTGAATCAGGACCCGCCCGGGCAGATCACCGCGGCCGGCACGACCGGCAACCTGAGTGATTAATTGGAAGGTCCGTTCGGCGGCGCGAAAGTCCGGCAGGGCCAATCCTGCATCGACCGAGACCACGCCCACCAAAGTCACGTTGGGAAAGTCATGGCCCTTAGCCAGCATCTGCGTCCCGACCAGCAAATCCAACTCGCCCTTATCGAAGTCAATCAGAGTTTTCTCGAACTGGTGCCGGCGCGATTTGGTGTCGCGATCGATGCGCCCGATGCGCAGAGAAGGGAAGCGCTGGCGCAGAAGTTCTTCGATCTGCTCAGTGCCTTCGCCCACGTAGTAGATGTACTTGCTGGCGCAAGCTGGACATTGCGTGGGCGCGCGCTGATGGTGATTGCAGTAGTGGCAAATCAAGATGCGGTCGGTTTGATGATAGGTGAGCGAGACGTCGCAATTCGGACAGTTGATCGATTCGCCACAAGAGCGGCACAGAATAAAACTCGAATAGCCACGCCGATTCAAAAGGATGATGGACTGCTCGCCGCGGGCGTGCGTCGCGGCGATCTCGTGCAGTAACTCATCAGAAAAGACGGCCGGCTTTTTGCGCCGGGCAAAGACTTCACGCATGTCGATCATCTCGGCCCGGGCCATCGGGCGATTTGCGACCCGCTCCGGGAGATGCAGATACTGATACTTTCCGGTCTGTGCGTTATGAAACGATTCCAGCGAAGGCGTGGCCGTGCCCAGCACCACGACCGCGGATTCTTTCTGCGCCCGCACGATGGCGCTGTCGCGCGCGTGATAGAAAGGGGACTCCTCCTGGCGGTATGAAGAGTCCTGTTCTTCGTCGATGATGGTGATGCCGAGGTTCCGGACGGGGGCAAATACCGCCGAGCGCGTGCCCAGAACGACGCGCGCTTCGCCGTTACGCAGACGGGACCATTCGTCGAACCGCTCGCCTTTGGACAGGGAGGAATGAAAAATCGCGATTTGATCGCCAAAGTGAGATCGCAAACGGCGGGATAGTATCGGAGTCAGGGCAATCTCAGGAACCAGCATCATTGCGCCGCGGTCGAAATTGAGCGCGGCCTGCATCGCGCGTATGTAAATCTCGGTCTTGCCACTGCCTGTGACGCCATGCAGGAGGAGCGGCGCGAAGGTTTTTTCGCTCAGCCGCTCTTCTATAGATCGCAGGGCACAGGTTTGTGCATCCGTCAGGTTGAAAACTTCCGTGTCCGGTAGCTCTGCTCGCGACAGTGGATCCCGCCGCACATCTTCTTCGAATTCCGTAACGACGCCCCGCTTGGCGAGGGTACGTACGACTGACTCGCTGACGTTCGCGGCCTTGATCAAATCACTGACGGCCATTGGGTTCTGATGAGCTTTAAGAACTGCGATTGCGCGCTGCTGCGCCGGCGTCACCCGTTTGGTCCCAGTTTCCGATTCGTCTGCTTCAGACTTAATGAGGCGGACGGCTTTGCGTCGTTTGGCCCGTGTTACCGTGGAGCGCGTTCGATAAGCGCGCTCAATCAAGCCTTCTGATTCGAGTTCTCGCATCCACTGCGGAGTCTTCGCGGCGCCGATTCGCAGGCAAAAGGCGTTTAGCTCGAACTCACCTTCGGCGGCGAGTAGTTGTAGGGCGTTGGTTCTGACTTTGGCTGAACTGCTGGTCTCACGACTCGAAAGCGCTTCACGTCCCTGCACAGTGATCGAGACTGTTTGCTCGACGGTCGCGTTGATTCCCGCGGGGAGTGCCGCGCGCATTACTTCTCCCCACGGCGCTGCATAATAATCCGCGACCCAGTGCGTAATCTCCAGAATTTCGGAAGTGAGCGGGGGATCGACGTCGAGCAGTTCCTGGACTTCCTTGATTTCGGATTCGACCAGGCTGGTGCCGGCTCGCAGGTGAGGAAGCAGCGCCACGATATAGCCCGTCAAGGGTTTCGCGCCGAGCCGCGCGACCACGCGCGAGCCGACCCGCGCGACCTGCTGGATCGACTGAGGTAGACGATAGGTGAAGGTCTTGCTGAGATGTACGGGAAACGCCACCTGAGCGTACAGCGGAAGAGTCTGATTTGAAGCTGGGACTGCGGAGGTCATCAAAAGAGGGTCGTTTCGATTCGCGAGCCGAAGGTTAACGCGAACCGCTGCACTATGAAAGTCGTCGGCCAGATTATTGAGCCCGTGGTGGAAGATTGTCGAGATAATCCCGGACTTTCTTTAAGTCTTCCCAGGTCTCTCTTTTCTTTGACGGGTCGCGTAGCAAATAAGCGGGGTGGAACGTTGGCATAACTTTGATGCCGCGAAAATCCTGAAATTTTCCGCGCACGCGGGTAATGCCTTCGCGTACCTCCAACAAGTTGCGCAGCGCAGTATTTCCCATCACGACGATCACGTCAGGTTGTACCGCGGCGATCTCGCGAAATAGAAAGGGCCGGCAGATCGCGGCTTCCTCCAGCGTCGGCTGGCGATTCCCGGGCGGGCGGCAGCGGTTGACGTTGCCGATCAGCACCTCTTCGCGCTTCATGCCGATCGCTTCAATGATTTTGGTCAGCAGTTGTCCGGCACGCCCGACGAACGGTTTGCCTTGCGCGTCTTCATCGGCGCCCGGGGCTTCTCCGACAAACATCAGACGGGCCTTATGATTTCCAAAGGTGTTGACGACCTGAGTGCGTCCTTCACATAGACCGCAGCGAGTGCAGTCGCCGATGTCGCGCCACACGTCCTCCATACTTTCGGTGGATTCGGTCGATGAAAATTTAGTGGCGGCTGGTTCACGGAAAAGGGAAGCCGGCGGTGTCGGACTTGGGACAGTAACTGCCGCTGGTGGCATCGACGAAGATCGTTCAGATTCGGTTAGATCGCGGTGCTGGGTGGAAGGGTGAGGCAACTGAGTTGTCGGCAGAGGTCTGGGTGAAGCAGACGGTATGCGTTCGTTTGATAACGCAATCGTCTCGATGCCAAGCTCGGAAAAATATCGTGCGTGCTCACGTGACTGTTCGAGCAAGTCGAGCAATTCGTGCGCGGTTGTTTCAGGTTTCATTCGTGTCAGGCACTTTCGATGGAAGCGGCTTTGCTGATTGGGTTGGCGCCGCGTAACTTTACCACCTCATCCAGAATGCGATGAGCGGTTTCGAGCTTGGTCATCAACGGCAGTTCGACAGTTTGCCGGCCGTCGCGAAAGAGGATCGCGACTGCGTTGTTTTCGGAATCAAAGCCCGCATCTGCGCGCGATACGTCATTGGCGACGATCGCGTCGAGATTCTTGTCGATCAGTTTGGCGCGCGCGTGCGCCAGCAAGTCATTTGTTTCTGCTGCAAATCCGATCAATAGCTGGCCTTTGGTTCGTCCCTGGGCAACCTCGCCCAGAATGTCAGCAGTCCGTTCGAGTTTCAGAACCATCTCAGGTTCGGACTTCTTGATCTTGGTGCCGGCTTGTTCCTTCACTCGATAATCCGAAACAGCCGCCGCGGCGATGAAAATCGAGGCTCTGCCGGTCTCTTTGATAACCGCGCTTCGCATTTCTTGCGCCGAAGTAACTTGAACAAGACGCACGCCGGGAGGCGGGTCGATACTGGTTATACCGGCGACGATGGTAACCTGGGCGCCTCGGTCGCGGGCGGCGGCGGCGAGTGCAAACCCCATCCGTCCGGATGAACGATTCGAAATAAAACGAACCGGATCGATCGGTTCGCGAGTCGCGCCGGCAGTGATCAAAAAACGCTCACCAAGCAGGTCTTCGGTGCGGTTAGACATCAGCCCAGAAGGCTGGCCTTCATTGCTCGTCTTGTTCTTCCGGGGCCGCTTCTGGCGGAGCAATTCGAGGGCGGCCGAGACGATTCTTTCAGGCTCGCCGAGTCTGCCCGGCCCGAATGTCCCGCAGGCCATCTCGCCTTCGTCGGGTTCGATGATTTGGACTCCGTCGTCGCGCAACTTCTGCAAATTCCGCTGCGTTGCCGGATGCTGCCACATCACTGGATTCATCGCGGGGGCTACCAGCACGGGAGCGGTACAGGCCAAATAGGTCGAGCTGAGAAAGTCATCAGCCACACCGTTAGCTAGTTTGGCCAGCGTGTTTGCCGTTGCCGGCGCGATAAGAAACAAGTCGATGGTCTGCGAAAAAGTAATGTGAGCGATTGGGTCTGGATTGTCAGGCGCATAATCGTCAACGAGCACGTAGGCTCCTGACAGCGCCCGGAAGGTAAGAGGTTGAATGAACTCGCACGCGTGCCTGGTCATGGTGACGCGTACTTCACAGCCTGCCCGCTGTAAACCGCGCAGCACCTCGATGGCTTTATATGCGGCAATTCCGCCCGTTATCCCGAGGGCCACACGGCTTCCGGAAAATTGGTGGTCGTCCTGTGTATCACTCATCTTGAAATTGAAATGTAACATCGCTGAATTGCCGGTGCAATACAGAGAGTGTGCCGCGAGAGTACAATTTCGGGCCATTACAACTGGCACGCAGTCGCCTTCTTGAGCTAGAGTAATCTGTCATTTCAACTTCAATGCGACTCGCGGTCGGAAGAAAACCCAAACCTTTTGAGGTGTGTTCCATGCCTAACCTAATTAGTCTGCCGCGTCTCTTCATCTTGGCATCAATTGTTTTGATTCTGAGTGGGACGGCGATTGCGCAGCGTTCGGCCGCGTCTGTGAACGGCGAGCCTGAGGTAGCGTTCGGTCCCGTCATGCGCGCGTACCTGGGATACCTCAGCAACGAGCAGGAGGTGGTCGATGATCGAGCCAGCCGCAGAGAGATTACCGCCGCGTATTACCGCCGAAACTTAAGTCGGATTCGAGCGCTGCGACAAATGGCGATTCGGATCGTGCGCCAGACTGGCAACGATTACGTGCCTGAGCTCGAAGCGGTGACTCAGGACGAATTGGGTACGCTGTTCGAGACCCCCCCTAACGCCACGGCGTTTCGTCCGAATGAAATAATCGGTAACAAATTTAGGTTTCTATCAGTGGTTCATTCGGGGGAGGCGTTTTACCTCTTTGCCCGTCTGGATCCCTACGAGCAAGCGGAGTTGATGCAGCGCCAGAAGAAAGATTCGGTTACGCTCTCGGCAGGTTCAGGAACCGGGGTGGCGAGTGGCCAGCGGGTCGGACAAACGGGCACTCGCCCGCGGCGGAGCGTTCCGCGGTAGCGGTCCCGCCAGGTCCTGGGGACGCTCGAGCCCTGGTGTTTCCTCTTTATTTGTAGTAACTTCAAGTCTGAGGTTGGGCCTCACTTGGCGCAACCCATAAAACACAAATTCTTGACAGCATTCGGGAAAAAAGCTCTTTACAGAGGCCGAACCGCGTGCTATCTTCCCCGAAAGCTAGCTAATTACTGTGGCTTTGATCTTGGGATCAAGGGTTAATTGTTGACATATGGTCCGGACTTCGTGTAAAAGAGGCAAGGCTGGAAAGGCCTTACCTGGTCCGGCATGCTTTCTTTTTTAGGTCTCGCGCGTGCGAGATTGTTGAGTCGAGACGGGTTATCAGTTTCCGTCTACTGCGAGACTATTAGTAATCTTAGCGCGCTTCCACAAAATTTGTTCACTTGGTACGGGAGGAAATGATGATTAGTAGAACTTGGAGCCGTAAGTCCATCGCATTCTTTGCCGCGGTTGCCGTGTTAAGCGTTTACTCAATGGTGGCACTCGCAACGCCGGGGCAGAAAGCAGCGTCGGGCGAGCTTTCGGTTTCCGGGCAAGTCACCGTTAACGGTCAGGCCGCCATTTCGGGTGCGACTGTTTTCTCTGACAGCGTTATTGCAACGGGAGCCAATAGCAGTGCGACCATCAGCCTTGGAAAGCTTGGTCGCGTTGAGTTGTTCCCGAACACCAGCCTCAAACTGAATTTCAGCGGCGGGAATATTTCAGCCTCGCTGGATTCGGGTCGAGTTCGGGTTGCGACGCTGGCAGGTACTGCGGCGATCGTTACCGCAAAGGACGGCGCAGCTGTAGCTGATGCCCAACAGGCGGCCGCGTTTATGGTCGATGTTGAGTGCGGCAATATGATCGTCGCTTCTCAGGGCGGATTGGTCGAGTTGCGGTCAGCCGGAAAGACGAAAGCGATTGCGGCGGGTGCTTCTGAATCCGCAGGAACTCCGCAGCCCGGAACTCGTTGCACGCGTCTGACGAAAGCGGACAGCTTCGGTCACCTCAGTGGCGGTGCTTTGGCAGCGCTGTTGTTGGCGGCAGGCGGAGCGATTGCGGCAGCGATTATCGCCACAACTCATAACAACGATCTGAACTTCGGTGGCTCGGTTACCGTGGTCAGCCCGACGAAGTAAGTAGAACCCATTTCGGCAAATGGTGCGCAAGTTGCGCGGCATTTGAAGACAATTTTGCGGGTCACGCGTCAATCGCGCGCGTGGCCCGTAAATTTTCGTAGACGGAAATTTCTGATTACGTAAGAGCAACCTAAATGCACATTGCCGTCATTGGTTCCGGTTATGTGGGACTTGTTACCGGAGCCTGCTTTGCCGAATTCGGCGTGGATGTTACCTGCGTCGACGTAGACGCCGAGAAGATTTCCCAACTTGCACTCGGCAACACAACAATTTACGAGCCGGGGCTTGACCAGCTCGTTAAGAAGAATTTGCAGGCCGGCCGACTCCGATTCACTACCGATAGCCGATCAGCCATCCAACAGTCTCTGGTAATCTTTCTCGCCGTCGGCACCCCACCCGCCGCTGACGGCTCTGCTGATCTTTCCTATGTCGAAGATGTGGCGCGAAAGATCGCTGAACATATGGACAGCTACAAAGTGGTAGCTACCAAATCCACGGTTCCCGTGGGAACCGGAAAACGGATCACTGCCCTGATCCGTAATCACCAGCATAAGCCCGTCGAATTCAGTGTGGTCTCAAACCCGGAGTTCTTGCGTGAAGGCGCGGCGATCAGTGATTTTATGCGGCCTGATCGCGTCGTGATTGGAAGTAGCGATGAAGACGCAATCGCCATCATGCGTGATCTCTATCGCCCTCTTTACCTCATCGAAACACCGTTTGTGATTACCACGCTGGAAGGCGCGGAACTAATTAAGTACGCCGCCAACGCCTTTTTAGCGACCAAGATTTCTTTTATCAACGAGATCGCGAATCTTTGCGACAAGGTGGGTTGCGATGTTCACGAAGTCGCACGAGCCATAGGTATGGACCGGCGAATCGGAACAAAATTTCTTCACCCGGGGCCCGGATTCGGGGGATCGTGTTTCCCCAAAGACACGCGTGCTCTTTCTGCTATCGCGCGGGAGTTTTCATCTCCAACTCGAATAGTTGATGCGGTGATCGAGGTCAATCATCAGCAGCGGCTCTCGATGGTGCCGAAGATTGAACGACTGGCGGAGGGTTTGCGCGGAAAGAGAGTTGCCGTATTAGGTCTGGCCTTCAAGCCAGAGACTGATGACATGCGGGATGCACCGTCGGTAGAAATAATCCACGGGTTAGTCGACAAGGGTGCGATAGTTAGCGCCTACGATCCCGTCGCCGCTAATGAGGCACGGAAGGTATTACCAGAGATAGAGTACGCCCATGATGAGTACGAGGCCGCTACAGGCGCCGAGGCTCTGGTCTTTATGACAGAGTGGAACCAATTTCGCGCCCTGGATATGGAGCGCATTCGAGGATTGATGAAGGTTCCCAGGATTGCTGACTTGCGCAACATTTATGAGCCGGCAGAGATGAGGGAAATGGGCTTTCAATATGTCGGAGTAGGACGCTAAGGATTGTGCCACTCTCAGGAATAGCTCTGGTTACAGGAGGCGCGGGCTTCATCGGGTCTCACATCGCTGCCGCACTAATGGACCGCGGCGCCCGCGTTCGCATAATCGACGACCTATCAACTGGGTATCTCGAGAACATCACCGAAATTGGCGGCGATATTGATTTCATTCAGGCAAGTCTTGTTGACCAAAAAGCGTTGAGACGCGCGCTCGAGGATGTCGAGTTAGTATTCCACGAGGCCGCTATTCCTTCCGTCCCACGCTCAGTAGCCAAACCAACCGAAACGCACGAAGCCAGCGTCAACGCAACCTTTTCATTGTTACTTGGAGCCCGCGATCAAAAAATTCGTCGCC
Source organism: Blastocatellia bacterium (assembly GCA_033856735.1). Classification (GTDB taxonomy): domain Bacteria; phylum Acidobacteriota; class Blastocatellia; order Pyrinomonadales; family Pyrinomonadaceae; genus UBA11740. The sequence continues at coordinate 9,324 of JAWVEM010000066.1, forward strand.
TCGTCTATGCTGCATCAAGTTCGGCTTATGGTGATCAGCCCGAGTTGCCCAAGCGTGAGGACATGCGGCCAGATCCGTTGTCACCTTACGCGGTCGCCAAATTGGTGGGAGAGTACTACTGCCAGGTTTTCACTCGAGCATACGCTCTGGAGACTGTCTCACTGCGCTACTTTAATGTCTTCGGTCCGCGTCAGGATCCAGGTTCGCAATACTCCGGTGTAATCTCCCGTTTTATCGATTCGGCGTTGAACGAAAAACCGCCGATTATTTACGGCGACGGGGAGCAGTCTCGGGATTTTACCTATATCTCAAATGTAGTTGATGCAAACCTAAAGGCCGCCGAGTCTGACTCGGCGGTCGGGCAGGTAATTAATATCGCCACCGGCGAGCGGATAACCATCAATGAGGTTTTTGAAATGGTGAAGAAGCTGACGGGCCGTAGCAGCCTAAGGGCCGAGTATGCTTCGCCTCGCGCCGGTGACGTGCGTGACAGCCTCGCGGATCTTGGTCTCGCCCATTCGCTCCTTGCCTACCATCCGGAAGTTGGCCTCGAGGAAGGTCTGCGCTTGACGATTGACTGGTGGATCAAGAGCCGTTTCAGCAAGGCCGCCGGATAAAACAAATTGTCGAGACGCCGTCTTAGTTCGGCCTTCCGATAGCGCGATTGGAAGGCCCGAGATCTGGCGCGATGCATAGAGCTCCTCACTGATTGCCCGACGGTTGCCCCGCCGTGAGACATGGCGCTATTCGGTTTCGGGCGCGGCCAACCAATTACTGTTTGTTCTTCTTGATTCGGGAGGGGCCTCTAACGTTCGAGCGACTGCGCGTCGTGATACTTGACCGTGCATAAGGATCTGCGGACGAGGGTGAGACATCAATCCTTATTCTCACACTAACTATCGTTGCATACTTCCTGAGGACCATTGAGGTTAATTTCTTGTTCACGATTTCCCAGTAGTCCGTCTTGTTTGGGTAATGCGCCAAAAGCATCTGGATATCCTTTGCAATCAAGAGAAAATCTGGATAGTCGGTGCCAGGTGAATTACCATACCTATAACTAACCGTTAAGTTTAGATTGTTTAAGTCACCCTGGTGATCCATCTTAAAATCTTTTATCAGGAACGAAAATTCTTCAATGAGTGAGTCGCGCTCCGACGAAAAGGTTCTATTTTGGCCGACGAAAGTAGCCCGACTCGCGATTTGGGAGACTGACTGAAACCCCACCCGCGTTGAAGCCAGACTGATGTTTACGCAACTTAACGTGACCAGCAACGCCAGCAGTGTGTGAAGCCTAGTCATCGGTGTGATATCAGTGGGACCTGACATGAGACTCCAGAGTTTGTCTCGCTGACCGCTAACGTCTCCGCCAAAACATATGAATTTAAATCAACCCAGGTATCCCACCGAGGAATGTTTGAGCCCAACAGCTGACGCAGAACGGTTACATTTTACGAAAGCAAACAACTTTCAAGCAAACTTGAAGGCGGGACCGAACGCTACGTGGCAGCAACGGTGTTCTGGCGTATGCGCTGTTTGATTTCACCTAATCGGACCACAAAAACAACCAGGATGTAGGTAAAGGTAATGGCAATCAGCGCGAACTTCGGAACGGCGCACGCCTTTGCCAATGCAGGCCAAACGTACAATCCTGAAGATCGCAGTATTCGCCAAAGGGCAATGTTCTCCACTGTGTCGAGCGCCGCGACTACACCCTGCAGATGAGCGAGTCCACGCCCCAATTTCGCAAGCCCCATACGCGCGAGCTTCGGATGTCTGGTATCAATAAGCGTAGCCGAGATCAAACAAGCCATTGCCAGAGTCGCCGTGTAGAGAACCAAAAACCCGCAATCATAGATCAGGCTGTGCAAGGCAATGGTTCTTAATGGAATTCCTTCCGGGGATTTTCGGGCCCAGACTTGTAGTATCGCTTTTGCCTTATCAACGGTGCCGGCCATTTCGAGTGATACTATCCCCCAGCGCGCGGCAGGAGGAATTTCCAGCAAGTTATCGCCACCCGCCTTGATACCCAGCCACAGATTAATTGCGATCACAAGGGCTATAGCCGGCCACAGGAAGGGGGAGTTTAGGCATTTCTTTAATAATTTGTACATAGCATCTCTTCCTACGCGGCATCGACTAATGCCGGCGGTTTAGTGAGGCTTCTGAAACAGGGAGGGCTGTTTTTCGAAACAGCGGCGGCCCGGGAACGCGCTTGAACAGCGCCCTGGTACTGTTGACATCGTCCTGGCCCTGCTGGAAAGCCTGTCTGGCGATGGCGGGTGAAAAGTCGAAGGTGTCCATATTAGGTTCCGGGGATTCCTTGCAACCCGACCCCGGCTCCTGGTTCTTCTTATCGCAGTCACTTCTCGGCCTTAGTTCAAAGATTTCGGCGTCGCCTCTGACCACCGCGTCCATGCGTTGGGTTTGGGCCATGATGTAGTTGAAAGCTACTCTTGAGTTGTCGAACGTATCCTCCGGATCGAATGGCCGCGGCAACGGGGACGCTTCAATCGAAATAATGTGGGTCGCTCCCCATCTCACTGCAGCTTCGATGGGGCTATTGTGGATGAAACCTCCATCGATAACCTTTAGCCTGGTTACGGTTTTTCCTTTGACCTTGATGTCGGTCAGATTCCGATAAGGAAATAGCGGATAGATTGTTCCTGACCCTATAACGACGTCCAGCAGTTTGTCTGGATTGTCCCGAAAATCAATAAATCGCTTTTCATTCGGAGGCGGCTTCCATGGCAACTGGGTGTTTTGATAAAAGAAATACAAGTCTTCGGGCAACTGGCTCGCGTTGAGCTTGCTGGCGTCATTTTCTTCAGCAACCGAGTCAGTTAAGGGGAGGCTCGAAAGCGTAATCACAAGATTGCGCTGTAACAAGGAGGGATCGGTCACAATGCGCCTCGAAATGTCTCTAAGCTTTTCCGCCTGCCCATCCCCGGACCCAGCCGGGAAATGCCTAAGCATGGCGAGCATGCCTGGCACTCTTACAATAAAGGCGTTTTCAATTTCCAAACTATTAGACGGGGAAGGCTCTTTCCAGAGGGAGTCTATAACCAGCACGCACGCAACGAGGACAACCAGTACTGTCAGCCCTCTGATTAGCCATAGGCGCCGGCCGTGCCAGTCGATGTTTAGCCGCCCGGTAACCCCGCTCGCCACCATCAACAGACCCAACACCATGGGCCAGGGATAGGACACAGAGGATATCAGCAAAATAATCATCCATAGATGCTGAACCAAATGGTTTGTTGCCAGCTCCTCGGGCCACAAAGACGGTCCTCGCCAACGCGCAACGATGAACTCCAGCGCCGAGATTAGTAGGATCAACCAGCCTGCAAGTCGCCACCAATCGCCCACCTTGTGACGGTAAAGCGTTGACCACCAGTATCCTGGTTTCGTTGCCAGAAAAGCTATTGCCGCCCTCCTGGCCAAACGAATTAAGCCGGCAACCGTGAAGACCAACACAACCTGAGCGATGACGAAGAGGGCGACCCAGGGCTTTAGGGAATTGAGATAGATAGCCACGCTGATTTCTGTCAGTTCGATCACCACAAGTAGCTGGCCGATTCGTTTCCAATGAATCCGTTTACGTCCGAATAAGAGCACCGCAAACGTGATCGCCAATGCTTGCAGGAGACCGAAGCAGACGCCAGAAATCAGATTGAAGACCGGTGACGGCGTGAAAAATTCCTGCTGATGGAAAGATTGCCACATCCCGTTAATGTATTTCTGTGTCTGGGGAACCTTGGTGCCGCCCAAAGCCGTAAGCAGCGCATTGATAGCCCCTCCCGAGGTTCCCACGACCAGACCGAAATCTATGTCTTTGTATTTGCCCTTGTACTTCGGATTTTCTCGCAAGTCTTGCAATCGGTTTTCAATTTCCGTAATTGCTCCGGCTTGATAAGCACATTTTGCACCGCCCCCGGAAAGCACCAGGGCCAATTGTGCTGGGTGCCCTGCGCTGTGCTGGTAAGTAGACAAACTCTCAATGAACTCATCAAACGACGAACCGGATTGCAGTGACCGGGGCACCTTGACTGTTTCATAGATTTTGTTCGCCATGACGTAATCCTGCCGCCAATCGTCAGCATGCAGTTTATTGTCAGTCTGCATAGTGAAGGTAAAAGTCGACGGCTTGTTTTTTAAGATCGGTTCGCCTTTAGCCAACTTCTTATTTCTCTTGGCCAACAGGTCCTTCATCTTCGCCTTGATATCGTCGTATTCAGTGTGGTCAGTTTCACTGCGGATCAAGTTGTAGTTGACCAGCATAGCTTCATGAGGGATTTTGATATCGGTTAGCGTGGGCGTGTCCAGCACCGTGAACCCCTGCTTGCCTGCATCCGCTTTGGATACGCAGTAGGGAGTGTTATCAATCACGAAACCGACGACGTGTTTGCCGACATCGGACTTGTCAGGGGGATCGCGCAACATTCTCTGCAAAGTATTGGTGTGCTGATCCGTAAAATCGTATTCCTCATTTCGCAGGTCGATCCCCTCGTTCTTAAGAAATGTCTTAAGAAAATATTCAGGGACGATGTAGCCCGACATCGAAACCGGCCTGACGAACAGAAACTTAAGCTGGTTCTGCCCGGCGAGTTTCTTAACGTCATCGAAGCTTTTCCATCCGTACGCGGCGGGCACCACGCATGAGGTGTGATATTCAGATCGAGCGCTTTGAGTTTCTACCCCGTTCAAGCAGTTTGGCTGCTTGTCGTCTAATGTGCGGGTGCAGTCGCAGCCCTTAATTTCTGAGGCCCGTCCCCCAACCGGATTTACTCTACCCAGATAAGCATCCGTCATCTTCTTGAATTCTGGCTGCGTAGCGTCCGTACCCGTGGACGTCAGGAGGTCCGACATCGGCATGGCCGAAAGGACGGCAATATCTATGAGACCCTTGTTATACCAGTCAATCACCTCGTCATAAGTGCCGATGGCAAATCGAAAGGTTAGGGCCTCGCTGTTCGGTGATCCCTGGCTAACCGTCTCGAGCTCTTCAAAAAACGTCTGATACTTCTCGTAAGCCGACTCTACGCTCTGGTACTCCGTGATCCCGACGCGAATATCTTTCGCTTGAGTAGCAGACGCGCACCAGAGAAGTAGAAAAGAGAGCGTTATCAAAGGCGAGAACTGTTTGAGCCAGCGCATAGGGAGATCCTTTGGGTGAAACGGGCCTATTGGGGATTCGCCAGGCGGACGCAGCGTCCAGCAGCATTTATTGGTTGCCGGACTGTCCTTGTTTCTTACTCATCGAGAAACAATACAGATGCTCCGCCAGGACATACATGAATTCTGCCTGGACGAATTTGTTTATGTCATCCACTTTCGAGTCAAGTATTTCTTTGCGTAAAACCGCTGCCGCACTTCGTTCCTGCGGCGTCAGTGATGGGTCATTGGACAGGCTCGCAAGCTCAATGTAGGACCAGGGAAACCACAATAAAGTAGAACCTTCGAGTACAAAGTCTAACCTCGTATTGTCGCCGCCGATGAAAGACAGGTCGAAATCATGTATGCGGTCATTCGAGTAGACGAAACGTTTCGCCAGATCACTATCAGTTATGAAGGTCCTCTTATGGGCAAGATACGCCTCGTCATTCTTAAGGTTTTCAAAGCCAGGTTGGTCTTCCACACGTGAAAGGATATAAAGCACCTGCGCGGTAAGACCATCGAACCGCTCTCTCTGACCGCGACGGTTTGGATTTGGCACCCAACCTAGATTCTGTACCGTGCCGTCGATCGTCTCCCTGGCATAACTTTTCAAAACCCAGTCTATTCCTTTGCTAATATTAGCGTCGTAAGAGTTACCAATAGCCTCATGGACTAATTTTGACCGGCGAGCTTCGATCAGACTCCAAAGGGCTATCGCCGTAGAATATGTTCTGGTGAAATCCCGGCCGGATTCCTTGATTGGCCGCCAACCGCCGGTATCATCCTGCCTTGCTACTATCAACTTGAGGTCCCGCTGAAGATGCTTGACGACTACGGGTGATTCGGTGGAGTTCCAGATCCTTGTTTCCGGTTCTAGCGATGCGATGTTCGCCAAAGTCACCCAGCCCACAATTTCCGTCGTGGACCGCTGACTTTTTTCGAAAAGTCCCCAGCCTTCATCAAATTCCGTTTTGCCATCGTTGGTGTTAGGGTGCCGTGCGCTTTCGATGTAGCCAAAAGCTTTCTTGATGGCCGCGACTTTCGGCTCATTCAAGTCCGCACGATCCGCGAGGACTCCCACCAATGCCTGCGCCGTCGTCCATACCTGCGTCGGGTATGATGGGTCCCTGGCCTTCTCTAAAATACCCCCGTCAGATGCCTGCGACGCGATAATTGTATCGCTCCAGTCTTTCGTCGGAATCAACGCTCGCGCATCCGGTTGGTGAGGCAGAAAGTGAACGTTAAGCGCAAAGATAACCAGCAAGCCAACTGCGGTCACAGCGTCATAAAAGATTCTTCTTTGTCGCGCTACAGAAGCTGTAAGCCTCTTATGGAGCAGATAAAACACTAAAGAATACCCCGCGAGAAGTATCGCAATAATGATGTATCTCAGGTTGTTATAGAAGTACGTTGAGGGGGGAAGGCCGAACACATAGAAAAACCAGCCGCTGACGAGGTTTAGCGACAATAGATACTTCACGGCATTGGTCGCGAGAATTGCAGCCGTAGCCCCGAAAATTCTTTCAATGTTTTTTCTCTCGGCGAGCCGCCGAAGAGACAAAGCATTGAATCTTGAGGGTGGAATGTTTAGGTTCTCCGCCATTTAGATCGCTCGCCTAAGTTCTGAGGGGAAACAGATCAATTGTGTGTCGGAGCTACACGACGACTTAACAACGATCTGTGTATATGAAGGAATCCCAGCGTTCTTAGGAAACCTTCCCAGAACAGAGAAGGCGCCAATGCAGTCAAAGGACAAACTAAGCGTGGTGTTGTCCAACGGGAGCGTGGCACCTGGCTCCTGACTTCGGAAGTGCCGAGGACAAGCGCCTTATACTCTGCTGCCATAAATGCTGTCAAGACCAATTTTGTTTCTGGTCATCCGAATCCTGGAGCTTTGAGGAATCCGCAGTCGTTTTAACTTATAATCGCCGCTACCAACCGCGATCTGCCGGCAGCCTTGCCATAGCGGTGGTGCATCGATCGGGAAAACATTCGCCCGGTAAGAGAGGTCGGCGCGAAATGTTCCGGCCGCAATGCGAAGCAACCAACGTCGATGACAGCTTAGAGATATCAGAAAATCTCAAATCAAAAACTCACCGTCGAGAGGTTTGCAGCTGGCCACGCCTGTGACGATAATTACGTTGCCCTTAAGAATTGACTACCATTGGTAGGTTAGCCTGCGGAGCATGCGCCCGCCATAGAGCCTGGGGCGTCTTGAATCGGCAAACGAAGATCGATGAGCGACAACGAGCAAACCACACCACCGCTATCCGGCGCCAAGCCTGATGACATGTTTCCAGCACTAACGCCGGAGCAACAGGCGCGAGTTGCCGCGCATGGCCGAGTGCGACAGGTTGATGAGAGCGAAACGGTGGTGGAAGCGAACGCTGAACCGAATGAGTTCTTCGTCGTCGTTACCGGTCAACTGAATCTGCTTAGAGTGTCTGAGGATCTGGAAGAAGTCATAGCTGTCTGTCGTCCCGGCATGTTCACAGGCGAGCTGAACGTGCTTTCCGGACGACGTGGACTGGTCCGCATACAGGCAGCCGAAGCCAGTGAACTCATCGAGATCGAGCGCGAACCGCTGATGGCGCTGGTCCAAACCGACAGCGAACTCAGCGATATTTTTCTCCGCGCTTTCATCCTGCGCAGGCTGGAGTTGATCGCGCGAGGTGTCAGCGATCTGGTTTTGATTGGCTCCAGTCACTCCCTCGACACCCTCCGCATTAAGGAGTTCCTGACTCGTAACTACCAACCATACTCTTACATTGATCTGGAACGAGACGCCGACGTCCAGGAGTTGCTGGATCGTTTTAAGATTGTGATTGCAGATTTGCCGGTGTTGATTTGCCGGGGAAGGGAAGTCCTGCGAAACCCGTCCAATCAGGAAATCGCTGCTTGCCTCGGTTTCAATGAAGGCATCGATCAAACGCATGTTCGCGACATGATCGTCGTGGGCGCTGGGCCGGCTGGATTGGCGGCGGCAGTATATGGAGCGTCTGAAGGGTTGGACGTGCTGGTATTGGAATCGGACTCGCCAGGTGGGCAGGCTGGCACGAGTTCCAAGATTGAAAACTATCTTGGCTTTCCGACCGGCATCTCAGGGCAGGAACTCGCGGGCCGGGCTTATACGCAGGCGCAGAAGTTTGGCGCGCAAGTGCTGATCGCGAAAGACGCTAAAGGCCTGGCCTGTGATCGCCGGCCATACGCTGTACAGATTGATAACGGTGAACGAGTGGCGGCTCACACCATCATTATTGCTACCGGCGCGCAATATCGAAAACTGAGGTTGGAGAACTTGTCGCACTTCGAGGGGGCAGGTGTTTACTATGGCGCTACCCATCTTGAGGCACAGTTGTGTGGCGGTGCAGAAGTCATTGTGGTTGGTGGCGGAAATTCCGCGGGTCAGGCGGCGGTCTTTCTCGCGCAAACTGCCCGGCGCGTACACATGCTCGTCCGCGGTAATGGACTTGCCGACAAAATGTCGCGGTATTTGATTCGGCGCATCGAAGAGAGTCCCACAATCGAATTGCGCACAGACAGCGAAGTCGTGTCCCTTGAAGGTAACGACTACTTAGAGCGCGTGCAGTGGCGCGATAACAAAACCGGGAGTGTCGAGACCCACAATGTTACCGCCCTCTTTTCAATGACAGGCGCGGTGCCGAATTCGAGTTGGCTGCAAGGCTGTGTCGCCTGCGACGCCCGAGGGTTCATCAAGACCGGATCGGATCTGTCGCCGGAAGATCTGACTCAGGCACACTGGCCGCTTACAAGAGAGCCTCATTTGCTTGAAACAAGTCTGCCCGGAGTTTTCGCAGTCGGAGATGTTCGGGCAGGCAACGTAAAACGCGTGGCGTCAGCCGTGGGTGAAGGATCGATTGTCGTATCCTTCGTCCACAGAGTGCTGAGCGAATAGAGGGATCATGGCTGAAGAAAGTTGCTTACACATAAAGGAAATTACTACCGTCAAACATCCGCAGCGGCAGGTGTGCCTTCCAGCGTGCCGGTCAGATAACGAAACCACTGCCCGAAGCCGGCGAGCGCGAACAGCCCGACCATTTGTTCATTCCCCAACAGTTTCGAGAACCCCGCCATCAGGAACATCAGGCTGCGGCGATCTGTAAAACCCACAGTACGACGTTCACGAACTTTCCTGTCGGACCCGCCCGCCTGCCTCTGTGAATGGCTGTACCATTGCTTTACCACTCGTTCCATCTTCAATCATTCATGTTAAATCGCGATACAGACCTTGCCGCAGTGCCCGCCTCGCAAAAGCAAAGTTCGACCGGCGTAAGTGGATTCAAGGTGTCTGAACCGGGACGTGCGCGAGGGCCCACGTAGAAAGCCTGGTTGGGTTGCCGGCCTGCTATTTTGTTTCCGAGCGCAATTCGGTCGGACGAATCCGAACCTAAGTAGGTATGCGCTTCCCAGTAACCGAACGTCTCGGCAATTTCGGTTGCCCCAGGAAAGGTACCGGCGAAACTCTCCGTTGGAACTTGAGTGTATGAAAGTTATGCCCCAGGATGCTCAGGAATTGATTTGTGTAAGAAGCTTCGGGAGTTCGATCCCTCGACGCCTATTCTATTTTATTCCGGCGCGGCATACGAGAGTGACAAGCAGCAGGCGTTCGCTGCTGGTGCGCAGGGCTATCTTGTGAAACCCGTTGATAACGATGAGTTGATCGAACAAGTCTCTCGACTCATATCAGCAGCGCGCGATGCCACGCAATCTTCTGACGTTTCGGTTGCACTGATCGGGTTCAGTTCTGATGTGGCGTCGAAGACTCCGTGCTCGTCGAGATTAAGGCGGTCAAGCTTCTTGATGAAATCCATTCTGCGCAATGCCTGAACTACTTGAAAGCAACGGGTCTGCCACTTTGCCCTCTTGATCAACTTCGGAAGGCCG
>JAWVEM010000067.1:0-3561 GCA_033856735.1 Blastocatellia bacterium
GACCGTCAAATCATCGCCCAGGCTTTGTCGGAAGAGATCCCCGTGATGACTTGCGATGAGAAATTCAGCCTGTACAAAGGTCTCAAGGTCCTTTGGTAATTTTTCGGATTTTTGTCCCTTTCCAGAATGGTTCTTAGAAGAGATTCGAGGACGCCAAATCGTCACCTTGGCTCTGCAGGTGTGGAGGGCCTGGCGGGATCGACGCGTATTCTGTTGGAAGATTCTCGTCGACTTTGAACTTCAAGCTTTGATTTCCAGCGGCAAATCCACGGTGCCCTCGCGCGTCAACTCAGCCGTATACGCCAATGCCGCATCGATATCCGGGTCCGTCAGTGCTGCGTAGTTCCGCAATCTCTCTTCGCGCGGTACACCTGCCGCAACGTTGTCCACTATGACGGATACCAAGACACGTGTTCCGCGGACACACGCTCGGCCGTGGCAGACGGCCGGGTTTACACTGATTCGCTCGCGCCAGTTTTGCATAGGTTCATTCTAACCAGATTCAGCCTCCAGTGTGAGCGACCTGAGACGCACTATAAAAGGGCGCCCCTTTTTGGAGTAGGGTTTGGGTGATTGCCTCAATCCCGACAGAAAGGAACGCCCTCAATGGATAGCAAAAAGTATATCGGCATGGATGTCCACAAGGAAAGCATTTCGATTGCAGTGATGAATGGCGCAGGAAAGATCGTGATGGAATGTGTGATCGAGACGAAAGCCAGCATGATTCTGCAGTTTATCGATGGGCTGCGCGGAGACTTGCAGGTCACGTTTGAAGAAGGAACCTCGGCCGCCTGGTTGTACGACTTGTTGAAACCGCGGGTGACGAAATTGGTGGTGTGCGATCCGCGAAAGAATGCCTCCATGAGGGAAGGCAACCAGAATGACAAGATCGACGCCCGCCGGTTGGCCGAGCTGCTGCGCCTCAACCATCTCAACCCCGTCTATCACGGTGAACACGGCCTACGAACCCTGAAGGAACTGGTGCGCAGTTATCTCACCATCACCAAAGATCTCGGACGGGTCATGTCGCGGGTGAAGGCGATCTATCGCAGTTGGGCCATCCCTTGTACCGGCAAGCAGGTCTATGCACCGCGCCATCGTGCCGAGTGGCTCGGGAAGATCGGCGAGCCGGGAGTGCGCCGGCGGGCCGAATTTTACTATCAACAACTCGATGCGCTGCGGACGGTGCGTCAGCAAGTGCGGCGGGAGCTGTTGGCGGAGGGCAAGAAACACCAGGCTTGGAAACGGCTCTGCCAGATTCCTTCGATCGGTCCGATCCGGTCAGCCGTACTGCTTGGCATTCTGCAGACCCCGCATCGGTTCCGCACCAAGAGGCAGCTGTGGACGTACAGCGGTTTTGGCATCGAGACACAAAGCAGCGCCGATCACCGTAGCGTCCACGGGCAGCTGCAACGAACGAGAAAACAAATCTCCATTCGCGGACTGAACCGAAACTGCAATCACGATCTGAAGAATCTGTTTAAGGGTGCGGCGATCGTGGCTTCGAGCAAACCCGGTCCGTTTCAACAGTTCTACGCGGCTTTGCTGACCAAGGGCATCCGGCCGGAGATGGCTCGTCTAACCTTGGCCAGGAAGATTGTCACCATCGTGTTGATTGTGTGGAAGAGAGGAGCGTGCTTCGACGCCCACCATCTGAAACCACAAGCAGCTTGAGTGTCTCTGGTCGAGTCCGCTCCATCCGGGGGATCTTCTCTAGCGGTGGCCGTCGGGTTCTCGAGACACTCTGGTTCGAGAGCGAGTCTCAGTACCTATGTTAGGCGGTGTGTAGCTTCGGGCACTCAGTCTCACCTGAGACCCTAGACCCTCTCGGATAACCAGAAAAAGCTATGGGCCACGAGTCCCAGATAGAACCATGGTCGCCATCTGAGCGCCGTTCTGCTTTGCCGGTTTCGGAACTGACAGGCTTCGTCACGAAGAAGCGATGAAAACCGCTAGTAGAGAAAACCCAAACCACGGGGTTGCATTGCCCCGCAACCGAGCACATGGCGCGGTAAGTCAGAACAGATCTCGCTCGATCACATGGGCTGGGAAGCAAGAAAAATTTCAGCCGAGCGAGAGGTGTTTTTTCTTGACTTCTCCCTTTATAGAACATAGGTAACTGAAATAAATGGTGGGCCTGGGTGGACTTGAACCACCGACCTCGCCCTTATCAGGGGCCTTTAAGGTGCTATATGCATAGTATTTTCTTCGTGAGGAGAGGCGATCCACTGTAGTACGGGCCTCGCTAGCGAACAATCCTACGCGGTCACTTTATGATAAAGCTGGTAGTGCTCATCGCCGATTGCGTGCGTCCGCGAGCCTCCTCGATCAGACTCAAGCAGGCTCGCAAAGTGCTTGACCTTCGCGGCGCGTTGACATTCCCCTGGGCCGCACAGAGTTAGATAGGAAGAGTATTTTCCCTTTAAGAGGGACGAAGCCAGTTCTCTCGTTGTAGGCCTCGCACCTGAGCAAACTCCCTTGTGTTGTCGCTAACCAGGGTATAACCAAGCGTAAGAGCATGAGCAGCGATGAGCAGGTCGTTGCCGCCGATCGGTTTGCCGACCCGCTCAAGCTGTGCTCGAACCCGGCCGTACGTAACATCTGCGGGCGAATCGAAAGGAAGAACCTGCAGAGCCCCCAGCACCACTTCGAGTTGTGTCGTGAGCCGCTGCGACCCCTTCTTCTCTGCACCATAGCGGAGCTCTGAGGCCACAATGATGCTGGTGCAAACTTTTGTTTCACCCACCTTCCTGATGCGCTGCGCAACAGTGCCCTGTGGATTGCGAACCAGATCCGAGACCACGTTGGTATCAAGCAGATAGCCCGTCATAGATCGACCCGATCAGGAGGCTCATCCAGAATCGGTGCGAAATTCTCATCGAGCCGGCTCAGGGTGGCAAGAACGGACAACAGGGACTTGGGCGGTGCAGGTTCGATGATCAGCCGGTCTCCCTCCTTGCGCATGACGGCGTCCTCACCGGGGAATTCGAACTCCCGAGGAATCCGCACAGCCCGGTTTCGCCCATTCTTAAAGACCTTCACGTGTCTTTCGGCTGTGACTAGTCGTCTTGGCATATGTCACAGCCTATGCCAATTCTAGGTCTTTGTCAATGGCGCACCATTCCCACTCGAAGACCAGCACCGACGATTGCCCGCAGGCTACCCGTCCCTGATAAGGCGGACTATGGTCCAAATAACGCAAGTGTCGATGACGGTTACCCCTCGAATCTGTGAACGCTGGTTTTGGAGGGAGGACTTCCACAATCCAATATGCTGGGAATGAACGTTTATGTTCTTTCCGTTCCTTGAGTGCCGTGGAGCAGTGGCCGTCAGCAAGAAATTCAAGCAGTCCGTGAATCCCCGCGCCAGGTCATGGTGTCTCCGGTGACGTCGGGGGCGGCATATGGCGATTCCGGAAGTTGACAAATCGTTGACAAAGGCTTTGCGGGAAATTCCGGAGAAAGGCAAAAGCGAGAATGGCCGCATAAACACTGGGTTGAGCGACCTGAGACCTAGGTAAATTTGGCGAGAGCGACGGGACTTGAACCCGCGACCTCCTGC
>JAWVEM010000068.1:0-3169 GCA_033856735.1 Blastocatellia bacterium
TTTCGGCCAATCGTCGCGGGTGTAATTAACTGTCTCATCGGCGCCCAGCTCGCGCGCTTTGGCCAACTTCTCATCTGAGCTTGCAGTTGCAATCACGCGCGCGCCGAACAGTTTCGCAATCTGAATCCCCAGCGAGCCGACGCCACTGCCGGCTGCATGAACTAACACAGCTTCCCCCGGTTGTAATCGAGCTTGAGTTACCAGCATGTGCCAGGCGGTCAGCGTTACCAGCGGCAACGCCGCAGCCTCCGGCCAACTCAAATTCTTTGGCTTGGGAATTACATTCACGCCGGGCACGACGAGTAGTTCCGCATAGCCGCCATCGCGCCCACTGCCAATGATGTCGTACTCGGGGCACATATTGTCGCGACCAGCGAGACATTCGGCACAATGTCCGCAAGAGACGCCGGGCTGGACCATGACTTCGTCGCCGGTCTTCACCCATGTGACCAGCTCGCCAACTTCGCGCACGACGCCGGCGACATCGTTGCCGAGAATGTGCGGCAGAGGGATCTTGAATCCCGGCAAACCGCCACGCACCCACACGTCGAGATGATTCAGCGCGCAGGCGCGCACTTCCACCAGAACTTCGTTGGCTTTGATTTGAGGATCGGCGACCTCGGTGAACTCAAGCACCTCAGGCCCGCCGTGTCGAGAGAAGATAACTGCTTTCATTTCGGAGTATCTTTACATCAACGTTGGCGGATAGCCAAACCAGAGTCCGCGTAGCGGACGAATGAAAATAGTCCAGCAATTTATTGCTGGGTAAGCCGCGATAATTACATGACAAAGCCCGTGAAGCGGGCGACAAAAGCTACAGATAGCGACCGGATCCTATGCTCAACTGAGTGCTGGCATCCGCTCGCTACCGCTCGCGGTTCTGTACCTGCTTCCGCAGGGCTGTCGAAGTCCGCACGGGCTGCGAACTAAGCCACTTGCTCGTCCTTCTCCTGGCTCAAACTAAACCAATTGCCCGAGTTGTCCTTCATTACCGTAGCCGTTCCCCATGACTGTTCGGTGGGCGGCCCCTTGAATTCGACACCGCGCGCCTTTAGCTTCTCGTAAGTCTTGTAGATATCGTCGGCGTCAAAAACGCCACCGCCCAGCACGCCTTTGTCGATCAACGACCGCAATTGGGCGGCGGACTCTTCATCTAACAGCATTCCCGCTTTCGGCTCCGCCAGAATGATTTCAAAGCCCGGTTGATTCTTTATCTTCATCGTGAGCCAGCGAAAGTCCGGGCCTATCATCGCGTCAGTATCCACTTCAAAGCCCAACTTATCGCGATAGAACTCGAGCGCTGCCTGCTGGTTCTTCACCCAGATCATCACGTGCGACATTTTTGTGATCATGATTCTCGATTCCCTCCGAAAGATTTAGACGGAGCATAGGAGGTTTGGCGGAAACTGGCTTCTCGAAAATTGCTAAAGGTACGGAACCGATTGCGGTAGCATCGGGTCTCATTGGCAACGGCCACCCGCTCGCTACCGCGAGGGGTTCTGTACCGCGCCCTCAAGCTCCCGGTTTCAGTCCGAACATGACAATGAAGCAACCCGGCACCTTGCGCCGAGAATTCCTCTGGCGCTCTCGATAATGATTGGGCGCGTCGCCGACGCAGCGGCGAAAGAGCGCGCTGAAAGATCCCAGACTCTCGAAGCCGACTTCGAAACACACATCAGTCACGCTGAGTTTTCCCGAACACAGCAGCTCTTTGGCTTTCTCAATCCGTCGTTGGATCAGGTATTGGTGTGGCGTGGTGGCGAACGCGTCGCGAAACAAACGCAGGAAATGGTAACGCGAAAGACAGGCTTGCTTTGAGATTTCCGTCAGGTCTAAAGGCAGGTCATAGCATTCGTCGATATACCTGCGCGCGCGGCAAAGTCGCTCGTGTAGATCCGATTCGTTTGGTTTAATTTGCGCCAGATCTTTGGTGTTCATACGTTTTGACGGCGTCATGCGGCGGCCGATGTCTGGGCCATTACCATCCGTTAGTGAGCGCGATTCTACAGCGACCTTGCCGAAAGCGGAAGGCAATTGTTCGCGTCAGGTCGTCAGGTCTTTTGAGATTTGGTATGAATGGGTTCTTCTCAGCCCAATCTCAGCGCCCTACTCATCTCGGCGGTGAAACAGACGTCAAATGCACTCACCGAAGAGATACCAAGGACACAGAGGTTGCGCAAAGAACATATGCCCGGCAGGGATTTGTTCGACACACTTCACCGTCCTTTGTATACTCGGTTGGCCATCTCGCGAAGGCGACCTATTTCATGTTTAGAGTGCCTGCATTGCTGCTCAGTCTTGTCGTCGCCGCTACGCTCGCGCCGTTAAGCGCCCAGGAAACACCGAAGCAACGACCCGGACGCTTCCTGATTTTTGGTCCCGTTCATACCATTCGCGACGAGCGAGCTACTTTCAAGAACGAGCGGGGCGCCTTCGTTGAGGAACCGAGGACGCTGGTCCAGACAATTGAATATAACGAGGACGGCACCAGACAGGACCGAACTTCTTATGGGGAAGGAAATTATGTCTACCGGACTCTCGATACTTATGACCCGGATGGGCGAATTCTCGAGACGAAGCATTTTCGGGGTGGCGTCCTTGCGGGTCGTGTCGTCAGCAATTATGACGACCAAAAGCAGCTAATTGAGCAACTCACCTATCGCCCCGACAGCTCCATTCAAGGCCGTTTGGTTTTTAAACGTCAGGGCAATCAACGCGAGGTCGAGAGCTGGGCATACGATATTCATGGCAACGTCATCGCGCAAACCAAGACCTTGAACGATCTGCCGGCCAAGCGCTCACAGTCCATCTCGATTAGCCCGAGCGGAGTGAGTCAAACAGAGTCCTCCGTGATCGATAATTCTGACGGCAGCCGGGTCAGAACCGAACAATCAAACGGCAGCCTTAAGCGTCGCGTGATTATGAATTCCCAAGGTTCCGAGGACTGGATTCTGTATAACAAGGACGGGACGATCAAGAGTAAGGAGCGCATCGTACGAGAGTTCGACTCGCACCGGAATATGATCAAAGAGACCCGTCTGAATGCGCAGGGTGACTCTGCGGATTTTACTCCAAGTTATGTGGCTTATCGGATGATTACTTATTTTGAAAAGGATTAGCGGCCTGATTTGTACCAGTACCGATCGGCCAGGTTCTTGTCGTGCCAGTT
>JAWVEM010000069.1:0-3943 GCA_033856735.1 Blastocatellia bacterium
TTCGCGAACTGCTCCAGCAGGGTCGGGTGAATATTGCTCGCCGCATGCTCGGCCGGCCGTATGGCGTCGAAGGCCGAGTCGTGCGCGGCGAGCAACGCGGCGCCCAACTGGGTTTTCCGACCGCCAACCTTCATCCGCAGAATCGCGTGATTCCTCGCAACGGCGTGTACGTCACGGCGGCTTTGATCGACGGCCAGTGGCGCCGCAGCGTGACCAATATCGGAACCCGTCCGACCTTTGGATCGGAAAACGAAACCTCGGTGGAGACCTTTGTGATGAACTGGTCCGGCGATCTCTATGGCGACGTCGTGCGAGTGCGCTTTCTGCATCGCCTGAGGGAAGAGGAGAGGTTTACCTCCATCGAAGAATTGAAATTACAAATCGAAAGAGACGTGACGCAGGCCGGCAACTACTTCGAACGTGCGGGAGTTAAGAAAGAGTTGATAGTGGTGTGATCCGGCCACAAAGAAAATCAGATCCCGTGGAGGCGCAAACGAAACTCGTCGTTGAAGGCGACGATTTCCGGCAGGCGGTTTGAGAATGATCGCGCGTCGTGCAGAAGCATGGGAAGTCCCCCCAAAGGCAGATTCAAACCATACGCTCGGCTCGTGAACATTGCGGCAGTCTGAGGATTCAGTCGCTGCGGTACGCCGTAGCGGATCGCTTTCAAAGCCGCCGGCGCAAATCCCGCGCTCCGCCGCGGATTGGCAATCTCGATGGCCCGGTCAAAGATGTGAAGCCGCGTCGTGATGTCACGCAAAGCGAGATCTCGATGCGTCAGCGCGTTGGAGATGGCTTCCGCGAACGCCCGTGGGTGGTAATTCGCGCGCGCCGGGACAGGAGCATTCTCAAAGACAGGGTTACCGATCCGCGCCGGTCGCGTGTCTGGCAAATCAACATAGCGAGCCGCGAACCTTAAAGCCGATTCATAAATTGTCGCCAGGTTTCCTTGAAGCTCCGCCCGCTCAATGATCGGCGCCTGAGCGTTGTCGCCGGCAAACCTGGTCGCAATCATCGAAGCTCGCGGCAATAGTTGCGCGACCCTCTCGTCGCGGCCAAACAACAACACACTCGCCACGGTCGGCGCCAACTCATCGCGGCTGTTCGTAGCCAACATCAGGTGCCGCTCGAGGATTTCTGCGGTGGGATAAGTTTTGACGTTCGCCTCGTCGAACGCGCCGCCTTCAAAGCCGCGCATGAAACTCCACAGATGAGCTTCGTCTATATCGGCAAGCGTGGCTCGCAACGCGGGTATCGTCTCGTAAAGCAGCGGAACCGAATCATCCAGCAGCGTCGATAGTTCTTCGGTTGAAGCTTCACGTTTCTCGGCGCCGACGCGAATGAAAAACCTTCCGTCGCGGGTGCGATAAGGGCGACGCTTGCCGTTGACATCGAGCGCCATGATGCGCCGGCCGTTGTCGAAGGCCAGGCGATCGATGAAAGGAATAATCGGCGGCACGATTTCTTCTCGACAGATACGCACCAACTCATCCTGAACGTTCTCGCCGTCTTCGATGCCTTCAACGCGCAACTGATCGTTGACGCCGAACACGATTACGCCGCCGCCGGTGTTTGCCAGCGCGACGATCTCCTGGGCAATCTTCTCGGGATTGGAAAGTTTTACCTTGAGTTCAAGGAAGGTATCTTCGCCACCGCGCACCAGCCGCATTAGTTCAGTGCGAGAGGTCTGCGGCGCGGCGGTCGAGTAGAGGTACTCCTGGAAGGAGCGTTCGGTGACCGGTTCGTGCCGCTGACTGCTGCGAAATCGTTTGCGAGCCATTTGTGTAATGACGGGGCCGGCGGGCCCGCCCGGATGCGAAGGCATGCGGCGCGTCGCATCGCTGGAATCAAAAGAGCTGGGAAAACTTAACGCTTTTACGTTTCTCAGTGTAGCATAGGCGGGCGTCAACGCTTCGACGGTCTCATTAACACTTCGCTTCAGCGGACTGCATTAGAGTTAAGTTAAGATGGAAACCGCTTCAAAGGGTTTCGCGCCGCACGGCCAGCCACCTCGCAGAAGCGAGGTGCTAATGAAGTAAAGATTTCTTTGGTCTCATGTTCCTACATCGCAACCACGTCAAAGCCTATGTTGGTCTCGGTTCGAATCTGGGTGACCGGGCGGGAAATCTTTTGCTCGCGGTACGAGGCATGACGGAAGCTTCGCTTTGCGTCACGCGTTTGTCGTCGATTTATGAAACTCAACCTGTTAGCCAGATCGAGCAGCCGCCGTTTTTGAACATGGTGGTGGAGGTGGGGAATTCTTTGCCTCAGCCCAATCAGGCAATGGCCCGTTTGCTGAGGATTGAGTTTTTGCTGGGCCGCACGCGCGAAGCTAATAACGGTCCGCGCACAATCGATCTCGACCTGTTGTTTTATGGTGAGGTGGAAAGCAAGACGGAATTTCTAATGCTGCCGCATCCGCGCCTGCATGAGCGCCGTTTTGTGCTGGAGCCTTTGGTGGAGATTGCGCCGCATGTTATGCATCCCACGCTAAAGCGCACTGCGGCGGAATTGTTGGATGGCTTGAATGATCCCTCGTCCGTGAAGCGCTGGTGCCCTTGATTATTTTGGAGTGCGCTGACTTGTCAGCGCTTTGAAAGCGCGACTAGTCGCTGCACTCCAAAAACGCGCCGCTTGCGCCCCTCTAAACTTCATCCCACCTTTGCGGTCGACAGAAACTGCGGCGCGCGCCGCGCCTTAGTCGCTTGCTCAAATGCGTAGGCAAACTTGATCAAAGTCGGTTCGCTCCAGGCGCGGCCAAAGAAAGAAATACCCACCGGCAATCCAAACACGTAACCCGCAGGTACGGTGATGTGGGGATAGCCCGCCACTGCGGAGGCGGTCGAATACCCACCGGTAAAATGATCGCCGTTGACCCAATCAGTCGTCCAGGCCGGTCCGCCCGTCGGGGCGATCATCGCGTCGAGTTTGTTTTTGTCTATGACCAGATCGATGCCTTCCTTGCGAGACAGACGCTGATCTTTCGCCAGCGCGTCGCGATAAGCTTTATCAGTCAAGGGGCCTTTCGCCTGGGCTTTGATAAAAAGATCCTGGCCGAAGTACGGCATCTCTCGATCGCGATACTGTTCGTTGAAGTCGATGATCTCTTTCAATGATTTCACCGGAGCACGTGGCCCAAGCGAAGCCAGATACGAATTCAGACCCGCCTTGAATTCGTAAAGCAGCACCTCTAATTCCGAGTCATCGAACTTTCCCTGCGTCGGAATGTCAGCCGGATCGATCATCGTGGCGCCGCGCCTTTTCATGATGTCGATACAATCTCCCATCAGCTTGTCGACCGCGTCGTTGAATCCGAAGCCCTTGCGGTGAACGCCAATCCGTGCGCCTTTTAAGCCGTTGGAGTCGAGAAACTTCGAATAGTCAGCAAATGATTTGCCGGCACTCCTTTTGGTCGCGTCGTCACGGGAATCAATTCCTGTCAGCACGCCCAGCAAGATCGCGGCGTCCGTCACCGAGCGGCACATTGGACCGGCCGTGTCCTGGTTTTGCGCGATGGGAATGATGCCGGCCCGACTAATCAATCCGAGGGTTGGTTTGATCCCAACCAGCGAATTCGCACTGGAAGGACAAACCACCGAACCATCGGTCTCTGTGCCAATACCGATCGCGGAGAGGTTTGCGGAGACACCTGCGCCGGTGCCGGAACTCGACCCGCATGGATTGCGATCGAGCACGTAAGGGTTCTTTGTCTGCCCGCCACGACCGCTCCAACCGCTGCTCGAATGGCTGGAACGAAAGTTGGCCCACTCGCTGAGGTTGGTCTTTCCCAGAATCACTGCGCCGGCGTCGCGCAGGCGCTTTGCCACAAACGAATCCTGCAATGGAATCGATCCACCGAGCGCCAGCGAGCCCGCGGTAGTTGTCATTCGATCGTGCGTATCGATGTTGTCTTTGATCAGTACCGGAATGCCGTGCAGCGGTC
>JAWVEM010000070.1:0-4497 GCA_033856735.1 Blastocatellia bacterium
GAATCACCGCCCCGGCCAAGGGCAGACCCTTGTTATCTCGGACTGTACCGGTAATCGTAGCGAGGCCACGGACCCCTTTGCCGTACGTCGAGACTGTCATCGACAAGACGACAGCCAGGACCACCAGCGGCGTGCCAAATCTGGATAGTGTCTTCATCAAGGCCGGACCTCCGGGTTAACCTCACGCGCATTGGCGAGGCTGGTGTCAGAACGAAAACCGGATAGCCAATTTCACTCTCGTTCGATTCTCAATTTGCTGCGTTCAGATGCCTGAGCGGCTGTTCGGAATCTCGTTTCCGATCCTATGTTCCGCCGGGCAAGGGAGACTGTCACCCGTTTGAATGCTGTAATTCTTAGCTATTGGCCGAACTTGTGTCAAGCACGCTGGTGTCCTAACTAAGCAGGCCGGTTCTTTAGTCGCCGGCGCAGGTCGGTGGCAAATCCCACCATTCCACCTTGAGGCCAAAAGCGGTACTGGTTCAATTTCAAATCAGGGGCTCCTTTTTGCTGGGAGCGCGGACGGCCCGTCCGCACTGAGCGCGAAGCGCGAACGAATTAATTGGCCTGGGTTTTCGGGGATGGACCACTTGCGCCTCTGGCGCGGTGCGGACGGGACGTCCGCGTTCCCAGCATTGACGCGAGGATATGTTTCCGAGTTAAAGAGTGCCCGAAAAGCACGCCTATTTTGTCGGGTCTTTTCCACGTGTTACGATGGACGCTGAACAAGGCCGGTCCACTCGTCTGGAAAAATAATGATAGATCAGGTTCAAACCACTCGCCTCGCCAACGGACTCACAATTCTGACCGAACATATGCCGGGCCTGCGGTCCGTCAGTCTGGGAATCTGGGTCCGGCGCGGATCTCGTCATGAAACGCCCGCGCTGAACGGGATTTCCCATTTCATTGAACACGCTTTGTTCAAAGGCACTCAGCGCCGTTCGGCGCGACAAATCGCCACGGAATCGGACCGTCTCGGTGGGCATCTCGACGCATATACCTCGCACGAGATCACTGGTTTTGCCCTGAAAGTCGTCGACACGGCGCTACCGCAGGCTTTTGATCTAATCGCCGACATGCTGGCGAACCCCCGCTTTGACGCCGACGATCTAACGCGCGAGCAGAGCGTGATCATCGAAGAGATGAAGATGATCGGGGACACGCCGGATGAGCTGCTCACCGAACTTTTTCACGCGGCTTACTTTCCGGATCATTCACTGGGCCGGCCGATTGAAGGAACTGAACAAACAGTCTCGTCATTTGATCGGACCATCACCGCGGGCTTTCATTCCGTCGCTTACTCGCCGCGCAACCTGGTTATAGCCGCGGCGGGCAACGTCAGTCACGACGAACTGGCGGAACTGGCCGCGCAAACTTTCGGCGACGGCAGTAACGAATCAGAAGAAGCTTTGACGGCCGGGTTTTCGCCGGAAACCGCTGCGCCGATTCTGATTGAACGCAAGAACGAACTTGAGCAAGCGCACTTAATCATCGCGTCGCCATGGCCATCGGCAAGAAGTGAAGATCGTTATGCGGCCAGCATGCTGGGAACAGTGATCGGCGGCGGGACCTCCAGCCGTCTGTGGCAGTCAATTCGCGAAGAGCGCGGGCTGGCATACTCGATCGGCGCGGGCGGCAACACCTACACCGACATTGGGATGTTCACGATTTATGCAGGCACGTCGCCGGCGCATCTCGATCAGGTCCTTGATCTGTCTTTGCAGGAACTACGAAACGCCGTTCACGAGCCGGTGTCGGAAGACGAGTTACAACTGGCTAAGGAACAGGCGATTGCCTCGGTGCTGTTGAGTCTGGAATCTTCCAGCTCGCGTGTCGGGGCCCTGGCGCGCCAGGAGATCTTTCATGGCCGGCGCATTTCGCCCGACGAAATCATTCGAAGTATTGAAGCTGTAACTCCCGACGACGCGCAGAGAGTAGCGCAGAGTTGCTTTACCACGCCGGCGTTGGCGCTGGGAGCGCTGGGCAACTTGAATGGATTCGCAGTCGATCGCGCGCGCCTGGAAATCTGAAATTGTTAACCACCAAGACACGAAGACACCTCGGGGCTGACTGTTAACTCTGTGCCTTGGCGTCGTGTGGTTGTCGTCCACTTCTCGAAATGAAAATCTCCGTACTTGGCAGCGGCTCTACCGGTAACTCGGTTCTGCTCGTCGCAAATGGGACGCGCGTGCTAGTAGACGCGGGCCTCAGCGCTCGGGAAACTGCGCGCCGGATGTCCATGCTCGGGGAAGATCCTAATTCACTCGACGGCATTCTGATCACGCACGAGCACGGCGATCATGCCGGCGGATTACGCGTGCTGATGAAGGACCTCGATTGCCCGGTCTACATGTCGGCCAAGACGCGCGACGCCTATGTCTGTGAACGGCGTCAGGTCGCGAACGACGAGCCACGCCGGCGCTCAGACGCCTTGCGCGATCGCATGATCGAGATCGATTCGGGCCAGGACTTTCGCATCGGTGGAATCGACTTCCATCCGTTCACAGTGCCGCATGACGCGGTGGACAACTTTGGATTCACGGCCACGCATGACGGAGTCAAGATTGCGACCCTGATGGATTTCGGTCGTATCACAACTTTGATCACTGAACGATTGCGTGGCTGCGCGGCCATCGTCATCGAATCGAATCACAGCCGCGACATGCTCAAGACGGTTGAGCATTACCCCTGGGAATTGAAGCAGCGCATTCTTTCGCGGCTCGGTCACCTGTCTAATGAAGACATCGCCGAGTGGCTGCTCGACGGCTTCGACGGCCAGGCGAAGCACATTGTTTTGGCGCACCTTTCGCAGCGCGCGAACAATCCTTACCTGGCAATGATTACCGCCGAAAGTGCTTTGCAGGAGCGCGCACCATTGTTCGCGGCCCACACAGAGATCACACTTTCATTTCCGAAAGAGGCGACTGCCTGGATTGAAGTCTAGGCTTACGACTATCAATGAGAACCTCTGTTGCGTTTGCCATGGTGATCTTTGTTTTGCTCAGCTCTGCCTGCAAACAGAGTGTCCGCCGCAGCGGAATGCCGCCGGGGGCACAGACGGTTTTGGACGCTTCGATTGAAGACATCGACGCGGGACGCTACGAAAAGCTTTACCACGAAGCCTCGGACGAGTGGCGCAACGACACTACGCTGGATGAATCCAAAGCGACTTTTCAAAAGCTGCACGACCGGCTGGGCAAGGTGCGCACGCGCGATCTGCAAAGCGTTCGCGAAGAGCAGACTTCAACTGCTCCGATCGCCGGGCATTCGGTAACCGCGGTCTATCAAACTTCTTTCGAGCAGGGTAACGGCATGGAAACATTCACGCTGCTTGAACGCGGCGGCCGTTGGTATCTGGCGAGATATTACGTAACTTCAAATGCACTGAAGTGATGGTCCGCAGATTTCACAGATTGAGAAACGCACCCAGTAAGCAGGTCGAATGGCTTTGCCTGCTGCCAGCGCGCTCGGGAGAGCAGACTTACAGTTAGGCTTTTCGGTTTATTGAATCTGCGTAATCTGCGGATCAGGATCTGAATCATGATTGATCGCTACACATTACCCGAGATGGGTGCGCTCTGGTCCGAAGAGACCAAGTTCCAGAAATGGCTGGACGTGGAAATCGCGGTCTGCGAAGTCCACGCCGAGATGGGCACGATTCCTGTTGAAGCGCTCGAGCAGATCAAAAGCCGCGCAAAATTCTCGGTCGCACGCATCAACGAAATCGAAAAGACCACCGACCACGACGTTATCGCCTTCACCACCAACCTGGCGGAATCAATCGGAGAAGCCGCGCGCTTCGTCCACTACGGCCTGACATCTTCAGACGTCGTTGATACAGCCAACGCGCTTTTGCTTCGCGATGCCTGCGGCCTTCTGCTTAAGAAGATCGACGTATTGCTCGACGTGTTGAAACGCCGCGCGCATGAATTTAAAGACACGCCGCAAGTCGGCCGCACCCACGGCATTCATGCTGAACCCACTTCGTTCGGTTTGGTCTTCGCGCTTTGGTTTGACGAGATGCGCCGCAACCGCGAGCGTCTTAAAAAAGCACAGGAGTCAGTGGCTGTCGGCAAAATCAGTGGCGCGGTCGGCGCTTTTGCGCTCCTCGATCCGCAGGTCGAGGAAAAGGTTTGCGCCCGGCTGGGACTGAAGCCCGCTCCGGTCTCGACGCAGATCATCCAGCGTGACAACTACGCCGAATATCTTTGCACGCTGGCGATCGTCGCGTCATCTTTGGACAAGTTCGCTTTGCAAATTCGCCACTGGCAGCGGACTGAAGTGCGCGAGGCGCAGGAGAAATTCAAGCCGGGTCAGAAAGGATCGAGCGCCATGCCTCACAAGCGCAACCCGATCCTCTCCGAACGCATTTGCGGAATGGCGCGGGTCGTGCGCGCGAACAGCATCGTGGGACTCGAGAATGTCGCACTCTGGCACGAACGCGATATCTCGCATTCGTCGGCCGAACGCGTGGTGCTCCCGGACTCGAGCATTGCCACG
>JAWVEM010000071.1:0-3028 GCA_033856735.1 Blastocatellia bacterium
AGAGAACACGCTGGCGACTGGGAGCGTGGTTGAAGCTCAGCGCGGCAGGCATTGGGGCAAAGGCGGTAAGCTTACATGGACGATGCTGGACGTGGTTGCGGTTGACGGCACCCGCGTTCCGCTGCAAGTACAAAAGGATCTTCCTGATGGACGCGACGGTATCAAGGGGACCAGCCACGGCGGTCAGGTGGCAACGGAAATGGCAGTGTTTGGAGCTCTGCTCTTTCCAATCTCGCCTTTGGTATTGATGAGCGGTTTTAGAAGAGGAGAGAATGCGATCCTGCCTCAGGGGAAACGCTTTGTAGTCTTTGTCCGGGCCGACACTGTGATCAAAGTGAGCGGCAGCCGATAGCACGGCAAGGATCTCGCTGGCAAAGGGACTTGTTCCATAGGGCGGAGACCAGTCGCCGCTTAACAAAGCGCTGACAACTCAGCGCACTCCAAATAGAAGCGCGACACCTGCCTAAAAAAACCGGCGCAGCTTTTTAAGGCCACGCCGGTTGAAACGAAAGAGTTTTGCTTTGTCTTTAACGGTTCGGAGCTGGAGGCGGCGCACCTTCGGGTACGACCCACAACTCGAACAGCCAATCCTCTCGTTGCGGACCCATGGTAATGGTTACTCGGTGCGAATCGATGCCGCGCGAGTTGACCAGGTAGTCAGTAATCCGTTGAGCGCGCGCCTGTGCATCATTCGGCTTCGCGCGACGCGACGGATAGACGATGACATAACCCTGCGATCCGGGCTCGCTCTGCAACTGAATTGCGTAGTTGTCGAGGCGTGCCTTCTCGTCGTTGCGAGAGATGTCATAGTACTCGTCAAATTTCCGCGGCTTATTCATGATCGGAATGGAAACCGAGCAGCTTGCCGGGCAAGGCGTGTTAAAGCCGGTAACGTCGAGACTGGCGCGAACGGTTTGACCGGCGAGCCCGGTGGTATCGACCGTGATGCTCGCAGTCCCCTGACCGCTGGTGATCCGACCCGCTGAGATCGTCCAATTGTAGCCCGGCTTGATGTTTGGCGAACCACCGCTAATGGTCGCGGTGAATGTCACCGGTGCATTTTCGTTGGCGGCCTCAGGACAGGAAACAGTTACGTTGGGGCAAACGATCTCTACCGGAGGCGGCGGGCAATCGATGACGACAATTGAGATTGATGAGAACGCGACACAGTTAAGATCACGTCCGTCATCGACCTCAACCGCAGCCTGATAAGCACCCGGCGCAGCTCCCGCCAAATCCCAGGTTGTGCTTGCTCCCTCGCCCCTGAGCCGGCCGCCGCTGGTGGTCCATTTATAACGCAGCGGAGCACCGTCAGTGGCGCGTGCCGTGGCGACCAAACGCACGCGGGCTGATTCATCATTGCAAGCTTTGATCGTCGTCGTGTCAGCCGCCAAAGACAGCGATGGCGGGCCGGATACGCGGTCCCGGTCCACGTGCTTTTTCTTCTTGGGCTTCGCGTCCACGGACGCGAACATCAACATGCCGACAACCATCGCGAAAGCGAGGCCAAACCAAAGACTCTTTCGAGACATCATTCTTTACCCTTTCCTTTGCGTGACCGGGCAATGAGCCACGCCCTTGTGCGATTTTCGAGGAGTTTAGACTCCCAGCACTCTGAAATCCAGAGACAACTGTTCAGTAAAACAGCCAATGGCAACGGGATTCCAATGGTACTGATGCAATTCTAGACAAATCCCCGGGCCCTGCCCATAGCCGGAAGGCGTCAGAAGCCCGCGCGTCAGCAAGGGCGACGCTGGTGATCTGGCCCACCCTCACGGTCGGGCTTCTGACACAATCACGCTTGACCCGCCTGGCACCACTCGCTGTAAAGTCTAGGCATGCCAGTCGTATCTGTGCGCTTGTCGGCGCGACAAACAAATTATGAAATCAAGATTGGCGCGGGCCTGCTGTCAGCGCTGGGCGACGAAACTCGCGCCGTGCTGGGGCCAAAGGCTTGTCGCGTCGCCCTGATCTCAAACCAGATCGTATTCAAGCATTATGGAAAGTGTGCCAGTCAAAGTCTTAAAGCCGCAGGTTTCAAGACCTCACACTGGTTGATGCCCGAAGGCGAGCGCCACAAGACGCTCAAATCATTCGAGCAGGCGCTGAAGTTTTTAACCGAATCAGGGATCGAGCGAGGCGACGTGGTGGTCGCGCTGGGCGGCGGAGTGGTTGGCGATCTGGCGGGTTTCGCCGCCGCTACTTATCTGCGCGGCGTTGCTTTCGTGCAGGCGCCCACGACCTTGCTCGCGCAGATCGATGCGTCGGTTGGCGGCAAGACCGGCGTGAATCTTGCGGCCGGTAAAAATCTTATCGGCGCTTTTCATCAACCACATCTGGTGATCATCGACACCCGGACATTGCGAACGCTGCCAGGACGTGAATTGACTTCAGGATGGTGCGAAGCCGTGAAGCAGGGAGCGGTCGGCAGCCGTAAACTGTTCGATCAAACTGATCGCCTGCTAAGCAGTAGTGGTACAGACTTCAGTCTGTGTTTCGCTGAAGAGCAATCACAGACTGAAGTCTGTGCCACCATCGCCGCGCACTGTAGTTTCAAAGCTGCGATCGTGGCCGGCGACGAGTTGGAAGAGATTGGCCGCTCCGATCACCGTTCGCGGCGCATTCTTAATTTTGGCCATACGACGGCGCACGCGCTCGAGAAATTGACGGGTTACCGTCGCTTCCGCCATGGCGAGGCCGTGGGCTATGGCATGCTGGTGGCCGGCGAAATATCAAAAAATATAGGCATGCTCGCCTCTGGCGAGTTAGAATCATTACGCGCAGCGGTGCGGCGCTGCGGGCGGCTGCCGCGCGCTGATGATCTTTCAATCGATGAGATTATCGCAGCGATGAAGGGCGACAAGAAATCGCTCGCCGGCATTACCCGTTGGGTTTTGCTGGAGCGGATCGGCCGGGCGCGCATCGTCGACGGAAACCAGATCGAGAAGCGAATGCTGCGATCCTCTCTGCGCGCAGGTTTGCGGACACTTTCCTGAGACCCGTCCGGGGCCGAACAAAATCGTCTTCT
>JAWVEM010000072.1:0-6522 GCA_033856735.1 Blastocatellia bacterium
CACGCTTGGCTATTTCGCTCGATTGGTTCGGCAATACTGAATTCTTGCTTGAAGTGGCGTCTTGATCCCGCTCGCTACCGCTCGCGGTTCTGTACCTGATACAGTTCGCGCTGCCTTTTTGTGCAAACCTCATCTCCGGCTATTCACCCAAAGGAAGAAGGAGAAAAAACCACGGCTACTTTGTAATCACATTCCCGTCCGCGTCGTACATCGTCACGTCGCCGAACGGCGTTACCTGGTCCTTTACTTTGTCCCAGTCACCGACAATCACGATCGCGGCCCGATAGGTGTCGAAGTATTTCGCCGAGACGCGTTGAATGTCAGCGGTAGTCAGCGCTTCGATCCTCGGACGAAAGTCTTCGATGAAGTTCTTCGAAAGATCGTAGCTGTAGACAGTATTAATGCGTCCCGCCAGACCGGCCTGACTTGCTAGCTCAACTGAGAAGTTCCCCGTGCTGTATTCCTTGGCGGCGTTCAATTCTTCGTCCGTTACCGGCAGCACGCGCATGCGGTCGAGCTCATAAAATATTTCCAGTAGCGTGGGGCCGGTGACTTCATTGCGCACGAAAGCGCCGGCCACGAACGAACCCGCGTAAGCCTGTGTGTTCGACGAACTGAAGGGCGAGTAGGTATAGCCCTTGGCTTCCCGTATGTTGCGCGTCAGACGCGAATAGAACGAGCCGCCGTAAATAGTATTCGCAGTGCGAAGCGCGAAGTAGTCTTTATCCTTCCGCGGGATGCTGACGTTGCCGATGTAGATTGCCGATTGAATCGAGCCCGGCCGGTTGACGAAGTATATTTGGCGTTTGTCCCGGCGGGGCGGAGCCGGGTTGTCGGGCGCGGGAACAGTTCCGGCTTTCCATCCTCCGAACGCTTTCTGGATTTCCGCAAAGGTCTTTTCCGGATCGATGTCGCCGACGACCACCAGGTGCGCGGCGTTGGGAATGTAGTAGCTGGTCACAAACTGTCGCAGGTCAGCGCGGTTCAGCGCGTTGATCGACTTCTCGTCGGGCACGACGAAACCGTAAGGGTGGTTGCCAAAGACCGCTTTCTGAAATCGTTCATTAACCAGAAACCCGGCGTCTGCTCGGCCCGCGCGAATCTGCTGAATCGTGTTGTCTTTCGCCAGCTTCAGTTCGTTCTCCGGGAAAGAGGGATGCTGGGCGACGTCGCTCATCAGATCGAACAGGCGAGTCGAAAACTCGGACAGGGCCGAAGCGCTCATCGAAGAAGAATCGGCGTCACTGCCGATGGCCAGGCCACCGCCAATCGAACGAAGCTCTTCCTTGATCTGTTTGCTGGTGCGGCTCTCGGTGCCTTCGTTGGCCACGCCGGCGGCAATCTGCGCGATGCCGGGATGGCGTTCACGATCAGTGGCCGTTGTCGCTGAGCGCAAAGTCAGAATGGCCGTGATCTTCGGCACGTTGGGCAAAGGCGCCAGAATTACTGTCAAGCCATTGCTCAGTTTTCGCTCAGTGATTCTTGGAAGATTGAGCGGCCGAGCCGCGCCCGGCGGCGGCGGTGTTTTTTGCTGAGCCACACTTGGGATCGCTACTGCAAATCCCAGGACAAAAATGGAGAGTAGTGTCTTCATGTGTAGATACCTTTCAAGTCCAGGATTACCTCTGCCGGTGGGACAGGGTTGGGGTGAGGGCCTAAGCGCGAACCTCCTCTTGATTCGTGTTGTGCTCGGTAAACACGACGAGTAATTCTAAAGAACCTTTTGCGCTACGCTTCGCACCCTCATCCCCGGCCCTTCTTCCAGAGGGAGAAGGGAGTAAGTCAAATCCGCAACCCTAAAGGTTGAACTCTGAACACGCTTATTCAGCCGGCTTTGCTTCAGGCACGCGATCAATCACCGTGCGATTGCCGGCCACCAAATATTTCCGGGCCGCGTCGCTAATCTGTGCAGCGGTAACTTTTTCAAAAGGAGTCAGCAGGGAATTGATCTGCTTTGGATCGTCCCGGAACAGCGCGAGCACCGACAGCAGGTGCGTCTTGCCGTAGGTCGATTCCAGTTGATTGTAAAAGTTGGATCGATAGCGAACCTTTGCATCAGCCACTTCCTTTGCCGTAACGCCATTCGCCACCAGTTCGGCGACGACCGCATCCATTTCCCGAAGGACTTCGGCCGCGGTGTGGCCAGGTTTATAAGTCGTGCGCGTGGTCATGATCATCGGGCCGTTGTAATCGAACTCGTTGCCGAAGTAGTTCAAGCCGCCGGTCAGATCGAGCGTCAGCTCCTTCTCCTTAACCAGCCGCTGGTACCAGCGCGAACTGTCGTCGCCCTGCAGAATTTGAACCAGCAAAGCCATCGCCGGAAAGTCGGGTGAACTCTGCGCGGGAATGTGATACCCGGTCGCGAGTGCCGGCAGATTTGCCAGTTTATCCTTTTGATTTACACGTTTTTCCTGCGTCTGGGCCGGCTCGGTAAGATCGGACTGCGGCGGTTTTGGCTGTGACGGAATGCCGGCGAAGTGCTTCTCAACCATCTTCTTCACTTCGTTTGCATCCACGTCGCCGACGATGGTCAAGACAGCATTATTGGGCGCGTAGAAAGTTTTGAAAAAGCCGCGCACGTCTTGGATCGTGGCGGCATTCACCTCCGCCAGATCGCCGTAGCCGTTGTGCGAATTGTTCCAGTTCGTAAAAGCGTTCTGCCACAAATCGATCCACTCGAACAACTGGTAGGGCGTGTTGAGCACGTTCACTCTGATCTCCTCGCTGACCACGTTTTGCTGGTTCTTCAGGTTCTCTTCGCTGACATCGAGAGAACGCATGCGATCCGATTCCAGCCACAGACCCATCTCGACCCGATTACTAGGCAAGGTCTCGAAATAATTTGTGTAGTCGAAATCCGTATGGCCGTTAAGGCTGCCGCCGTTGGCTTCTACATACTTCGCGTGCTCAAACTTTTTCACATTGGCCGAACCCTGGAACATCATGTGCTCGAAGAGATGAGCAAAGCCCGTGCGGCCCTTGGGCTCGACGCGAAAGCCGACGTTGTAGTAAACGCCCACCGTGACGACCGGAGCGACGTGATCTTCGGAGATCACCACCTTCAAGCCATTCGGAAGTTTGTAATATACGACGGGGACGTCTATGGGCCTGGCCGAGGCTGAAGGGAAGGAAACCGCCATGCTGGCTAAGACCAATAACGCCGCGGCCAATTGTTGTGTGCTAATCATCTTCGATAACCTCGCTCAGGTAGAGTTCCTGAAATCTGAAATCCCTTGGCTCATTCGCAGGAGACCCAGTCTACGCCAACTTACGGGACGGGCAAGAAAAAAGTTTCCCTGGTTGAGACGATTCTCTGAGTCGTGCGAAGGCTCCCCGGATTGCGCTTCGACCGCTGAGATATTAAATTCAATTTATCGTATATGTCTCCAGTTGCGCGTAAGTTTTTTGTCGGCGGGGAGGTGCAGGGTGTAGGTTATCGTTTCTTCGCCCAGCGAGCCGCCGCGCGGCATCAGGTCGTCGGTTATGTGAAGAACCTGGATGACGGCCGCGTCGAGGTACTAGCCGAAGGCCCGCCCCAGCAAGTCGAAGCGTTCAAACACGAGTTGGCCACCGGCCCGCGCTTCTCGTCCGTAAATCATATCGAAGAGCTTAATCTGGATCCGGCGGGGACTTACTCGGCGTTTCGCATTGAACACTGAGCAGCAGGGACATTCGATGGTCCAGCCGCTTAGGCAAGTCGGTGTCAGAAGCGCGACCGTGAGGGGGGGCCGGGTCGCAAGTACTCTTGATGAGCAAGCGCTCGCCGGCACTCATGATGAAGAAATCATCCCGAATGTTTTGTCGAGGCCGATAGCCTGATCGTACGAGCGTCGCCCTTGCTTACGCGTGGGTTTCTGACACAACCCTGAAACTGTGGAGTGGTCGATCTCGTAACAAGCAGCAATATGGAAGACACCAAGCCGACCCTGGTCCTCGATCACGTCTCGAAAAGCTTCGGCGAGTTTGCGGCCGTCAGCGATCTCAGTCTGCAGGTTCGGGCCGGGCGCGTCTTTGGCCTTATTGGTCCGAACGGCGCCGGCAAGACGACGACGATACGCATGATCGTCAATATCACCGCGCCTGATTCAGGGCGGGTGGAACTTTTCGGACAAACGATGAGCACCACGTTACAGGATCGGATCGGCTATTTGCCGGAGGAACGCGGGCTCTACAAGCGGATGAAGGTCGGCGAACAATTGCGCTTCTTTGCCGAGTTGAAAGACCTGCGTGGCGCTGAAGCCGAGAAGCGGATCGATGTCTGGCTCAAGAAGCTTGACCTTTTCAGTTGGAAAGAGAAGCGCACGAAAGAACTGTCCAAGGGCATGCAGCAAAAAGTTCAGTTCATCACCGCGGTGATTCACGATCCCGATCTGGTGATTCTGGATGAGCCGTTTTCCGGTCTCGATCCGGTCAACGTCGAGCTGATGAGAGACACGATCCTGGAACAGAAAGCCGCAGGCAAGACGATTATTTTGTCGACTCACCAGATGGAGATTGCCGAAAAACTTTGTGACGACGTGTGCATGATTAACAAATCGCACAAGGTACTCGACGGCAAGCTGCGCGAGATCAGGCGGAGCTTCTCGCGCAATGCTGTGGCTCTCCAATTTCAGGGTGGCGATGGTTTGCTTAACGACCCGTCGCTGATCGCGAACATTCGTCAGCACCGCGATGACACCGAGGTCTTGCTTGTCCCGGGGGCGAGTCCGCAGGAACTGCTCAGGCGTCTGGTTGAGGCGAACGCAGTGATTACTAAATTTGAATTGGTCGAGCCCAGCCTGCACGACATCTTCATCGAGAAAGTCCGAGAAGCCGCATGAGAAAATTCCTTGCCGTCGTAAAGCGTGAATATGTTCAGCGCGTGCGCACGAAGTTCTTTGTCGTGGCTACTATTTTAGGCCCGCTCATTATGGCAGGGTTTACCATCGTGCCCGGGCTTATGCTGGGCTATAAATCCGGCGGCCCAACGCGACTTGCGATCGTCGATCAGACGGGCAAGATGTCTGAGCGCGTGGCGAAAGAGTTGACCAGCGGCAAGAAACCATCCGAGGAAAATGAGGATGAAGGGCCAACGCAGCCGCCGACCGGCAGTAACAATCCCAAGGAACAGGTCGACAAGGGAGACAAGTTGTTCAGGGGAAGTTACCTGGTTGAAGACGTCCGGCCCAACGGCCGCCCTATCGAGGACGTAAGAAAAACTTTGGAGGCGCGAATTCAGAGCCATGAGCTTGACGGCTATATCGTCTTGCCCGCCGATCTGCTTAAGGAAGGGAAGGCCGAATTTCGCGCACGCAATTCCGCCGATCTCTTTACCGATAGTTACGTCGCGAGCGCCATCAGCCGCGCCGTGCGAGGCCAGCGTCTGGCAGAAGCCAGGATCGATGAGAAGTCTGTCGAGTCAGCCTCGCGGCCGATCGATCTCAAGACCACCGGAGCCGAGGGCAAAGAAAGCAAGGGCGCAGTCAGCTTCTATCTTGTCTTTGGGGTGGGCTTTCTAATTTACATGACTGTGCTGCTGTACGGTCAGTTTGTCCTGGGAGCCGTGATTGAGGAAAAGGAAACGCGCATCGCCGAAATCCTTTTTTCGTCAATTCGGGCATTCCCGTTGATGTTGGGAAAACTTGTCGGCGTTTGTCTGGTCGCGCTGACTCAACTTGGGATTTGGGCGAGTGCCTTTCTGATCTTTTCGGCCTGGGCCGCGGGTGGATCGAGGATCGCGCTGCCACACATCCCGGCCATGATGTTTGTTTACTTCGCTGTTTTCTTTTTGATGGGCTTTTTTATTTATGCCACGGTCTATGCGGTCGTGGGCTCGATGGTTACGACGACGCAGGAAGGCGGGCAACTCGCCTTGCCGGTGGTCTTGATGCTGGTCGCCGGGCTCTATCTTTCGTTTAATATCATTCGCAGTCCGAATTCTTCGCTGGCGTTCTGGGCTTCGATGTTTCCTTTCTTTGCGCCCATTACGATGCTGGTCCGCATCGTCACGGAAACACCGCCACTGTGGCAAATTTTGCTGTCACTCGGGATTGGAATCGCGACTATTGTGGGATTGGTCTGGGTCGCCTCACGCATCTATCGCGTGGGCATGTTGATGTACGGCAAGAAGGCCACCATTCCGGAGGTTTGGCGCTGGTTGAGACAGTCCTGAGTAATCGTGATTCCAGATTCCAGATTCCAAATTCCAAATTCCAGATTCCAGATTTGAGATTTCAGATCTGAGATCCGAAATTTGAAATCGAAAACCCACTGATGCCAGTTGAGATTGAAAAGAAGTACCGGCTGACGAAGAAACAGCGTGACGCGGTGATCGGACGGCTGCGCCGGCTCGGCTTTTCGCCGGAGCCACTCGAGTTCGAAGAGAATACTCTCTATCGCGGTGGCCGGCTTGACGCCGGTGGGTGTGCGCTGCGACTTCGCCGGGTTAACGGGCGGGCGCTACTGACTTTCAAAGAACGCTTTCCCAGCAAGTCCGCCATCAAGCACCAGCGCGAAGAAGAGACCGAGGTCGCGGACGCCAAT
>JAWVEM010000073.1:0-20335 GCA_033856735.1 Blastocatellia bacterium
CGGGCCGAGTCCTCGGCGTCGGGCGGCGGGTCCCCGGACAGATCGCGAAAGCGGACCGCGGGCACATCGATGTGAATATCTATGCGATCCAGCAGAGGGCCTGAGATGCGGCCAACATAACGCTGAATCTGCAGAGGTGTGCAGCGGCACTCGCGCGTGGGGTCATTCCAGAAGCCGCAAGGACATGGATTCATCGCCGCCGCCAGCATGAAGGAAGAGGGGAAAGTCAGCGACATCGCCGCGCGACTGATAGTTACCTTTTGATCTTCGAGCGGTTGGCGCAGGACCTCGAGGACGCTGCGATCAAATTCCGGTAGTTCATCCAGAAACAAGACACCGTGATGGGCCAGCGAAACCTCACCGGGCCGTGGCAGCGCGCCTCCTCCGATCAAACCGGCATCGCTGATCGTGTGATGCGGCGAGCGAAAAGGTCTTTGAGTCACCAACCCGGCCCTTCCCGTCAATCCGGCCACTGAATGAATTTTGGTTAACTCGAGCGCCGCTTCGAACTCCAGCGGCGGCAGAATCGTCGGCAGACGCTTGGCTAGCATGGTCTTGCCTGAGCCCGGCGGTCCAATCAGAAGAATATTGTGCCCGCCGGCCGTGGCGACTTCGAGAGCGCGCTTCGCAGCCTGCTGGCCGCGGACTTCGCGAAAATCCACGCTGTAGTGATCGTCATACACCAGGAGATGAGAGGGATCCACGCGAATTGGCTCTGGAGGATTTTCGGATCTAATGGCCGCGATCATTTCCACAGCGCCGCGGAGATCGTTGACGGCATAGACGTTCACGTCGGAAACGACAGCCGCCTCTTTGGCGTTTTCATCCGGCAAGAGCAGATGTTTCGTGTGCGATTGTCGCGCGCGCAGGGCAATCGGTAAGGCGCCTCGGATCGGCCGTACTCGACCATCCAAAGACAACTCGCCGACGGAAAGAATGTCCGTCAAATGTTGCGTGTCACCGAGGTCGCCGTTGGCTCCGAGAATGCCGAGCGCAATCGGCAGATCGAAACTCGCACCTTCTTTGCGAACATCCGCTGGCGCCAAATTAATCGTCGTCTTGTGAAATGGAAAGAAGAAGCCGCTGTTGTTGATGGCGGCGCGAATGCGCTCACGAGACTCACGCACGGCTAGATCGGGCAACCCGACGATTGTCACAGACGATGGATTATCAGTTTCGTTGCGAACCGGGGTGAGGTCGACTTCGACATCTACGAGGTTCGCGTCGATGCCATAGACCGCAGCAGATTGAGTCCGGAAGAGCATGGGAGCTTAGTAGCACAGACTTCAGTCTGTGGATTTAATCGCAGTCATTAGGTCGTTACTGGGTCGCACAGACTAAAGTCCGTGCCACTTAAACAGACCGAGCGCGCCTCCCACGAAGCGCGCTCGCCATTTCTTTAGCGGTCGCTCACAAGCGAACGCTTATCACTTACTTGATCAGCTAATAAAGGCTATCTCTGTTTCGAAGTGCTCGGGCTGCCCGGCAACTTTATCTCTTGACCGGCTTGCAACTCGACGTTTGGTCCGATGCCGTTAAGGCGGGCCAATTCATCGGCGGACAATTTCCTGGACGCGGCAATCTTGGCAATGGTGTCGCCCTTGCGCGCCCGCAGTTTGGTTAGGGTCGAAGCGCTGCCGGCATCGGCCGCGCCAGGTGCACGGCGCCAACTGGTCAGCTTAATGCCGCT
This sequence comes from Blastocatellia bacterium, assembly GCA_033856735.1. Classification (GTDB taxonomy): domain Bacteria; phylum Acidobacteriota; class Blastocatellia; order Pyrinomonadales; family Pyrinomonadaceae; genus UBA11740. Next base: position 1,691 of record JAWVEM010000073.1, read on the forward strand.
GTTGGGAACCACTAGTTTATTTGTTCCCTTCAGATCAACCCCGCTATTCATAGTCTGCAAGGTCGCTACGCTGACACCGGTGCGGTTAGCAACGGATTGCAGCTCTTCTCCCGGAACCACTGAAATCACGCGTGCCGAATCACGTCGATCGGCTGGAATTCGTTTCAGCACCGAAGCCAATTGCTTTCCCTTACCTGACGGCACGCGAACCTGGTAGGATTCGCCGCGCGGTGTGGTGTCACGTTTCAATTCCGGGTTCAAGCCCGCGATGTAATCGACGCTGCTATCGGTGGCATCCGCAATCAGTCGCAGACTGGTTGCCGAAGGAACGAGTATGGGTTCGAAGCTCATGGGAGCTTCGGGACGAACACCGCGAAATCCATACTTCTCGGGATTCTTGGCGATTAGAATCACCGCCAGAATATTCGGCACGTAATTGCGCGTCTCTTGGGCGATGTACGGATAAATCGACCAGTAATTAGCAACGCCTGCTCGCGATATAGCGCGGTCGACGTTCAGCGCGCCGGTGTTGTAAGCCGCCATAGCCAGCAGCCAGTCGCCGTTGTAACGCTTCGCCAAATCCTTCAGATATCGCGCGGAGGCGGCAGTTGGCTTTTCGATTCCGTTCCGCTCATCAACCCACGCAGTCTGTCGCAGACCGTACTGTGCGCCGGTGCCGCCCACGAACTGCCATAAGCCGGAAGCGGCTGCCCAGGAGCGAGCTTTCGGGCTCCAGGCACTTTCCACCTGGCCCAGCCAGGTAACGTCCTCGGGCACTCCTTCTCTGCGGAAGGTTTCGCGGGCAATCTTCATGAAGCGACCGGAGCGGCGCAGGCCCGATTCCATCGTCGCGCGGCCACGTCCCTGATAGTAGTTAATGTACTGCTGAATCAGCGGATTGATCGTGAAGTTGAAATCGAGTGCGTTCTTTGCTTGCTCCAACGCATTCAATTGGTCGCCGGAAACCTTCTGCTCGTCGTTGGTCAGGATTAGCTTACTGAGAGGATCGAGCGGCGAAGGATCGAAACCCTGCTGCCGAAAGCCAATCAGGACCTGCTTCGGCTGCTGCGCCTTGGCCACTTCTACTGTTTCGGTTTGGGGATTTGGCGCGCCTTGCGCGACCACCGGAGTTACGTTCTGCTGGGGCGAAGCCTGAATGAGCGGGACTTCTTCGCGGTAGATTCTCTCGACTAACTCCAAGTATCCTGTTTGCAATCGCTGGCTGGCACGCACGTCCAGGCCCGACATAAGAATCTCATCGATGGCCTTGTCGAACTCATCGCGCGCCTGCTCGCGCTTGTTGTCTTCGAGATTAAGTTTTCCCTTACGGAAATGATCGTTCGCGCGTTCCAGCACCTGATCGACATGCGGATCAGCCTTCTGGACTTCGGTCTGGATGTCACGAGCGGAAGAGCCGCCGGGAATTTGGGCTTGAATAATTGCTGGGGTAAAAAGGGCTGCTGCGGCAAAAAAAGCGCTGGCAGTCAAACTAAGAGGGCTACGGGTCATCAATCGTTGTTCTCCTCTGATAATGCTTTGGGCGAATTCCCGACTGCGACTTCCACCTGAGTCGCGCTGCGGCATTCACTACTAAAACAATACGGAACGTGGAAAAGTTCCGCTTTTTGTGGCTCAAAACCAGCCACACGAGTCGCGAGATTACCACACCAACCTAGGGGTGTCAAACGAACTATCCTGCGAAAATCGGCCCGAAGTTCATGGTTTTGCGTATGACGCGCGTGCCTCTCTCGCAAAATCCGAACAGATTATTTTCTTGGCAGGTCACTCTAAAAAGGCCGGACATCATACGCCGCGGCGGCTACTTGCTGCTTGTGCCAAGCGAGCGGGGCGTGGTCCCGACGTCACGACGGGCGGCGCTTTCTCCTTCAGCGCCTCGCGAAAGACCTGCTTCATATTATCCACGAATACGAACCTAATATCCTTGAAGAGTTCTTTGGGAACTTCGTCCAGGTCCCGACGGTTTTGCGCCGGCAGAATTATTTTTGTCACCCGGGCCCGGCGAGCCGCCAGCACTTTCTCTTTGACGCCGCCCACCGGAAGCACATTACCGCGCAGGGTTATCTCACCAGTCATGGCCACGTCCTTGCGCACAGGCCTCAACGATAGGGCAGAGACCAACGCCGTTGCCAGGGTGATACCGGCGGAAGGTCCATCCTTCGGGATCGCACCCTCGGGGATATGTATGTGCATGTCAAAGTTACTGAAGTCGTCCGGGTCGATCTGAAGTTCTCGAGCGCGCGACTTCGCGTATGAGTAAGCAGCTTGTGCGGACTCGCGCATTACTTCGCCAAGCTGTCCCGTCAGAACCAGATTTCCCTTCCCTTTCATGCGCAGAGCTTCCACGAACAGCACGTCACCACCGACGGCCGTCCATGCTAATCCTGTCGCGACCCCGATTTGATCTTTCTTCAGGACTTCCTCAGGAATAATCTTGGGCGGTCCCAGAAACTCATGAAGGTTGTTTACTGAAACGCGCACGGCGCCCTTGTGGCCTTCGCCCATTCGTCGCGCCACCTTGCGGCAGATCGAACCGATTTCGCGTTCCAGTTGTCGCAGGCCGGCCTCATGCGTATAACGCTGAATCATCGCCGTCAATGCCGTGCGCGAGATATTCATGTCGCGAGCCGTGACCCCGTTTTCATCCATTTGCTTTGGCAACAGGTGGCGACGAGCGATCTCGAGCTTTTCCTCTTCGGTATACCCGGCTAGCCTGATCACCTCCATGCGATCTCGAAGCGCAGACTGCACCGTGTCCAGAATGTTCGCGGTCGTCATGAAGATCACGTTCGACAGATCGAACGTAACGCCGAGATAGTTATCACGAAAGCTGTTGTTTTGTTCCGGATCCAGAACTTCCAGGAGAGCAGACGACGGATCGCCACGAAAATCCGCGCCGACTTTGTCGATCTCATCGAGCATGATCAGAGGATTGTTTGTTCCCGCTTGCTGCACGCTCTGCATAATGCGGCCGGGCATTGCGCCGACATAGGTGCGGCGGTGCCCGCGGATTTCAGCTTCGTCATGGACCCCGCCCAGGCTCAGCCTCATGAACTTACGGCCCAGGGCCCGCGCTATCGACCGGCCCAGACTTGTCTTCCCCACGCCTGGCGGGCCAACCAAACAAAGAATCGGACCCTTGGGTTTCTCTTTCAACTTGCGCACCGCCAGCGCTTCCAGGATGCGTTCTTTGACCTTCTCAAGACCGTAGTGGTCCTCATTTAAAATTCGCTCGGCCTTATGTAAGTCCAAATTATCTTTGGAAGATTTTGACCAGGGCAGATCGGTAATGATCTCCATCCAATTGCGCAAAGTTGCAGTCTCAGCCGCGTCAGGATGCATGCGTTCGAGCTTCTTCAGTTGTCGCAGCGCTTCCTCTTCGGCCGGCTTGGGCATTTGGGCGGCTTCAATCTTGTCGCGGAATTGCTGAATCTCTTCCGCCAACTCGTTGCCTTCGCCGAGCTCACCCTGAATTGCCTTCATCTGTTGGCGCAGATAGAACTCTCGCTGAGAACGATCGATGTCGGCCCGCGCTTGTGTGTTGATTTCCTGCTGGACGGTGAGCACTTCGATTTCTTTGTTGAGCAGCTCATTCACCCGCCGGAGGCGCGCGGTGGTATCGGGAATATCGAGCACGGACTGAGCGTCCTCCACTTTCAACTCCAGGTTTGAAGCCGAAAGATCCGCTAGCCGGCCCGAGTCGTCCAGATTCGCAATGATCGCCATCACTTCCGGCGAGATGTTCTTGCCCAGACTGGCCGCTTTTTCCATCGACGCGCGCACATTACGCATCAGAGCTTCAACTTCCAGCGAACGCTCAGGCGCCAGGACTTCCGTCATCACCTGCAGTCGCGCGTGCAGACAATCGCCCGTTGCGTTCACGGACTCAACCTTCGCGCGTGAGACTCCCTGAACCAGAATGCGGATGCGCCCGTCCGGCAACTTCAGCATCCTCATGATCACCGCCACCGTGCCGACGTCATACAGGTCCTCCTGCTGAGGCTCTTCTTTATCAAGATCCTTTTGACAGGTAAGCAGGATCATGCGGTGCTGCCCGAGGGCTTCATCAACGGCGCGGATTGATTTCTCTCGCGAGACAAACAGCGGCACGATCATGAACGGATAGATCACGATGTCGCGCAACGGCAAGAGCGGCAATTCGTCGGGGATCTGTAGCTGCTGCTCGGCTTCCGTCGGTTCCAGCACTGGGGAGATTCCGTCGTCAATGATGTCTGCCATTCTTTCTCTCTTTAAGTTCCCTATTTCTATTCGACCTCAGTGATCGGGACTTTGAATTCCGATCCCCGGCGGTCTTTTATTTTCGGCAAGTTGATAAGCAGCATGCCATTTATCAACTCTGCAGTCGCATCCTTGACACTGATCGTCCAGCGCACGGGGACTACCCGATTGAAATGGCCATAGCTGCGTTCAGAGCAGAGATGCGAAACGATTTTCTGCCGGGGATTACGTTTCTTCTTTTCACCGTAAACGCGCAGCTTGTTGCTATTCAGCGCGATTTTGATTTGGCTGGCGCTGACACCCGGCAGTTCGATGCGAATCGAGATCGCGTTCGCTGTCTCACAAACGTCAACCGGAGGCGTCCATCCACCGGCAATCACCGGCAATTGCTCTTGCGCTGCCTCCTGCAACACGGAAAAGAGCCGCCCGACGCGTTCCGTCAGGCGCTTCAACTCGATCCGTTCCAAACCCGCCGGCCCTACATTCTTGACCATTTGCCTCTCTCAACTAGCCCTACTCCACCAGCGGCGCCAGGCGACCAGGGCCCAAACAAATTCGACCAGACCGAATGGCCACGCGCCCTGAAGAAACCCATAAATGGATCCCAGTATGCAGGCGAGCGCAAACCCGAGAACGAACCATCGGCTGCGCTTCTCAAACGCGTAGCAAACAAGCATCGCGGTCACTGCGAAGAGGCCGAAAAGCGTAAGTGAGTTTCGCATGGGCCGGTGGTAACAATGTTCGGAGTTTCGACAGTTGGGCTCTTATTAAGACAGGAACGACCCAATTGAAGCTAGCACTCTAAACCCGTGAACCCGGGACACCGTCCAATTATCTACTTAGCCCCCCTCAACGCCCTATCCTGACGCGCGCGCACCAGCGTCTTCAGTTCATTCATGAACTCTGAAACATCTTCGAACTCGAGATAGACCGAGGCGAAACGTACATAGGCCACTTTGTCCAGCTCCTTTAAGCGTCGCATGATTAGTTCGCCTATCTTATTAGTTGGCCGTTCACGCTCCGACGACTCCTGCACATATTTTTCGACGGCGTTAACCATGCTGTCCAACTTCGAGGGCGGCACCGGCCGTTTTTCACAAGCGCGCAGAATTCCAGCCATGACCTTATTGCGATCGAAAGTTTCGCGACGGCCGTCTTTCTTGATCACCATGTACGGGATTTGGTCTATCCGTTCGTAGGAGGTAAAGCGGCGTTCGCATTTCAGGCATTCGCGGCGCCGCCGGATAGCGTCGCCTTCGCGGGATTCGCGCGAATCAACGACTTTGTCTTCGAGAAAGGCGCAAAAGGGGCATTTCATAGGTTTATCCTCACTCTCGCATTCCGCTTTTCGGGACTAGCTGCTGTGCTTTCAGACACTCTCTGCCAGCACCACCTTGTCATCTTCCACCGCGTGTTCGACGGCACTCGTTGAAGTCAGAGATCGGAGACGAGCGACATTGATATCACCGCGGAGAAAGTAGAAGAAACCAAACATCGCTGCGGGTGCAAAATCAACCAGATGCAAAATGATCGCGACGGCCGCTGCCTGATCGCGCCCGACGCCGAGCAGAATCAGGGCAGCACCCGTGGCTGCATGAAACGCGCCGGCCGCGCCGCCCGGTGTCGGCACTGCGGAGCCAACCATCGACCAACCCAACACGAACAGGACTTGCGACAAGCCAAACGGCAGGCCGAAAGCGCGGAAGACCAGCAGATTCCCCACCGCCACTGAAAACCAAAGCAGCAGCGTCCAGCCGATGCTAATCGCCAATTGACGCGCGTCAGACAAGACACCTAAAGCTGTCGCGAGCTGCTCGAGCGTGCTGAGTAAAGCTCGTTTCAACCTGCTCCGCAGTCGCGTGCGGCCGCTAATCCGCTGATCCAGCCACCCAATGACGCTCTGGAAACGCCGCTTGAACCAAATTAATAAGGCGATCCCGACTCCCAGGAAGAGCACCAGCAGCCAACCGACGATGCGCGCACGGTTGAAGTCTGAGGCAGTGCCAGGCGCCGCCCTGAACCAAAGCAAATTTACCGCAAAGAACAAAACCACGGCCATCATGTCATACAAACGTTCGACCATGATGGTCACGAAAGATGCGGCGGGACGCACACGCTTGTCTCGCATGGGCAGGACCGCGGGCCTGACAACTTCAGCGATGCGCCCAAAAACCAGCACGGCTCCGAACCCTACCGTGGTCGCGATCCAGACTTGGCGCAAGCTAGCCTTGGTCAGGGGTGCTAGGAACGCCTGCCAGCGCAAAGCGCGCCAGAGATAGCCTAACAAGACGAACACGATCGCCAGAACGATCAACCGCCAATCTGACTTCTGCACCGCCAACTTTACCTGTGGCCAGTCGAGCCTGCGGCCAAACCACCAGATAATCAATACTGCCAATAACAGCAGTCCGGCGAACTCAAGATACTTACGATACTTTCCCAAAAGGTTTTGAAATGTCCGATTAATTTTGGTTTGTGCGCGGGATCGTCCCGGCCCTAGCACCTTTGCGACGATCGACAACCCGAGTGTCGTCGCCCGTGGACAAGCTTGACTAAAAACCTAACCCAACCACAAGATATGGTGTGACTCAGCAAGCCTACAGCAGTTTAATGTTGCGCGCAAGAATCTCGATCTGAACCCTCAAAAGCCTGGCGCTGGTGAGTCGGGGCTAACGGAACTTTGTTTCGCGGGCGGACGTAAGACGCTCGGGCCAGGCGATTGGCCCTGAAGGTCTTTCGGAACGCTTATAAATCGGAGACGCAACAAGTGGGAGCCGCCAACAGCTTGGCTACCAATGAAAGCGCTGAATTAGTCCGACGGTGTCGCGCGGGTGACGGCGCGGCATGGGAAGAGATTGTCCAAACGTATAGCCGTCGCATTTACAATCTCGCCTATCGCTTCACTTCCCGCGCGGATACGGCTGAAGACCTGACCCAGGAAGTTTTTATCCGAGTCTATCGATCCCTTTCGCAATACAATCCAAAGCAGGGCGACTTGCAGAACTGGCTGATGCGGCTGGCCCGCAATCTAGTGATTGACGACTACCGGAAACGCCAGCGCGCTCCCCAGGACGAAGCAGCGGACGATCTCGAAGATCATCAGTACCATCTACGCGCAGCCGGCGCGACGGTCCAGCGCGAAATGGAGCGCCGCGAGTTGGGCGTGCAGGTTCAGGGTGGTATCGACAAGCTTTCTCCGGATTTACGCACCTGCGTTATTCTTCGTGACATTGAAGAACTGAGTTATCAGGAGATCGTTGACTTGCTGAAAATTCCCGAAGGAACGGTTAAGTCCCGGATCAACCGCGGCCGTATTGAACTTGCGAAGATTCTTCGTCGTATGCGAGTAGTGGAGGCATAGCGGCGGCGCAAGTCTTTCCACAGGAGTTGGAGAAGAGCAAACAAGATGCTTTGCAATGAATTTGAAGACCGGCTGACCGATTACCTCGATGGGGCGCTCGAGGCTCAGGCAAACCGTGAGTTTGCCGAGCATGCTATGCGTTGTCCTGTTTGTCATGATCTCCTCAGCGAGGTGAAGAACACGCTGCTCGCTTGTTCCGCGTCAGAGGCCCCGTTCGCGGGTACAGGTTTGGAAGCGCGGATCCTGCTGAAGACGATACCGGAAACGGCAATCACTTGCTCGGATTTCGAAGAGCATCTGACAGATTATCTCGATGGTTTTTTGATGGCGCCACTTTATCATCGCTGGGAGCGACACGCGGCTCTCTGCGTCGATTGCAGCGAACTTCCCGGCGCGGTCGTGCGCGCGATTGGCGCCTGTTATACGTATAAGCAGGACGAGTTGACAGTTCCCGCCGGCCTCGAAGCGCGCATCCTGCAGAGCACCATCGGCAACGTTTTACCGCGAGAGATCCGCGCGCCATGGACGTCCCGCCTCGTCGAATGGTTGCGCGGCGCCCTTGATCCAATTGTCTCGCCGCAACTGGCTTCAGTAGCGACCATGCTGTTGGTCTCGGTATTTGTCTTGACGAATACCGTTTCCACGGACGGCTCAGTCGGCGGAATCTATCATGCCAGTTTGCAGTTGGCTGAACGCGCCGCGGGCAACGCCTCAAAGAGTTCCGCGCTGCCGAAGGAAATGAAGCAATTCGCCGATAGTGTTAACGATGTGATGGGCGGTAAGGAAGACCCGGTGAAAGGAAATGATGCGAACAAAAATCAGAATACACCAAACCAAGACGGATCTGCGCAAGGCACGAAGAACGGCGGCGGGCAGAACAACCCGAAGGGTGGAAACTCAAATCAAGGCAATCGTTGAGAGTTTGTCGGATGAATTTTAGTTTGTCGTTTATCGCTGATCCGCTCCGTTAAGATTGTCGAACCGTACAGAACTGATGAACTGCGCTTATCACACAAAGAATCCAGCAGCCGTGCAATGCAATCAATGCGCGCGGCCGCTTTGCCCTGCCTGCGATCATCGCATCCGCGGTTTTGCGTTCTGCCAGGATTGTATTGTTGCCGGTGTCGAGCTGTTGCGCTACCAGCAGACACGCACGACTGACTCGCAGGTAATCCGTCGCAAGACTTCACCGTTCATCGCGACGTTCCTTTCATTTTTTGTTCCCGGCCTCGGGGCTGCCTACAACGGGCAGACCTCCAAAGCCATCGTTCACTTTGCGATCTTCGCCAGCTTTTTTCAGATGGCAGTAGTAACGGACGGCGTGACGTTCTTCGTGCTGGGAGTAGCCGGCACCTGGTTATTCGCGGCTGTCGATGCCTGTCGCACGGCGCAACTGATGCGCGCGGGCCTGGCGCCTGACGCTGAAGAAGATGCGATTACCCGTCAACTTTATGGCAATCCTGTCGCGTGGGGCGTGACGCTGGTCGCACTTGGCTTGATCTTTTTAGCGCACACTCTACTCGGCGTGCAGTTTCCGGTGCGGCGCACTTTGCCCGTGGCCCTGGTCATCCTCGGAGCGTACATGTTGTTCGATTATTTGAAGCGCCGCCGCCGGCGGGAAGAGCTTCGCGGTTTCGACACGAACAATCCGCCGCCTTCCGTGGTGGCAAACTGGCCCGCCAGATCGGGAAGGCTCGGCGGCGATGATTTTCAAACCCACGTGAATCCGCGCCAGCTTGGCTCAGCAAGATTTAAGTAGTAGCGCAGAAGGGTAGTATTAATCCATGGCAATCTTGGCAGCATTCGGACGTGGCGGCGCGGTCTTCGCACTTATTCTCCTGATCGTAGCTCTCCTCAAACAGTTAATACTCCTTGTCGGCTTCCTCCTGATAGCGATCAAATTCGCCGTTGTTGTAGCGTTTGTATTGATGATGGTAATGATCGTTGTGGTAATTCTCCGCGACCGATCGAGACGTAGACGCGACGCTGAGGGGACCTAATCAAGCGTGGTAATCTCCCACTCCTGACCCTCAGCCAATCAACAAATAATTCTATTCTAACAGTTACGCCAACGTGTCTTTTACGCGTTTGCCTTCTCCTGCCTCGTGTGATAGGGTGTCGCGCTCAAGCAGCATCCAGGATAGCTAGCGCTGAATTTCTAAGCAGTTCCCGGCGATTCGGCTTTGCACTCCGCTGCTAATCTTCAAGCAGGGTTCTTTAGATCTTCCGGCAGGCTCTTTTTTAAGACCTCCCAATTTACGTTCTATCAGTCGCCGTCGTTGGCAACTGTTACTTTCGCGGTCGCCACGCGGCCTGATTTACAAGCGCTTGGCCTGATCGACAGGAGCAGAATTGATGACCCGAGACGACCGTTTCTACGCTTTTATCGTCGCCCGTACTTCCCGTTCCAGAGCCCATATCCGTCGCATCTGCGTCCACAAACGCTGGCTGAAAGCGTCTGCCCTGGGCCTGTTCGCGCTTATGTGCGGTCTGGCCTACGGATTCTATGGGCTGACCCAGCAGGCAACGCATTTGCGCATCGAGCACGAAAACCAGCGCCTGCGCGCCGAAAACGAACAGCAGCGACAAGAGCTGCAAAACCTGAACAATCGTGTGGACGCCGTGGAAGATACTTCGCGTAAGCTGGCGGCCGAGGTGCCGGGAGTTCAGCGCGAAGATCCGACAGCACATGGCCAGGGCGGACCAGCACGCCCGGTTGACAGCGCCGCCGCACTGGCAGCGTTGGAATCAAAAACCGCCAGACTCGAGCGCGACATGCGCATGTATGAAGCGTTCCTGCGACAGCACGGCATGACCCCATCCATCTGGCCCGTGATGGGCAAGCTCGAGAGCGGAGTGGGCGGCCGACGGAATCCATTCGGCGGACGTGGCTTTGAATTCCATGAAGGACAGGACATCGATGCGGCCAGAGGAACGCCGGTTGAGGTAGCCGCTAGTGGGAGAGTGACCATCGCCGGCTGGCAGAGAGGTTACGGAAACGTCGTGTATGTCGATCATGGGGCCGGATTATCCACGCGCTATGGCCACTTGTCAGAGATCGATGTGAGCGTCGGCCAGACCGTGACGCGCGGGCAAACTATCGGATTGGTTGGCTCGACCGGACGCTCAACCGGTCCGCACCTGCATTACGAAGTCCGCATTAACAATCAACCAGTCGACCCGCGACCGTATCTTCCGGGGGCCGAAAAGCAGTAGACAAAGTCTTGAGTACAAACTTTAGTAGGGTCCTTCTCACCGAAAGGACCCTACTAGAGTCGGTACTCCGAATACCCTGCCAAATCCGCCGCTAATATTTTCCGCTTTTCACAATGCCTCTGATACTATCCCTTCAACTGCTTCAAAATTAGTTCATAAAGGAAGAACTCAATGACTCCGAAGTACTCGCGCGCGACCGCGCTGTGGCTTTTACTACTACTCTCTATCAGTCTAGTTCCTGTCTCAGTACTGGGTGACGAGGGCATGTTCATGCCCGATAAGATCGGCCAGCTTCCTCTGAAAAAGTTACAGCAACGCGGATTGAAGATTCCGATTACTGATATTTTCAATCCGAATGGCCCGAGTATTAAAGACGCCGTTGTGATCGTTGACGGCGGCACCGGCGAATTCGTCTCGCCCGAAGGATTGCTCCTCACGAACCATCACGTAGCGTTCGATGCCCTGGTGTCCGCTTCTGATCAGTCGAAGGATTACGCTTCGAACGGCTATTTGGCGAAAAACCATAGCGAGGAATTACCGGCGAAGGGTTACACGGTACAAATCACTCAGGAATTGAAGGACGTGACCGCGGACGTTTTGAACGGCGTTACCGACACGATGTCGCAGTCGCAACGAAATGAGGCGATTGCCGGCAAGATAAGCTCGATTGAAACTGCCGGCACTAAACCTGAAGCCGGCATCACCGCGCACGTGCAGCCTTTGAACGAAGGCTTATCGTACTACCTGTTTTCTTATCTTGAGCTTCGCGATGTGCGCATTGTCTATGCGCCGCCTAAAAACATTGGTTTCTTTGGAGGCGATCCCGACAATTTTGAATGGCCGCGACATTGCGGCGACTTCACATTTATGCGCGTTTACGCCGGCGCCGACGGCAAGCCGGCAGACTATTCGGCGAGCAATGTCCCATACAAACCGAAGAAGTTCCTTTCGCTCTCCATGGGCGGTGTGAAAGAAAATGACTTTGTGATGGTCATGGGATATCCAGGCTCGACGCGGCGTTATCGCGAGAGCTATTCGATCGCCTACAACCAGGACGTGTTCATGCCGTTCCTGATCGACCTCTTCAACCGGCAGATCGAAGTTCTTCAGGGCGTGGGTAAGAACGACCGCGATCTTCAGATTAAGCTGCAGAGCAAAATCTTCGACATCGCCAACACCGTAAAGGATTTCGAAGGTTCCGTCGTCGCGATGCATCGCTTCGGAATCGTCGATCAGAAACGCAAGGACGAAGCCGCCTTCACCGGTTGGATCAATCAGAGTCCTGACCGGCAGAAAGCGTATGCGGACGTCTTGCCGGCGTTGCAAAAAGCCTACGACGAATTGCAAAAGACGCAGCCGCGAGACATTGTCATTCAGCAAATTGCCGAACTCGGTGATTTCTTCGTGGTCGCCGGATTAATTAGCTCCGCGGTTGCCGACAAGGAAAAGCCCCAGGCTGAAAGAAACCCAAATTTGGAAATGGTAGTCATGCGTGAGCGATCTGCCCTCGCGGAGATATTCGCGGAGCGCCTTCCCGGCTTTGAGCGCGAGATGCTCGCGTTCCTATTACGCAAAGCGGCCGAGCTGCCTGCCGATCAGAAGATCGAGCCGATTGAGAAGCGCTTTGGCAATCTCAAAGGAGACGCCCGGGTCCGCGCCGAGGAGGAATTCGCCCGCGCCGTAACCGAAAGCAAGAACCTAAGCACCCCGGAATCGGTTTCCAAGTTATTCGATATGACCACGGCGCAACTGCGGCAGTTGAACGAGCCCGTGATTGATTTCGCGGCCGAAATGCGCGCCCTTAATGGCCAGGTGGCTACCCGCACGCGCGCGTTCAATGCTCTTGTAGGTCGGCTTCGGCCGTTGCTGGTTCGCGGCATGAGCGAGATGCGCGGCGGCCTTCCCTACCCCGACGCCAACCGCACTTTGCGTTTTACCTTCGGCGATGTCAGGGGCTATATTCCACACGACGCGGCGACTTATCAGGCGTTCACAAATCTGTCCGGAGTAATCGAAAAGGATATCGGTCGTGAGCCTTTCGACGCGCCGGAAAAGCTCAAGCAGCTTTATCGCGCTCACGACTTTGGTCCGTACGCTACGCCGGACGGACAAAACGTGCCGGTCGACTTTCTTTCGACCACCGACATCATTGGCGGCAATTCGGGCTCGCCGATCATGAATGGGCGCGGCGAACAGGTGGGCATCATTTTTGACGGCAACTATGAAGGACTCGGCAACGACTTCTTTTACAACGATGCGAAAGGCCGCGCGATCTCCGTCGACATTCGCTACGTGCTGTTCATTGCCGACAAATTCGGCGGCGCCGGATATATTCTGAAAGAACTCGACATCAAGAACGCTCCGGCCACGCTGCGTCGAGCGGCGTGATGCCGGAAAATAATCAAAGCAGCTAATTACAACTGGAGGATCTAACCGTGAAGAAACTAACAATCATTCTGTGCCTGACGCTGGGGAGTTCAATCCTTGCTGGTGTCGTATCGGCGAAGCCCATTACCAGATCGCTCGCACCAATTATCCAGGAGAACCGATTATTCACTCACAAGGAAGGTGGGGTGCAGTTCGAACTCCCCAAAGGCTGGAAGGCAAAGCCGGATGGTGAAGTGATAACTGTCTCGACCGCTGACGACAGCGTGCAGATGGTTTTTTGGGTGCCGGATGAGGACAGCTTCGACGCCGCGGTAAAGGACCTGGACAAAGAGCTGGGTAGGACAATCAAGAACATCAAGACCACGGACAAGGGAACCTCAGATACTCATAATGGGATGCCGCACTTCAGTGAAGGCGGAACCGGCGACGTCAACGGCACTACCATCGAGTGGAGTGTTGACGTGCTCGCCGCCAAAAAGGTAATTATTATTCTGACCTTTGCCGCTCCCGGAGTCGCGGAAAAGCATGCTGACGAATTCGTAAAATTCGTCTCCAGCATCAAGAAAATCGAGTAACTCGGCTAAAACTTACAGTTTTGGGGAGGTCGAGTCATGGCGCCTCTGTCCTTTTTTTAGTTGACAGGCTAAAACCCCATCGTTTAGGATTCGCCGACGTTTCGATCAGTGCCGGGGTTGGCTTTACACCCGCCTTTGCATTTCGATTTGCAAGCGCAAAAAGACAAATGAAGTTCAGCTTTTTGCTAGGAAGTATGTGCACGATGATCGCTCGCCCCGGCGGGGGGTCGCGTGTGCGTTGTTCGTTGTGTGTTTCCGTATAGCGCCCCAACTAGTAAGCGCGTCCGGCTCACAGCATTAACCTGTAGGAGAAGTAACATGTCCCTTCAGTCGTGTTACTTCAGCCCGTTTTGCCGAATCGTTAGGAGGATTCGTTTGTATGTCTAGAATAACAGGTAAGGTCAAGTGGTTTAACAACTCGAAGGGTTATGGCTTTATTGAACAGCCCGGCTCTTCGGACATCTTCGTTCACTATAGCGCCATTCAAGGTGACGGCTTCAAAACCCTCGAAGAGGGTCAGGAAGTCGAGTTTGAAGTGACGCAAGGCCCGAAAGGACCTCAGGCCGAAAAAGTGACAAAGGCGTAGGTCTCCCCGGCTTGCTACCAAGCAAAGCCACTGACCGCTTCCGGTCGTGAGCCCGGAAGGCGCGAAAAGGAAAAGGCGATCTCGGTAACGAGATCGCCTTTGTTCTTTTGTATTACCCTGGTGTTTGCTACTTACTTATCCGCTTTCGCTTTGAAACTAACGTGGCCGCCTTCCACATCGACGGAAAAAATTACGCGATCCGATCCAATCTGTGACTTCAAGTTTTCGGTCCGTTCCATGATGAGGCGATGGAACCGGGAAAACGATAGGTCGCTGGTAACTTCACCGCAACTTCGTTTCGCCTCGATCAGTGCATCGTAAACGCCCTTCACGGTGCGGACGTCATGACGCACGTCGGTGCAGGAAAACTCGGAACGAGTGAATGGCCCCGCGCTCTCTCGACCGGAAGCCCGCGCCGCCGCTCCCACATCACGTCCTTCTTCCCTTCCCTGCAACATGCGGCGCCATAATTCGCGAAACGAGGCATACCGGGTGGCCAGCGAGTTGTAGTGATAGCGCTGCGCGAAATTGAGCGTGCGATCGTCCCCCAATCGCTTCAGATGCGATTCGACCCGCATGCGCGTGTCATACGGCGGACGCTTTGTCCCGCCGTTAAAGTAGACGTCGAACTCAATTTTCAGACGGCGGATTTCTTCTTCAAGGCGCGTTAGACGATCCTCAATAGTTGGTTCTTCATAGGAACCAAGCGCCTTGTTCTTATCGCGGCGCTCTCTGGCGAGCCTGGCTAACTTGTTATCTTTTACGGACAAGGCGGAACTCCCATCGGGCGGCGCAAGCAGGGTCGCCACCATTGATCTCAGTGTAGGGGGTCGGTTCGCTGCCTGTCAATATTGTTTTCACGATTGCTTCAGATGGGCGAAACAGCATATTCTGCACGCTCTTGCCAAAGTGAAACCGAAACCTCGAATGTCTAAACCTCAGAGCAAAACTTCGCTGAGAGCCTTGCCGTCCGTAGATTTACTATTGCGGACCGAGACAGCCCAGTCGATCAAACAGCAGATAGGGGCGAGGCGTCTAAGCTCCCTCGCCCGCCGTATTGCCGACGACCTGCGTCGTGAAATTCTCGCGGGCAAGGCTGATGGACCCACTGATTCCGGGCAGAATGGATCGCGAGCGGGTCTGCTGCAGGAAGCCGAAAAGCGACTCGCCGCTGCGCATCTGGATGAAAACTCGAGGGCCCTGCGACACGTTATCAACGCCACGGGAGTGGTGTTACACACCAACCTCGGACGAGCGCCTTTGTCCGACGCGGCCCGGCTGGCCATCGCTAATGAAGCGGCCGGTTACTGTAATTTGGAGTACGACATCTTCAGCGGTGAACGTGGACGGCGTGGGCCGCGGGTGGAAGATCTGCTGTCAGATTTGACCGGGGCCGAGGCTGCGCTGGTCGTGAATAACTGCGCAGCCGCCGCCCTCCTGGTGCTGACGACGCTGGCGCGCAATGCCGAAACGATTGTCTCGCGTGGAGAGTTGGTCGAAATTGGAGGCGACTTTCGCGTGCCCGACGTGATGGCCCAGTCGGGTACGCAGATGATCGAAGTTGGCACTACCAACCGAACCCGTTTGTCGGACTATGCAAAAGCCATCTCTGAAAATACCCGTCTGATCATGCGTGTCCATGCGTCGAACTATCGCATTGTTGGTTTCACCGGTACCCCGACGCTCAAAGCGCTGGCCGCGCTCGCTCACGAGACCGGATTGCCGCTTTACGAAGATGCCGGATCGGGCGCCCTGCTAGATCTCAAGGAATATGGAATCGAAGGCGAACCAGTGGTTCGCACCTCAATCGAAGCAGGCGTCGACGTTGTTTCATTCAGTGGCGACAAACTTCTCGGCGGGCCACAGGCGGGCCTCCTGGTCGGTCGCTCAGACATCATCGAGCGCATGCGGCGTCATCCGCTCTATCGCGCCTTGCGAGCCGACAAGCTGCGACTGGCCGCGCTCGAGGCCACCCTGGATGCATACGCTCGTGAGGTCTCTGCCACGGAAGTGCCCGCGCACCACTCCATCGCATTGTCAGCGCTCGAAATCAAAAAGCGCGCCGAAAGAATGATCAGGCGTTTGCGAAACAGAATAGCTGAGACAGTTGAGCTGGATAGCATTGCCGGCGAATCCGCCGCGGGCGGAGGAGCGGGTCCGACCTCGCATCTTCCTACCGTGCTTATTTCAATCGCCCACAGCCGGTTGACCCCAAATCAAATCGAGGCTGCGCTACGCGGTGCCGCACCGCCCGTGATTGCTCGAATCGTCGATGACCGAGTGCTCCTGGACTTGCGCACCGTGGCCGAGAATGAACAGTCAGCCCTTGAGAGCGCGATTGTTTCCTTGCCCGCCTAGACCCCTGACTCGCCACAATACTCAAAGATTCAACTGATTTCGTTCGAAACGCGCGTAGTGGGGCCTCCTCCTTCCCGGTTTAATTCTTGCGCATAACGGTGCGCGTCTGTGTATAATGACGTTGGCACCTAGCGCCTCGCTTCCCATCAGGGCATCCAGCACGAACCACTCGCCACTCGAGTTCTCTAAAAAGCTTTGAAAACATTTTCATGGAGATCGCTGTTTTCGTCACTTGGCCTGGCTTTTCTGGCCGGGGGTATTACGTGTGCGATCTGGCGCGCAGGATTAATCGATTCGCTGCAGACAGCCTTTGTGGTGAACGTGGCCCGCGGCGAAGTACCGCTCCAGTCTCCCCAGACGTGGCTGGGCCTGCTCCTGATCGTGGCCGTCAGCACAAGCGCGGGATTTTTTGTTAGTCGCGCCGGTGCGCGGCGCTCGTTCCTGATTCTCGGCCTGGGTTTTTTGGCGGCTGCGGTCGCGAGCTTGATCGCGTCGCTCTACCTGAAGATCGATATCCTGTTCGCGCCCATGGCGCTGGGCGCGACGACCGCAGTTTTTCTGGTGCAACTTCATCGACTTTGGTTAATCGATACGTTGCTTACGGAACGCGTCCACGATACCTCCGCCAGGACGGACACGCATGAAGCAAGCCTCGCACAGAGTCGCCTGACCAGCGGCCTCAAGCTGCTGCAAACTATTCTTCCGCTGGAGGAGGCAGCCGTCTTCGAACTCGATGCTCTCGGCGCCCTGGTGCCGGGCGCACGACTGCGCGCAAGTGCCAGTGGGGCGCTGGAGCCTGGTCGCAATACGGTCTGGCGGCGCTTAATTCAACTTTGCGATCAGGCTGTCGGTACCAACGAGATGGTCCTGGCGCCCGCCGGTGAGATCGATTCTCTTGAAAGCGTGGCCATTCCTTTACGCCACGAAGGCCGCACCGTGGGAGCTTTGCTCTTGCGTCTAAGAGAAAGCTTTGATCAAAGCGATCGGCGACTGCTGACTGCTGTCGGTGGCCAGGTTGCACGCAATCTTCAGCGCGAAGAAGCCCGCAAGAGAAAACTGAACGGCCCCTTGCCGGCGTTTGTTTCGGCGCGAACGTCCAGTCACCGCCTGCATGCGTTTGATGTTATCAGCGGCGTCCTTACCGAGAACCGCTTTGGCGCGCATGTTCTGGCGGAAGCTTCGGACGGCCATGCGATCGCCTATCTGGACGGAACGCTGGGCTTTGTCAATCCGGCGATGCTCCGGGCGGCGCGGATGGACAAGTCCGAAGCGCTCAGGACTGATCTGTTCGGACTGCTGGATCGGTTTCGCTCCGGAGTCTTTGACGAACCTTCGATCGCGGTCCGGCGCGTCTTGCAGTCAGGCGAGCCTTACGAACGCGAGTTAAAGTTTTCCGATCGCCACCAAACTCTGGAGTTGCGAATTGCGCTGGCTACCGACCGCAACGGTGACGACGCAAATGGGGATGGCGCCGGCGCGAGTCCGCTATGCTTTGCCATCAGAGTCCGCGACGTGACTCAAATGAAAGAGTTCGAGCAGTTGAAGAGCGACATGATTTCGCTGATGTCACACGAACTGAGGACTCCGCTGACTAGCATTAACGGTTTCGCCGAGCTGTTGGTGATCGACGAAAAGATTCCCGAAGAAGCACGCGAATTTCTACAGATTATCACCAACGAATCCCAGCGCATGTCGCGCATGATCGATACATTTCTCTCCGTAACTCAACTTGAACGCGCCGACAAGAAGGAAGTCACGAAGATCGCTTTGCGCCTGGACGAAGTCGTACGCGAAGTACTCAACACCGTGCAGCCGCTCGCCAAGAAAAAACGTATTCGGCTGATCGAGCAACCTAACGGGCACATTCCTCCCGTGGCCGCGGATAAGAGCCTGATTACTCAAGT
>JAWVEM010000074.1:0-35516 GCA_033856735.1 Blastocatellia bacterium
AAGGGATTTGTTGTCTCTGATTGGGAAGACATCAAGAAGCTGGTCACGGTTTGGCACGTCGCGGCGACTGAGAAGGAAGCCACCCGGATGGCCGTGATGGCCGGCATCGACATGAGCATGGTGCCGCTCGATTACAGCTTCGCCGACAATCTGATCGCGTTGGCTAAGGAAGGCGCGGTGCCCCAGTCGCGAATTGATGAAGCCGTGCGCCGCATACTGAGAGTGAAGTACGAGCTCGGACTCTTTGAGCACCCAAATCCCAATGCGGCGCTCAAGTCAAAGATTGGACTTCCGGAATCGCGACAAGCCAGTCTGCAAGCGGCTAGCGAATCGATGACGCTCTTAAAGAACACCAACGATCTCTTGCCGCTGGCAAAAAATCGTAAGGTGCTGGTTACGGGTCCGACTGCTGACTCGCTACTCTCGCTCAATAACGGTTGGAGTTACGTCTGGCAAGGGTCGGAAGAATCACTCTATCCCAGGGACCGGCTGACCATCCGGCGCGCGATCGAAGCCAAAGCCGGCGCGGCAAACGTTACTTATGTTCCCGGCACACAGATCACGCGCCGCGCGGGCTCGCCATCAAACGGAACCCCGACGAATATCGAAAGTGAAGTCGACATACCCGCCGCTGTGCGCGCCGCGAAAGACGCCGATGTGGTGGTGCTTTGTGTGGGCGAAGGTTCCTACACCGAAACACCTGGCAACATCCCGGATTTGACGTTGGGCGAACCGCAACTCAAGCTTGCCGAAGCGATCGAAGCAACGGGCAAACCCGTGGTCCTCGTGCTGGTCGAAGGCCGCCCCAGAATCATCAACCGCATTGTGGATAAAGCCGGCGCGGTTTTGATGGCTTACAACCCGGGCAACGAGGGTGGGCAGGCGATCGCCGACGTTCTGTTCGGCGATTTCAATCCATCGGGAAAACTTCCCTTCACGTACCCGCGCACGCCGAACGGCCTGCTCACCTACGATCACAAAGCTTTCGAGACCGAGGGTTTCGACAACGCCGGCTTCACGCCTCAGTTCGAATTCGGCAGCGGGTTGAGCTATACCACCTTTGCGTACAGCGAGCTGCGGCTGAACAAGAAGACGATCGCCGGCAACGAGGATGTTTCGGTGAGCGTCACGGTCAAGAACAGCGGCAAGCGGGCGGGCAAGGAAGTCGTCCAGCTCTATCTCAGTGACCTCGTAGCTTCTTTATCGCCCCCCGGAATAAGACTGAAACGTTTTGCCAAGGTCTATCTTGATCCGGGTCAGACGCGGACCTTGACCTTCAAGCTGCGGCCTGATGACCTTTCGTTTATCGACGCGAACAACAAACGCGTCGTTGAGCCGGGCGAGTTCGAGGTGACGATCGCAGGATTGAAGGAGAGGTTCGAATTGAAATGACATCTCGTTTCGCTTTAGACCACTAGTGGTTTAATACTCGCCACTTAAACGGGAAGAGTTTACCGGCTTGGCCGGCGTCCAGTTTCACGTCCAGCAGCGAGGCGGCGCCGGCAAGAACCGGATCCTCATGGTCACGTAGATTTCTGGCGCTGGGTAAAAGCACCAGATTCGGCGTCACTCCTGCTCCTTCCAAACTGGCGCCATCCGACATGATGATGTCGGCATCTGTAACACTCGCTCCGTACACAATGACTGTGTCTAACCCCATCTGATGGGGGTAAACACGGCTCCTCATAACTTTTCCCGACGTACGATCTCCGAGCACCACGCCACGCTTTTCCAGTTGCACTACGCGCGCGAGGACCTCGGAGGCAGAAGCTGACTCACTATCGACCAGCACCACGAGTTTCCCCTTGAATCCACCGTCGCCCCTGGTCTTGGCGATCATAGGTTTGGTTTCTTTGCGCCGCTTCAATTCCCCCACTGTCACGTCGTGGTCGCAAAGATTTCCAATCAGTCGAAGCAGGGTCTCTTCCGCGCCGCCGAGGTTTCCTCTGAGGTCAAGTATCAGTGCTCGGTGTTTTTTAACCCTATCGATCTGGACGTCCACCTCGTCCCTGGTAAGGTTGAACTGTGGCATCTTCCAAATTATCAGGTCGTCGCCGAAGGTGCTGTAACGGTGGGCGTTCATCAATTCGTCGTCGTCTTCCTCTCTCTCATACTTATTGAGATCTATCGTATCCGTGAGATCAATTGTCCGTTTACTCAACTGGACCGTAGCCTTGATTTCCAATGGCCGGGTCGGCCCGCCAGGACTTTGCACGACCAGTTTGACAAGGGGCCGCGGCGCAAGGCGATGGTAGAGATAATAAAAGATCCAGGTGTTTGCCCTGGTCGGACGGATGCCGTCGATTGAGAGAACCTGGTCGCCGGATTTCAGCCCCTGCCCCTCGGCATCGCTGTTAGGTTTGACCTCTGTGATGTAGCCGTTGTCGCCAAACATTTGCATGAGCCAACCATACTCAATCACGGATTGCCTTTGAGGAGGGATGAAGGCCGTATGCGAGTCATTGAAGTCAAGCAAGACCTGCGCGATGACGCCGAAGATTTCGGCATTCGACTTCGTCAGATTGATTCTGCTCTCGGCCAATTTGAAGCGCGCGTCGAGGTCGATTCCATGAAACGTGGGATCGTAATAATGCTTGCTAATATCCTCTTTGATTATCTTCAGCATCGTTACTCCCCGGTCACGGTCCTGACTGCTGAACGATTGCGAAAACGCCGGTGAAGCACCGCAAAGTACCAATGCGCCAATCAGCAAAGCAATCCCGTGCTTAAGAAGTCCCAGTTTATTCTTGTTCATAAATGGCCTCCTCCAACGACTTTGTTGGAACAGTCCGCCGCTACGAATTGAACCACGTCGCGGGCGCAAAACAATTCGCTTGAGATCATTCGAACACACAGGAAGACGCTGTCTCGCAGGCGAACTCTTTCAGCCAGCTTTAATAGCGCATAATCAACTCCGAGGCAAACTTTTTATTTGGTCCCTGATGCGATAGACTTCGTGCGACTCAACCTGAGTTTCATTTTCAGTGGAAAAATAGATGAAAATCCGTCAATCCCTGCTGGTTACTGTAGTGCTTTGTCTCCTGGTACTGCCCGCCCCATCGCAAGACAAAAAAGAGCCAAAGAAAAGTGCTAATGACGACGACGTAATCAAGGTTACTTCGAACCTCGTAAGCCTGGACGTGATCGTCAAAGACAAGAAGGGCAGGCCCATTACCGATCTCAAACCGGAAGACTTTACGGTTTCTGAAAACGGCGTGCCGCAGAAGATCGAGTTCTTCGACTCGACTCTCAACAGCGGCAATGAAACCCTTCAACCCACAAACGCAACCGTTTCCCCCGAACCAGGGCCACGCGCGCCAAACGGCCTGCCGCGAAACATCATTGCCCTCGTGCTGGACGGTCAATCCACTGAGGTAGCGAATCTAAAACACGTGCGCGAAGGCATCGTCAAATATATTCGCGAGCGTATATCGGATAGCGATTCGGTTGCACTTTTCTCTATCTCCGGGGGGTTGCAATTGCTCCAACCCTTCACTCACGGCAAAGCGAGACTCATTGCGGCGGTTGAGAATGCGTATGACAGCTCGACTGGTTCAAAGACTTCCGAGGCGCGAAGCATTGCTGAAAATATCAGTTCACTTCGGGATCGAGTAGCGGGAGGGCCGAGTGGGCCGATCGCCGCTACGCCGGCGGGCGGGGCGGCGGGATCAGCGGCCGCCGAAGCCCTGGTCGCGCAACGGATGCTTGAAGAATATATTCAACTCCGATCGGCGCTCAGCGCACAACAAACGCGACCCGTTCTGGCCGCGTTGGCGGCAATCTCCGAGGGCCTCCGCTCGATACCGGGCAAGAAGACGCTGGTAATGTTCTCGCAAGGATTTGTCGCTACTGAAGCACTGGATTGGCAGGTGCAGAGCACGATCGACATCGCCAATCGCGCGAATGTAACCATCTATATTATCGATTCGAGCGGCCTGACCGGTGGTACCCCCACGTCAGGGGCGCTGGTAGCTTCCTCTCCGCTGGGGGGAATCTCAGGGGCCATTGACCCTGAACATCGGCGAAGGGCCGGAGCCGGTGAAAGCATTTTTGATATAGCTCGACAGGAAGGTCTGGATCGACAACAAGACCTCTTATATCGAGTCTCAGAGGACACCGGCGGACGCTTCTTGAAAAACACCAATGACATCGCCGGCGGCCTGGAGCGCATCGATGCGGAGATCCGTTCGCGCTACACCCTGGCGTATCGCAGTACGGACCATAACTTTGACGGCGGTTTTCGAAAAGTGAAGATCGAGGTGCGACGCCCTGATACCAACGTCTTGGCCCGTCCCGGGTATTACGCGATTCCACCGAGCCAGATCATTCCCTTCTCTCCGGCCGATAACAAGTTACTGGCGAGCTTTGCAACCATCTCAGCCCATCCGACCTTGCCATTGTCGTTGGAGTTAGACTCTTTCAGATCCGGCGAAGGCTACTACACGGTGCCCGTCTCGTTCGAAATACCTCCGGCCGCGGTGCAGTTTGCCCGCAAGGGAGATCAGCAGCGTTTGCAACTCGAGGTGCTGGCCGTGGTCCGAGCGGAAGGTGAAGACAAGGTCCTTTCGCGCCTGGGCGGGTTCTTCGACATCGCCTTGACTCCTCAGCAATACGAATCGATCTTGAGTGACAAGATCTTTTACCGGCAGGACATTCATTTGGCAGCCGGTGACTATACGGTCGACTTGATTGTCGTGGATCGGACATCAGGAAAATCGGCCGCGAAACGCCAGAAACTGGTCTTGCCGGCTGCTGGTTCCGACTTCTCTACCACGGAAGCAGTTCTAAGTCGTCACGCGGAGCCGCTCAAGCCGGCGGCGGCGAGCGGCGATGTGCTGAGCGAAGGAAAGGTGCAGATTCGGCCTTCGCCCAGCCGCGAATTTCACTCGACCGATAATTTGATCATTTTCTTCAAGCTCTATGACGCCGCCATAGCGCGCGAGACGGGCAAGCCTTTGGTGAGAGTCACGGTGACGCTTACGAAAGACGGGAAGCCGGTGAGGCGGCCGATGGATTATCAGCTTACCGAAACGT
This sequence comes from Blastocatellia bacterium, assembly GCA_033856735.1. Lineage (GTDB taxonomy): Bacteria > Acidobacteriota > Blastocatellia > Pyrinomonadales > Pyrinomonadaceae > UBA11740. Next base: position 5,035 of record JAWVEM010000074.1, read on the forward strand.
CGACAGAACCTGTGCCCTCTTTGACGTTTGCCAAATATATAAAACTTGCGGGTTTGGCCCCGGGCAAATACTCAGCCGTGATCGAAAGCCGAGATATCTCGCAACAGAAAGTGCTGAGGCAGGAGGCATGGTTCATAATTGTGCCTTGAGCAGCGACTGAACGTGCCAATGCGGAGCCGGCACGATTCTTATTGGGACCCACCTAAGCTCGCCGACTTCTTCTGAATGCCGCCGCTCAGTTTGATGATCGCGATCAGGTCGCGATCGGCGTTGGCCTTGTCTTCCTTCGACCTGGCAACATCCTTTGAGTCTACGGTGGCCGCATTCTTCAGCGCCGGGTTTTCGGTGAAGCTATCTATCAACTTGCACAGCTTCACCAGGGCGCCGACCATCTCTTCGTTCTTTAATTCATCGGCGGCAACTATTTTCTGTTCCTCCGGGACGCGGGCTTGCATGTAAATATTCAGCCGGCTGGCTCGTTTATTGATTTCAGCAGTCTGTTCGGCCACCAATTTGTATTCGAGCGGTTTCCGCGCGATGAGGTTGCGGGCGATGTCATTACGCAGCACTTGAATGCGCTTGTAATCATCCTTCATGTTTACAATCGCAGCCTGGAGACGCTTTTGGTTCTCCTCCTCCAGGCTCACGTTCGTTTCTGCGCCGCGCAGTCTCCCTTCGTCAATCTGCCGAATACGATCGCCAACATTAGGATTATTGTTAGGCGGCGGCCCGACGCCGCCAGGTTTCCCCTGGGCCAGCGTTGTGCCCGCCAGGCAAAGCGAGAAACTTGCGGCAACGAAAAGCCCCGCGAGATTTGTGCAACTAAGGACTCGGTAACTCATGAGCATCTCCTCCTGCTTGTCATCTTGCGATCCGCCTTGGCATCAAGGCGATAACGAAATCGAAACCTGATCACTGGATTGACCACGCGCGGTCACATTAACCAGCGCCTGATTGGCATTCAACAACTCGGGCGGCAACCTGGCAATCACGACAGTGATCCAGTCAAAGTTCGGCAGCCGGCCTACCCATTCGACAACCAGCGGGATTGTATGACCTTTCCCATCATCGGCCTGCGCTGTCACGGTCGATGGGCCATCTCCAGGCTGCAGGTCCAGGTTAGCAGACAGAAGCATCAGTCTCGTCGTTTGGTCCTGACTGAAATTATCAGAGGTCCTGACGGGAAAGGGATCGCGTTTGAAGGTCACTGAATCGAGAGCCAACGCTCGCCCGGTGCCTTCATCCGTAAACAGCACCGGCATGTTTGAGGACACAGCCCGTTGATAGACCCGCACATAATCGACCAACATTCGTTGCGGGAAAACGGTCGACGTATCGGGATTGCCCGGGAAGCCGCCGCCGACCGCGACGTTTAAAATAATGAAGAAAGGATGATCGAAGACCCACGCCGTACCAGCCGGCAGGTCCGCCGGCGTGCGCGTCTTGTACAAGAGTCCGTCGACATAGAAACGCATGACGTTCGGCTCCCACTCAACCGCGAACGTGTGAAAGGCGTCGGAGAACTTCTGGCCGTTGGGCAATGCGTAGGTTGCCGTTATGCCGCCGCCGCCTGAATAGCCTGGGCCATGAAAAGTGCCGTGAACGATCGACGGTTCCTTGCCGATATTTTCCATCACGTCGATCTCACCGCAGTTGGGCCAGTGCGCCGTATCGATGTTGTCGCCCAGCAACCAAAACGCGGGCCAGAGACCCTGGCCATACGGAAGCTTGAGGCGCGCCTCAAACCGTCCATACTTCTGAGTGAATTTTGTTTTAGTGAGCAGCCTGGCCGAAGTGTAGTCGCGAGTGATTCCATCAGGACCCGCCAGCGTTTCCTTCAGGGTTGTGATTACCAGATTGCCGCCTTCGAGTGCAGCATTGGCGGGGCGGCTCGTATAGGTCTCGAGCTCGTTATTGCCCCAGCCGTTCCCGCCAATATCAAAGGACCACTTGCTTGAATCAACCGGCGACCCATTGGGACCGTTGAACTCCTCGCTCCACACCAGGCTCCAAACCGCGGGATTGGCGGCATACGTCGCCGGACCCGCGGCCAAAAGCAATCCGAGGATAGCCCCAAAAAGAGCGGCTAAGACGGCGCCAATAATCGCCCTCGTGATAAACGAGTGGCTCTGGCAGTAAGAGCCCGTGGCCCTATTCATGCTCATCGAAGAAATTTTTCTCGCGGCGGTTTTTGATCGTTACGATCCGGATTAATCAGCTACAATGCAGACGCTAACTGCGCCGCGATTATGTCACGATTCCTGATGCAATAGAACCAACCAGAAACCACTCAAGCGTCTGAGCAAACCAGAGTGAAAACTGCCAACTATGAAGCCTGTCAAATACACCACGCTGCTGCTGATTTTAACCTTTGCTTTTAACGCGCCTCGTCCGGTACCGGCACAAGGAACTGCTGGCCAAATGCAAGGAACTGCTGGCCAAATGATCGCCACGAGCCAACTCAACCTGATGCCTATACCGGCGTCGGTGCAAAGGCAAGCTGGCCGTTTGCCCATCACGAGCAGCTTCAGCGTGGCCATTAAGAACTACGCGGACGATCGATTACGCGGAGGCGTTGCTCGCATGCTCACGCGGCTTGCGGGGCGAACGGTTTTGACTCTTTCGGCTGAGCCGGCCGCCGATGAAAGCACCTCTACCCTCGTCATCCAATGCGAGCGAGCCGGCGACACTATTCCTTCTCTCAGCGAAAACGAAAGCTACACCTTGGAAGTTACTGACAAGCAGGCGCGCTTGTCAGCACCGACGGTAGTGGGGGCTTTGCGGGGTCTGGAAACGTTTCTGCAACTCCTTCAGGGCGATCGGGACGGCTACTATCTCCCGGGTATCAGGATCCAGGACCAACCGCGTTTCGCCTGGCGCGGGTTACTCATCGACGTCGGTCGCCACTTTGAACCGATGGAAGTCCTCAAACGGAATCTCGACGCGATGGCGGCGGTAAAGTTGAATGTCTTTCATTGGCACCTGACCGAGGACCAGGGTTTCCGCGTCGAGAGCAAGAAGCTTCCCAAACTCCATTTGCTCGGCTCTGATGGTTTGTTCTACACGCAGGACCAGGTGCGCGAGATCATTGCCTATGCTCGCGACCGCGGCATTCGGGTAATGCCCGAGTTCGATATTCCCGGCCATAGCACAAGTTGGTTGGTTGGTTATCCCGAGATGGGCAGCGCGCCCGGCCCTTTCAAGATTGAACGAGGCGCAGGCATTTTTGAACCGGCGCTCGATCCGACGCGCGAACAGACCTACAAGTTTCTGGACACTTTTCTGGGTGAGATGGCGGCGCTTTTTCCGGATGCCTACATGCACATTGGCGGCGACGAGAACGAGGGCAAGCAGTGGGACCGCAATCCGCAAATCCAGGCTTTCATGAAAGCAAAAGGCATCAAAGACAATCACGCCTTACAGGCTTACTTTAACCAACGCCTCTTGAAAATCTTGCAAAAGCACGGCAAGAAAATGATTGGCTGGGAAGAGATACTTCACGCGGATCTGCCCAAGGACGCGGTCATTCATTCGTGGCGGGGACCGGCTTCGCTCGCAGAGGCCGCGAAGAAAGGCTACAACGGAATTCTATCGGCGGGCTATTACATCGATCTGATCTTTCCCGCGTCCCAACACTATCTCGCCGATCCAATTCCGCAGAACACAACTCTAACTTCTGAAGAAGCGAAGCATGTTCTCGGTGGCGAAGCCACGATGTGGGGCGAGTGGGTGAGCCCGGAAACGATTGACTCGCGCATCTGGCCGCGCACGGCCGCAATTGCCGAGCGGCTTTGGTCGCCGCGAAACGTGACGGACATTGATGATATGTACCGGCGCCTGGCGGTGATCAGCCGCCAACTGGAAGAGCTTGGCCTGACTCACGAAAAAAACTATGGCATGCTGCTCCGTCGCCTGGCGGCCGGTGAGGACACTGGGCCACTGCGCACGCTGGCATCAACCCTCGAACCTGTAAAAGAATATCACCGCTATCGAATGCGGCCGCAGACCATGCTGAGTCCGCTGACCGGCCTGGTCGACGCGGCGCGGCCTGACAGCGAGGCCGCGCGTCGGTTCGGCGCCAGTGTCGATGGCTTCCTTTCCGATGCACCGCGCTTTGCGCTCTATCGATCGGACCTCGAACGAACGCTGCTTGAATGGCAAACCGCCAGCCGTGCCCTGGGACCGATGATCGATCGATCACCCGCGCTGCAAGAGGCCAGGCCTTTGGCAAACAACCTCTCGGTGATTGCGGCAGCAGGCCTGGAAGCGATGTCTCTGCTCACGACAGGTGATCCGGCGACGCCGGAGTGGCGTGACGTACAGTTGGCAAGGCTCGACGAAGCAGCGAAACCCAGCGGGGCACTCGAGTTTGTCGTGATCACCAGCGTGCGGAAACTGGTAATCGCGGCGGCTGAGTTACCGCAGCTCAGATCGACGACGCCGGCAGAATGGAAGAAGCGAGTCACGACAATGGCTAGCCCATCAGCCGCTCCCGCCAAGCCGTAGCAACAGAAAGGACAATTTAGCCGCAGATTAACGCGGATGACACGGATCAGAAGCGAAACAACAACGGAACAGGCGGATTGTCTTGTTTGTTCTAATCCGTGTCATCCGCGTTAATCTGTGGCTGATCTTCAATTCGGCATCGGCTCGCCAGGCTTGACGATGCGGATCCAGTGATCGGTAAACTTGCTGTGGCCTCCGGGCAATTCGATCTTCGGCATGTGACACGTGGTGCAGTCTTGCTTGCTCACCGGACATGCAGCAGCCGAGCGAGTAGCAGTCTTTGCTTGATCCCGAGTCGTGAGATGACAAGCCAAACATTTTGAGTCGTAAGAGGCCGCGCCCTCGGCCAGCTTGTCGTGCGGATCGTGACAGGCGACGCAACTGATCCGAGCATCGCCGCTGTGACCCCGGCTATTAAAAATTCGGTAAGGTTGATAACGCAGATTATTCGTCCCGCCCTGCCGCGGCATCAGCAGTGCTTTTTCAAAACTCACATGACAGGCGCCGCAGAATTCCTGTGACAGTTCATCCGCTTCCAGCTTCGCCGGATTAAATATCTGCAGGTCCCTGTGGCCCGCTTTGATAGCGGCAATATGTTTCTCACCCGGCCCATGACAACCTTCACAGGTAATCCCGGGCATCAGGTGATCGAGTTGCAGTTTCTCAGCACTAACCGCCGCGGTTGAGTGACAAGCGAAACAGCCCTGCGCCGCTTCCATCGTCATCGGACGGCCCAGACCCGCTTCCAAAGAGTCGGGCGCCGAACGCGGATGCAGGATAGTGAAGTCGAGGCCCTGGGTTTCCTGGTAGTAACTGACCCGGCTTTCGTAAAACACGCCCTTATGTTGGACCACATAAGTCTGACCCGCCTTGCCCTGGCCAAAACAAAAAAGTATAGGTTCGGAAATCGAGTCTTTACCGTCAGCGATTGTGTAGATGCTGCGATTCCCCTCGCGCACAATCTGGTAGGCGTAGCTGCCGTTGCGAAAATCCAGCCGCGGATGACTTTGCAAAACGTCACAGCGTTCGACCGGTTCCAGCGCCCGGCTCATGGGATTCGCCAGACGCTTTGCTGCCAGCGCTGTGTGGCATTGCGCGCAGGCGGCGCTCCCCACATAGCGAACGCCAGGAAGCTCATGAGTTGGCCGCCATCTCGAGAAAGGATCACGGGAATTCTGAGCGAGTGCCAGGGTAAGACTGAAGGCCATGCAAGCAAGTCCAACCAAAACCGAAGTTTTCTTAGTTCGTTGCGGCATGTTACTTCGTGGTGCTCGGTCTCCCGGCAATGCCTTCGCCCTCGATCACTTTTAGGTAGGTGTTGATTGGCAGGTTCGTGAGTTTGTCGACTTTGCCGCTCGGCCACCGAATCTCTACGGTGTCGATTTTCTTAGCGCTGCCCAGCCCAAGCAGTTCGCGTGGATCGTGCGAGCTTAGATAGCTGCCGCCCGCCGTTTTCAGCCGGCTTCGTTTCACACCGCCGGCTTGCCAACTGATTACGGCGCCAATCGCAGATGGATTGCTTTTGTTCGCGACGAGTTGCAGCCCGAGCCAGTTGTTCTTGTTTCCGCCTTCGTTCCGCAGTAGCAGCGGAGCTCCGCCGTTGTTTGAGATCAGCACGTCGAGATCGCCGTCGTTATCAAAATCGCCGGTGGCCATGCCGCGTCCGGAAAACTCTTTGCCGAAAATGGCGCCCGCCTGCGCGCTGACGTTCCTGAAGGCGCGTCCAGTATTCTCAAACATCAATAAGGGCTCTTTGTATTTCACGCGCGTGGTGCGCATTTCGATGAAGTCATCGGGATGGCCGTTAACCAGGAAGAGATCAGGATCCCCATCGTTGTCATAATCAAAGAACCGCAGTCCCCAACCACTTAACATCTGCGTTGCGGTGCCAATTTCTCCGGGCTCGTCGGTAAAAACCAGCTCCTTCTGATTGTGATAGAGGCTGAAAAACTCTCTATCAATATTGGCTACAAACAAATCCTGCCAGCCGTCACCATCAAAGTCGGCCGCGTCTACACCCATTCCCGAGCGAGGTTTGCCGGCATCACTGAAGGCCACGCCCGCCGCCAATCCAACTTCTTCAAATTTTCCACCACCCTTATTGATGAATAGAAAGTTCGGCATCGTATCGTTGGCCACGAACAAATCCATCAAGCCATCGTTGTTAACGTCCGTAGCAACCGCGCCGAACGATTTGCCGGGTGAATCAGCGATGCCCGATTCCTTACTTACGTCGGTGAATCTGCCATTGCCATCATTGTGAAAGAGATGGCTCGCCCGCGGCTTGAAGAGGCGCGGAACACAGTAATAACGCCGGCTCAAAGTCTCGTCGGTACAGAGAATGTTCAAAGACTTTTCGTAAATCACAAAGCTGGAGACGAACAGGTCCAGCTTGCCGTCGTTGTCATAGTCGAACCAGACGGCGCAAGTGGACCAGCCGAGCGCGGCGACGCCGGCTTTATCCGTGACATCCGTGAAGGTTCCATTGCCGTTGTTGTGATAAAGAATATTGCGGCCATAACTCGTCACGTAAAGATCGATCCAGCCATCGCCATCGTAGTCACCGGCCGCGACGCCCATGCCGAAGGTCCCGCCGGCGACTCCGGCTTTGTCGGTCACGTCTGTGAATGTGCCATCGTGATTGTTGTGATAGAGGGCATTTTTTAACGGCGTGCCGGGAGTGTAAAAATCCGAGGGGCCGCTATTGACCAGGTAGATGTCCATCCAGCCATCGTTGTCGTAATCAAAGAATGCGCAACCGGCGCCCACCGTCTCGGGCAAATACCGATCGGCTGAATGCGCGTTGTTATGAATCCAGGTGATGCCGCTCTTTTGGGACGGCACTTCTTCGAAGGTAACGTTCTTCGACGTCTGTGCAGATATGCTTAAGGGCACATTTAGGATTAGGCACAACAGCGCCAGTGCGAGTTTGAAATGACGGTCGTAATACATATCAAGTGATTCTTCAAATCGCAAAGGGGTTTAGTACCACAGCCCAGGGTTGCTTAACCGCTTCGCGGTATCGGAAGCTTACCGCTAATTCGGTATCGCCGGCGTCAGAACAAACGTATCGCCTTCCCTTTTTTGTGACTGGTCCACGGCTTTCAGCCTTTCGACAATTTGCATTTCTGCCTGCGCCCGCTTGGGATCCTTTAACCGGGCGTACAAGACAGCCAACTGATAATGCGCTTTCGAATCGTCGGGATTAAGGCTGGCCCCCAGCTCGAGTTCCTTCTGAGCCCGCACATAGTCTTTCAGCTTCAAATAACTGGCGCCGAGCGCGACGTGCGCATTCGCAAACGACGGCGACACTTGAATCGCCTTTTCCAACAGTGTTATGGCGCGCTCGTCCTCGTTCTCTTCCTGCACGATCAGCCCCAAATAGTAGAAAGGCTCGGCCACGCTGGAATCAGCTTTGATCGTTTTCTCGAGGTAACTCTTAGCCTCGCTGAACTTTTTTTGTTTGTATAGGACGTACCCGAGATACATCTGCCCTTGAGCGTTGTCCGGCTGAAGTTCCAGGGCCCGCCGAAACTCCTGCTCGGCCGCAAAGAGATCGGGTTTTTTTAGCCATGAGGCGCCGAGCGCGATCCGGTAAACCGACTCTGTGGGCTTCAATTTCACGGCTTGCTCTAAAGATAACTGGGCCTCGTCAAAGAATCCGAGATTCAGGGCAGTGACACCGAGCCTGTAAAGGACCTCGGGAGCATTACCGACCACTTCCCTCGCCCGCGAAAGATATGCAAGTGCCGTCTCGGTATCCCGTCTATTTTGCGAGACCTTTGCCAGTCCCATCATGGCGTCTGGATCGTCCTTATGCGCGGCAAGCGCGAGTCGATAGTTCTCTTCAGCCCTATCTACATTACCTTTTTTCAAATAGGCATCGCCCAGCAAAGTTAAAAATACCACCGAGGCCGCGGATGACGATTTCAACTTTTCGATCACACCGATGGAGTCGTCTGCCTGCCCACGGGAAAGGAGTAAGCGCGCCAACTTATAGTTGGCCTCGGCATTGTTTGGCTCGATCTTAATGACCTCGCTCAATTCCGAAATTGTTTTCTCAGGAGCATGCTTGAGCATATAAAGCAAAGCGAGGTTCATGTGCACGCCGACAAACGCCGGAGCAATTTTTGCGGCCCGGGTCAAGAGGGTTTCCGCGTCATCTAACCGTCCCTGTTGAGCGCGAATGGTACCGAGGAGATTGAGGGCCAGCGGTTCGTTCGGCGCTGTTTTCAAAATGCTGTTGAGTTGCTGTTCCGCCTCGACAATTCGATTGTCGCGAATCAAGTTTGCCGCATTCTCGAGACGCTGCTGGATGTTGTTTGTCTGAGCGAGAGCAAAAGAAGAAGCTAGCGTGAGTGTCAGAAGCCCGACCGTCAGGGAAGGCCTGCGGCTAGAGATGCCCTTCCTGACGGTCTGGCTCCCGACACCTTCTCTGCGTCCTTTGCGATTAAGAAACAAGGTCGCTACCGCCCCCGGTTCTGTGACGGTTGCGCTCCGTGCTTAAAATCCTTCTGCTCAACGACACCCTGGCCCTCTTTAATGACCAGGATTTTGTTGACTCCGGCATCGGAAACTCTGTCGACGGCGCCGCTCGGCCAGTGCACCTCGATTAGATCCACCTTCGTTCGCTTCTCAAGTCCGAAGTGCAGCCGCAGATCGCTCTGCGAAAGATAACTGCCGCCACTGTGAACTTCGTCAACCTGCGTTAGATCGCCGGAAACAATCTTGACTCGCGCGCCGATGCCGTCGCGATTGCTCTTCACACCGATCGTCTTAATCAGAATAGAATTGTTTGTGTTACCGCCATCGTTCTGCAGCACTTGTGTCTCGCCGTCGAGATTATTTATCACGACATCAACGTCGCCATCGTTATCCAGGTCGCCAAAGGCGGCGCCCCGGCCGGTGCGCTTCTCAGTGAATGGCACGCCCAGTTGCTCTCCGACTTCGGTGAAGGTGCCATCGCGGTTGTTTCTGTGCACCAGATTTCGTTGCCGGTAGGTGGGGAGTTGCGGATAGACATGGCCGTTGACAACCAGCAAATCCACCCAACCGTCGTTGTCATAGTCAAAAAACTTTGTGCCCCAGCCCACGTAGGGCAGACTTACAGCCGCTACCTTCGCGGCATAAGAAACATCCGTGAAAGAACCTTTGCCGTCGTTATGGTAAAGAGTGTTGTAGTCGTCGTCGAAATTCGTAATGAACAGATCGAGTCTGCCGTCATGATCATAGTCGCCCAGAGTCACGCCCATGCTTCCCTGCTCGCTGCCGTTTTCGTTGACCGCGGTACCCGAGGGGAAGCCAATATCTTTAAAGGTGCCATCGCCGTTATTGTGATAGAGAAAGTTCGGCGTCGAGTCATTCGCCACGTAGATATCTACCAGGCCATCGCCATCAAAATCGCTGCAGATAACGCCCAGCCCATAATAGCCGTCGGGATCTGAAACTCCGGCCTTCTTTGAAACGTCAGTGAACGTACCATCGCCATTGTTGTGATAGAGGCTGTCGCCCGCGCCCTTCAGTCCCCTGGGTCCGCACTGAACGGGTATTCCTTTGAACTGGCAAGTGCGGCCCTGACCGAACTCCGGCAGGTTATTCACATCGAAATCTACATAGTTCGACACAAAGAGATCGAGCTTGCCGTCGTTATCGTAATCGACGAAAGCAGCGCCGGTGGACCAACGCGGATCGCCGACACCGGCCTTCCTGGTAACGTCCGTGAAGGTGCCGTTGCCGTTGTTTTTCAGCAGGTGGTTTGGCCCCAGGCAGGTCACATAAATATCGTCGAAGCCGTCATTATTGTAATCGCCAATCGTTACTCCCATCCCCCATCCGATGTCCCCGACCCCAGCCTTGTCCGTAACATCCGTAAACGTTCCGTCGCCGTTATTATGATAGAGAAGGCTCCTGGTCTTCTGCTTTGCTTTCACCATGTCGACCGTCAGCGAGTTCACCAGGTAGACGTCCAGATAGCCGTCACCGTCGTAATCAAAGAGGGCAACTCCACCACTCATCGACTCGACGATGTACTTTTTTTCCGGTGACGAGACATGCTTGAACTTAACGCCTGACTTCTCTGCAATATCTGTAAAACGCACATTGAGTCCCTGACCAGCCACCATCCAGGCGGGTACGGACAAGAAAAGCACCACAGACAGAATGAGAGCCGGAACGATTTTTGAAGGCAACAGTAATAACCTCTCCGCGAGCTTATGGTTTCGTTTGCCGGCGCTCTTTCTCTTTTAGTTGGCGTGAAATTTCGAGATGATTTTCACCCTCTGTTTTTCGCCCGGCTGCAAGGTAGGCTCGGCCAAGCTGATAATGAATATAGGATTTTTCGGGCGCCAGCTTCGCCGCCAGCTCCAGATTACCGACCGCGTCTTTTACCTCGCCCTGTTGCAGTAGAGCTTTGCCTAGCTCGTAACGGGCATCCGCGAAATCGGGTTTAAGGTCGATCACTTCGCGCATTAACTTGATCCCCGCAGCAGTCTTTTGCTGGGAGAGGAGCACGAAAGCCAGGTGATATTTGGCCTGCACATCGCCGGGATTCAGGACCAATTCATTTTCAAATTCTTTCGCAGCCTCATCGAATTTTCCCGTCTTCACATAGATGAGACCGGAATAATAATGCACCATGGGAGTCTTACTATCGAGCGACAAAGCCAGCTGCAATTCTTCCAGGGCCTTGGCGGTCTCACCCTCTTCGTCATAAGCCTGGCCCAGCAGAATATGCAGCTGAGGGGTGTTACCACCGAGCATGACCATTTGCTGGATCACTTGCTCAGATTTCTCTTTCTTCCCCTCTTTGATAAGGGACAGCGCCAACGTGTAGTAGACGCCGACGTTGGACGGTTTGGCTGCTATCACATCTGAGAGCAGTTCAGAAGTTCGCGGATAGTTCTCCAGCATAAAATAGCTCAGCCCTAACAACTGCTTCGCCTTAACATTCGCCGGATGAGCGCTCAACTCTTTTTCCAGCGGAACCGTCGCTGCTTGATATTGATCAGCCTTGAAAGCAGCCAGGCCCCAATTGAAATTCAGGTCTTCGAGTTGCGAATCCCATTTAGCGGCCAGCGCAAACTGCTCGGTCGCCGACTTGAAATCGCCGCGGTCGGCCCGCAGCAAACCAATTTCATTGTGCGTCGTGGCGATCACTTTGGAATAATAAGCCTCGCCGCCCTTTAGCTCTGCCGCGGTCCCGGCGTTAGTTGTGTTCGATTCCGCGATTACGCCTTCAGCAGAAACCATTTCGGGGAACTTGCTGTTTTGCTCGTGCAGGTTTGCCCCGTTAAGGTAGACCTCGTTTTTCTCCTGGTCGCGCTTCAGAGAATTGGATTTCAGCTCGGCGGCAAGTTGTAATTCCTTTTGCGCTGCTTCGTTCTGACCGGCTTTCAAAAGAGACTGGCCCAGCCGGTAATGCGCAGTGGCCACCTGGTACTCATTGTGGCCGACCGACGGATTCAGAGCAATTGATTTCCGCAGCACCTCGATTGCCTCCGCGTATCTCTCGGTCGCCTGATACGCCTGGCCCAAGTGAAAGTAGGGATCGGCGTTAGTCGGTTGAATCAAAACAGCCTTTTGCAGCAAGCTGATAGCCGGCTCCCATCTTCTATCCATCAGATACACAATACCCAGGTAATAGTTGGCGAAGAATTCATCCGGATGTGCATCCAGCTCAATCTTGAATTCCTTCTCTGCATCAGGCAGCCTCGACGCCCCCTCCTTAAGTAGATAGGTAAGGCCAAGATAATAGTGAGCTCGGGGAAAATGAAGATCCAGGGCGACAGCTTTTTTGAATTCTTCTATCGCTTCGCCGAGGAAACCCGTCTCGCGATAGGCACGGCCAAAAATGATTCGCAACTGGGGCCGGTCCCCCAGATGTTCGAGCATGCCCTCGAAGATTTGCTGCGCGGGAGCGAGTTGATGCTGCTTGAGATAAGCGAGTCCCAGGGTATAGGCAATGTCGTAATCGTTGGGCGTGATTTTTAGAGCAGTTTGCAGCTCAGTTGCGGACTTGACGAAGTCGCCGAGCATGAAATAGCTCTTGCCCATCATGTGGTGCGCGCCGGCGCTCCGGGGGTTAACGGTTAACGCTTTGCCCAATGGCTCGAGAGCTTTTTGGTATTGCTCCGCATCGAATTGGGCGATGGCTAAGTCGATTAGGGCCTCTTGCGAATCGGATCGATAGAGAACCGCGGACTCCAGCGTAGAAATAGCTTGCTGATATTTTTTCTCGGCCAGGTATACTTTTCCGAGCTTGCCATATCCTTCAGCCAGGACAGCCGTGTATTCCTTTTCCGCGGCGACGGAATTCCCCGCACGTCTTTGCGCTTCCGCCGCTTCAGAATGTTGACGAAGGGCATCCTGAGGTGATTGGAAACCGAAGACCAGCAGTAACAGAGGAAGAAAAGTCGAAGGTAGGTACTTCAATTGAACTTCTTTGACCGTACAAAAAGTTAGACGGAGGGCTGAGGTAAATCTTCGAGCCCTCCGTCTTTATTTCAGCCGCGCCGTACTATATCAGAAGTTGAACTTAATCCCGAACTGAATATTGCGCGGTCCTCGGTCATTGTTTAGGCGGCCAAAATTCCCGTTGGTTGCGGTAAATGTCCCAAGGAATTTTCCGTTGGCATCGCGATTAGGGCTCAGACCCAAGCCAGGATCGAAGCCGTTGAAATTCGAATGATTGAAGAGATTGAACATCTCCGCGCGGAGTTGAATGCCGTACTTCTCGCGGATCTTCCAATTCTTGGCTAAAGAGAAATCAACGTTCTTGAGCCCCGGCTGTCTCACGAGTCCACGTTTCAGGTTCCCGAATTGTCCCAGCGCCGGCGCCTTGAAGGCGGCTGGGTTGATATATACCGTCTTGTCGGGACCGTGTAGATAGATGGGTACGCCCGGAACCAGGTCAGGGCGGAAGCCGCCAGCGGCGGCGCCAGCCAGACCAAAATACTGTGGACTAAGACCAGTGGTAACGTCGAGAGGCGTGCCGCTCAGCAGAGTAAGAATGCCATTGAGCTGCCAATCTCCTAAGACATGGCTGGCGAACGAGCCCCATTTTTTGAAAGCGGGCAACGTATACACAGCATTGGAAACGAACATGTGCCTGCGGTCGAGATCCGAATCGCCCTTGTCCAGATTAAAGTTGAAGGGATCGGTGGTGGCGGTGGTGAAGGACGTTAATGGAACGTTTGAAGTGGCATGCGACCAAGTATAGGCAACCTGCCAGGACAGCCGGTTTGTAAAGCGCCGGTTGACCCAGACCTGTAGCGCTTTGTAGTCCGACACGCCATTCGACTCGCTCATTGTAACGGGCCCAAGATTTGGAAAGATGCGATTGGCATTCGCGGTGGCTTGCGCATCGCCCGTAGCGCTAAATACCTGAACCACAGCGGCCCTTTTTTCCGGCGACACGTCGTTCACGTTCACACCGCGACGCCAGATGTGCGTACCATGGTTTCCGATATAGGAAACTTCGGCTACGGTATTTTTGATAATTTCACGAGAGACAGTTATGTTCCACTGCCAGCTCTCGGGTGGCCTGAAGTTCTCATCTACAGCGTTAAAGCCGGTGGTAGCACTTACTCCGGCGACCGCATTTTTCAGCCCCGGACCTATAGTATCAAGACTACGGAAAGTAGGATCGTCGCTCAGCTTCGAGGCTCCGTCCCCTCCCCAGTTAGAGTTTACGGTCGTGGTCCATGGGGGGTTAGCAGACAAGCGCAGCACGTCCTCGATTACATTCGAGCGGCTCATGAAGCGACCGAACCCCGCGCGCACCGCAGTCTTGCCATCACCTTTGACATCCCAAGCCACACCTACTCGTGGCTGGAACCCTTTGTTATATGGATGCCACAGTGAGCGGCCGAATCCAGCCTCACCGGGCTTTACTAAACCGCTAAGCGGATTCTTACCGTCGTACAATCGCGGAATATAGTTACTGATGCGATCGTTGTTTGAGTAAGCCGGCGAGTATCTGGACCACCGCATTCCCAAAGTGAGCGTAACTCGCGGACTCATTTTGTAAGTATCGTTCCCGTATCCTTCGAAGTCATGCCAACGGCCCAGTGCAGCTTCGTCATGGTCGATTTCGGTGTAGCATCCGAGCGGTATGTCTTTGTAGAGCAACTCTGCGATTGCATTGCCCGTGTGCGTGTTGGTGCCGCAGAACTGAGCGATGCCGTTGGCGCCCTGAGACAACTCATTCTTGAGGTTATGACTAACCAACGCGCCAAATTTGAGGTCGTGTGAACCTGAGACCTTGGAGAAGTCGTCTTTCCAAATGAAAAGGTCTTCATGATTCTGCCAAGGCGCCTGATGCCAAAGAGCGGGGTAGCCATCCGCGCCCCAGAAAGTTGGCAGGCCCTGGCCCGCCGCTTTCGGAAAGACCGTTGGAAACTTCGCCGCGATGTCGTTATTGAGCGCCACGCCCGCTTTGTTCGTCGTAATCTTGATATCGTTTCCGGCGCGCGAGAACTGGAACTCGTTAACCGACGTCGAGCTTAAGGTCGTCGCCAGCTTGACGGCGAAACTGTGGCTGGGCTGATCCCAGTCCGAAGCGAGCGCGGGGAACGGAGAGTCGCCCCAGAAGTTGCCGGCCGCACTCCCGTGCGTCCAGGTCTCATTTGTGTATTTGACCAACAGATTCATTTTCTTGCTGATGTTTATGTCACCCCGAATACTGTCCTGGCGGGTCTTAATCGGCTCCAGGAACGACGAGACCCAATTGGTTGGGCCGGTGGTATTGGGAAGCGGAAACATCTGTAATATTGCCAGGCCGGCCGGGCTAAGGTTGGCCGTCGGAATCTTGTTACCGGGGAAAGGGAGCTTAGTGAAAGGATCGTGGGGCAGTGCGTCAGTCAGAGCGCCGCTGAAATCACCCACCCTTTCGGCAGCCGTCGGGACTAGGGAAGAAAGCACAACGCCCCGTTGTTCGCGACGCCACTCTTCATTCCAGAAAAAGAAGATTTTGTTCTTCTTGATTGGTCCGCTAAAGTTGAAGCCGTAGTTGTTGTACTTCAATTGTGCTTTTGGCTGCCCGGCTCGGTTAAGAAAGAAATCCGTAGCATTCAATTTGTCGCTGCGATAAAACTCAAAGCCGGTCCCGTGAAACTGATTGCTGCCGCCTTTGGTAATCAGATTGATTACGGCGCCCTGCGCCTGACCGTACTCCGCACTGAAGCTGTTCCGCTCAACGCGGAACTCCGCGATCGAGTCAATTGATGGAAAGACCAGCAGGGTCGCGTTCGAACCTACGTCCATGTTGTTTACACCGTCGACCGTCCACATGTTGGCGTTTGATTGGTTGCCGTTGACCGACATGTCCACGTGAGAGTCAAGTCCGGTACCCGCAGTACCAAAAGCCCCGCCCGCACCAGCTTGCGTGACCGGCGAAACACCCGGCACCATCAGCGCCAGTTGTGCGTAGTTGCGGCCGTTCAGAGGCAACTCGGTTACTTGTTTCTCCGAGATAAGACTGCTTAGCTCTCCGCTTCGGGTTTCGACTGGGGCGGCATCGGATGACACGGTTACCGTTTCGCTGACCTGGCCAACTTGCAAATCCAGGTTAACGACTTTGTTTTCCGAAACGTGCAGATCGACTCCGCTCGCGACCGTCTTCTTAAAGCCGCTCGGGGCAGTGCTTACTGTATAGCGCCCGACGGGCAAACTATTAGCCAGATAGAATCCGTTGTCGTCAGAGTTCACGGTGCGGGATAATCCAGTACCCTCACCCTGAATAGAAACCTCGGCCTTGGGAACAACCGCTCCCTTTTCATCTCGAACGGTGCCGCTAATTGTTCCTACAGTAGTCGTCTGCGCGTGTGCGGTAAAAAACAGAGCGCCGATCAAAACTACCACCAGTTGCAAGCCAAGCTTCTTCAGCATACGAACCTCCAGCAATCTAGCTTCGCCATCGAAGCAGATTGAGTTCAGCTATCGGGGTTGTTTCCAGGTCCGGGGAACCTGATTAATCATCAAATTTACTTTTATAGGACTTTGTTGCACTGCCGAGCAAAAGAGGATTTACTACTAATAAGAAAGGTTGTCAAGAACTTTTTAGAATGAGCAGTATAAAGCCGGAATATGGCTCGCCTCACTTAACAAGAACAGAAGAGATTTCGCCGAATCTTTGTTGTCTCACTAAACGAAGTCTCGGCGTTGCACCTGTGATCTAAGCAACTGGGGCAGACGCAAACTTACTGGCCAGCACCAGGCTTAGCGCTCCCATCAGAGTAGGTTGGGGTCCCAGGGTTGAGTCTAGAATCGGCGTTGAAGGAAATCCTCGACAGATGCTTGAGTCCACCGACGCCTTCAATTCTTCCACGATCACTGGCCACGCTCGAGCGATCGGTCCACCAACTATTACCGCTTCGGGAGCCAGGCCTTGAATCAGATTCGCAATGCCGATGCCAAGGTAACGCGCCGTCTCTTTCAAAGCGGCCCTCGCATTTCGTTCACCCCTCAAAGCAAGATCCATCAGGCCAGCGAAATTGACATTCTGGTCACCATTCGAACGCGACAACTTTTGATAACGTGCCAGCGCTGCTCGCTCGGACGCAAAGGCTTCC
Organism: Blastocatellia bacterium; assembly: GCA_033856735.1. Taxonomy (GTDB): domain Bacteria; phylum Acidobacteriota; class Blastocatellia; order Pyrinomonadales; family Pyrinomonadaceae; genus UBA11740. Next base: position 22,110 of record JAWVEM010000074.1, read on the forward strand.
CAGCATTCCCTACTGCCTACGGCGCACGACACAGGTGCTCCAGTCCCAATTGTCATATGCCCGAACTCGCCAGCGGTCCCGCCTTCTCCACGATAGACCTGGCCATCAAACACAATACCCGTACCCACTCCTGCTTCAACCAACACCAGAATAAAATCGCGAACTTTGCGGATTTCCGGTCGACCAAACCACAACTCTGCCAAAGCTGCGGCATTGGCATCGTTGTCAATGCTGACCGGAAGTGAAGTGGCCCGCGTTAGCGTTTCGGCGATAGGTTCGTTACGCCAATTGAAATGGGGCACGTATAGGTTCCCGGTTTCCGGATCGACGACTCCGGGTAAACTGATACCGATTCCTTCGATTGTGCCGCGGTTCTTTCCAATCAGCCGTTGCGCGCACTGCACAATCCGCTTCAGCGATTTCTGCACATCATGGTCAGTGGGAAATTCTTCCTGCTCCAGCACTCGGCCGGCAAGGTCGCCGCTGGCCATCACAGTCTTGACCGTTCCCAGATCCACGCCGATGGCAACTGCGTCGGCGGCCCGCAACGATAGCAAACTCGGCGGACGTCCTCCAGTAGATTCGCCACTCACTTCTTCGACCAATCCGACCACTCGGAGTTCATCGACGATGAGCGAAACAGTTGAGCGTTGTAATGCGGTTTCGCGGGCGATGTCCGCGCGCGAGATGGGACCCAATTCGCGGACGTAGTTGAGCACAATCTGACGATTAATATCGCGTATCGTGTTCGAGCGCGCAGCACTAGCTTTCGTGAGATCTATTCGTCGCACCAGGCTCCCAACTATTGAAACCCACGCATCGATCTGTCATGCCGATTCAAGAAATACTTTTGTCGGCAAGTGCTATTAAGTAGTATAACTACCTCCCGCAGTCAACCCCTTTTTCTCCCGACGACGAATAAAAACCGTCTTAGCAATCAAAGACAGATGGGGAAAACAAGCCGAACGCAGAGCGAGCGATCGGACCGTAAAAACCCTGATTACGCAGCAACTATATGAAGCTCTGAACCCGGTTCTGACAGGTTCTGTCCAAGTTCGTTTTAGAGCGTACGGCGGCCACAAGAATAGATCTTTTGATTTGTGCCGACCAGAGCATGCGCCTATACTATCGAGCGTCCGGCAACGATTCTGGAGAATGTTGATGAAACTGCGTGGAGTCAAGACCAATGTTCGCCCGTGGGCCATGTTCATCGTTTCGATTGGCTGCTCGATCGCTTTTGCGGCGCCAATCGCAGGTCAGAGTGGCGGCGACCCGGCGAAACTTCAGATGGAAGAGATGAATCGGCGCGAGTTGCAATTGAACGGGATGAACGAAGACAAGGGACACGCCAACGATCCCAGACGCTCGCAAGCCATGATGGCCCAGGTTAGCGAGGACTTTCAAAGAATCCTGACCCTCCACAACGAGATAGTCCGCGCTTTCGCCGCGAACAGGTCTCTCAGTGATAAGTTTATTTCCGACGCGACTGGTGAGATCAGAAAGAGGTCGGCTCGACTCCAATCTTCCCTAAAGTTAGAGAAGCCTGAGTCCACAACGGAAAATCGACGAACGGAACCGGACCTTACGGCGATGCCGACTAAAGATGAACTGATTCTGCTTTGCCAACAGATCGAGAGCTTCGTTAGAAACCCAATCATCGAAAAGCCGGGCACGGTCGACGCCCAACAATTAGGAAAGGCCCGCAGGGACCTGCAGAGTGTTATCGACCACAGCGACGCGATCAAGAAGCGGGTGGATAGACAAAAACCGTAGTTAGACCACGTCGTCGCTTGTTAGGCATCAAGCCGCCGCCGCTCCCGCAAATTTGCCGGCCAGCACCAGGCTCAAGGCTCCCTTCAACGTCGGGTCTCCATTCAACGTAGACCGCAGAATCCTCGCCGACGGCACTCCTCGGCGAACGCTGCGCTCAATTTTTTCCGTGAGAGCTTTTTCGATCAACGGCCAGGCCCTGGTGATCGCGCCACCCACTATTACGGCCTCCGGGCTAAACCCTACAACCAAATTCGAAATGCCAATGCCGAGATAACGAGCTGTCTCCGTAAGGGCGCCTTTTGCTGCCTCTTCCCCATCCAGAGCGCGGTCGACCACTGTCTCGAAATCTGGCGCCAGGCGCACTCCTTTGACTTTGTTATAGCGCGCGATCGCCGCTCGTTCGGAAGCGAATGCCTCCCAGCAGTCGTCGTTTCCGCAGGAGCATGGAACGGGCGCGTCAATGCCCACAATCATGTGACCAAATTCGCCCGCCGCTCCGCGCACTCCGCGATAGACCTGGCCGTCAAAAATGATTCCGGTTCCAACTCCGTCGGCCACCAGCACGAAGATGAAATCGCGCGCCTCGCGGACTTCGGGTCGGCCGAACCACAACTCAGCGAGCGCCACTGCATTGGCGTCATTGTCTATAACTACCGGCAGCCCGGTCGCCCGCGAAATAATTTCGCCGATCGGCAAGTCACGCCACTGAAAATACGGAACGAAGATCGCATTGCCCGTTGCCGGAGTAACCAGTCCGGGAACACTTACACCAATCCCTTCGATGGAACTCTGATCAGAAAACTTGCGAATGATTTCGATGATCCGGTTCAAGGTCCGTTCGGGAACAGGATCAGTTGGGAATGATTCTTGTTGCAACACCACTCCGGCCAGATCGCTGCTCGCGATAGTCGTGCAGGTGGGAGTGATATTGACGCCAATGGCGATTGCGCCGACCGTGCGCAATCGCAACAACGTGGGCCGCCGGCCGCCGGTTGACTCCCCTTCACCGATCTCTTCAATCAGGCCCTCGCCGGTGAGCGCCTCAACGATCTCAGAGATGGTAGATCGCTGCAATGCTGTCTCGCGCGCGATCGTAGCTCTTGAGATCGGCTCCCTTTCACGAACGTAGTTCAGCACTATCTCACGATTAATATCGCGAATGGTGTGTAGGTTGGCAGCCTGAACTTTTCTCAGATCGATTCGTCGCACTAGATTAACCTCAGTCCCGTTTGTGTCTGCTGATCCTTTCTTAGAAGAAGCCCGGTTGCGCTCAAGGAGGGGCCACGGATTAATAGTACAAAGGCTGGTTTAAGTCAACGACTTCTTCTCCGCGCTCGGAATTATCGAACTTCGATTTGACTGCTCAATAGAAGGACCGCAGGAGAGGAATGAGTTAAGGAATATTTTCGTTATCTACCGCGGAATCCGAATTTTGACGAGCGAGAGTGTCTGGTCAATATTGCTTGCTATAGCCTCGAGTATCGCGGTCCAGGTCTTAATCGCCGTTAGGGCTGGAGTGCAGACGGTCCAGAGAGAGCGCTTTCGATAGCCTCGCGCAGGCGGTCACGGCCTTGTCCAGGTGAGTAGCCACGCCAGTGACTGACGATGTGGCCATCGGCGGCGATAACCAGGGTCTGCGGGATTGCGTTCCTGCCGTTCATCAGCGTGAACGCCGTCTCGCGGTCGGCCCAACCCAGACGGAAACCAAAATTGACGTCGCGCACGAACTGCTTCACGCGGTCGTACGACGTGCGCGGGTCCTCAGTCGTCAGACCAATAAACTCAACGTTGCGCCCGGAATATTCTTTGCGCACCTTCTCATACTCGGGAACTTCCCGACGGCACGGGCCGCACCATGACGCCCAGAGATTTACCACGATGACTTTGCCGCCAAACTCCGACAAGCTGAAGCTGCCCTTGTCCAGCGATTTAAGTTGATGATTAAGCACGCTCTGCGGCATGACCCGCAACTCCGCCGGCGCGGCTTCGACGCGATCTGCCGGCGACGGCAATGGCGGTTCACTTAGCGTCTCGGTCCGCGGCGGCGGGGGCGGCGTGATGCCTCTTCTACCCGATTGTGCAATGGCGTTGGCGGCGAAGATGGAGGCGAGAAGGACAAGTGAGAATATTTTTCTCATACCTGATTACCCTGTATTACCTTAGCACGCCACCGAGAGATGACGAACTCGAATTTCTTTAGTAGATCAAAATCCCAGAGGACCGATGATCTATTCGGTCCCGTAATGCGCTGGATTTTGACCTCACAAAGGACGCGCGTCAAGGAATTCGCTACCAACATTCACGCCGCCGTGATTGGCATGCCGTTTTGATTACTGGTCACCGATCTGCACTGTCAGCATTGAGATTGATCCACCATCAAAGCCTTCCACCGGAAAGCTGACCGTCTCGTCCTTTCGGCGCAGCGCCATTACGTAGAGCAGCGGCAGGTAATGATCCGGTGTGGGCGCCGACAAGATCGCATCGCGGCCTAATGATTCGTAGTGAACCAGCGGCGCATCGTTACCCTCCCTCAGGAATGCGCGGGCCTGATTTTCAAATCGCTCGGCCCAATCAAAAGGCTCGACCTCTTGCCGGCCCCAGGCGTAGGTATGCAAGTTATGAACGATGTTGCCGCTGCCGATAATCAGCACCCCTTCATCACGCAGCGGCGAAAAGAGCTTTCCAAGTTCATAGTGAAATTCGGGTGGCTTCGTCTCATCGATACTGAGTTGTACAACCGGAATGTCGGCGTCGGGAAAAACGTGGCAGAGCACCGACCATGTGCCGTGATCCAATCCCCAACTTTCGTTGAGTTCAACCGGGACCGGCGCCAACAACTCGCGGACACGCTCGGCCAGTTCGGGACTACCGGGCGCGGGATATTGGACCTGGTAAAGCTCTTGAGGAAAACCGCCAAAGTCATGAATCGTTCGCGGCGCTGACATCGCAGTCACCGCCGCACCCGGCAGATACCAGTGCGCCGAAACGCAGAGTATGGCATTCGGACGAGGAAGAGAATTGCCAATCCTCGCCCAGCCTTCGGTGTAAGCATTCCGCGCCACGGCATTCAGCGGATTACCGTGTCCGAAAAAAATGGTTGGCATGGGTTGGGCTATAGTGAATCCTCTCCGGCGTAGGCATATATATTTCGCGCCCCTTGGCGCTTGCGCCCTCACGGTCGGTTACTCAAACAGCTTCAAGTCCTACGCGAATACAAATCAATAATCCTATCGATCGCTCTTCGACAAACAGCGCAAAAATGATTCGTTCGCGTAAACATGATGCAATCGACCTCGGGTCGATAGTAACCCTTGGCTTCATAGATTGATCCTTCGAAAGCTCCGACGCCGCCGTAGTACTTTTCCCTGTGGAACATTGCCTGTTCGTGCTGTAACTCTTCGCGAAACAGCGATTCCATCACACTCTCAGGAAGCTTCTGTTTGCGAATCTCTGCCCGACGCTTTTGAATTGCGAGCGAGTACTTTTCAAACTCTTCCTTGTTCCAGGGCGTCGGTATGGGCGTGCCAGGCGAGACCAAATCTTTCCATTTCAGCTTAGCGGGATCCAACAAAGCCGTAGCGTTCGGCTCCCACGGCTCGACGCGTTCCGTCGACGGTGCATATGAAACGGCGGAGGTGTAGTACTCGTCGGCGAGCCCGGCAAAGTGGTGCCCGAACTCGTGCACGAAAACATAATTCGCGAAGGCGTTATCGACCGCGACCGTGCTGTAGAGATTGAAAATTCCGCCGCCGCCATAGGTGCGGTTGTTAGCGAGAATCTCGACGAATTCGTAAGGCGCGAATTGGGCGACTTTGCGCAGCGCGCGGTTGTCGAACGCGAGCACGTATCGCTCGGAACCAAATGCGTCGTACGTTGCCAGTGAATCACGATACACGCCCGTCGAGGGGCGCGAAATCCCAGACTCGCTGGCCGCTGGACAAAGCCCCCACACGTTGAAATCCGAGGCGTGCTCTTTGAAAGGAGAGGTCGCAAACAGCACCGCGATGAGACGTCGCGCGTCGGTGACGAATTTCTTCTGCTCGGCCCGCGTGTATCCGTCACCAAGCAACAACAGATCGACTTTCGTCGCCGGGTCGCCCATCTGCTGAATCGGGATCAAGGCCGCCGGCGCTGCCGGTTTCGAACGGTCGATGAACATGTCTTTGGGATCAATGCTGGTCGACCAAATGTCGCGCCAGTTGTTCTGCGCGTCGCGCTTCTTCAAAGCGATCTCGACCGGCGCATCCGGCGCGGGAAAGCGCAAAGACTCGCTAAAGGTGCGCACGATCGAATTGGCTTCGTCGGTCGTCTCCCACTCGCCATAAATCGAAGCGAAGCCGCGCGAGTAAAGAACGCGTCTACTCTGCTGGTCGCGAACTTCGAAGAAGTACTTGCCGAGATTCGTACCGTCGATGGTCTTGCTCAAGTCTCCCGGCCACGGCAAAGGCTCAATCACGACGCGGTCGACACTAAATACCTCCTGCTTCGCGCCGCCGGTATGGTAATAGTCGAGTCGCATTGTTTGTGGCGTGGCTTGCGTTGCGACAGACAACAAGAGAAGTGCGAACGCGGAAAGAATATGCTTCGTCATGGGTGAGATTGTAACAGAGGATTCAAGCCGCAAACGCAGAGACCAAAGGACTCGCAGAGAACACAGAAAAAACCTTTGCGTTCCTCTACCAGGGAGGTCGTCTTTGCTGGGAACGCGGACGGCCCGTCCGCATTGAGCGCGAAGCGCGAACGAATCTAACGACAGGGTGTTATCGAAAGAATTGAGACGGCTTCGCGCCTCGGCGCGGTGCGGACGGGACGTCCGCGCTCCCAGCAATAACGCGGCGCGCCAATCACCCGCCGCGCCGGAGCGGCTACCACCGCGAAACCTTCTGCGTCCTTTGCGTTTAAATCTTAACGCGGCTCAGCGAGCACGCTTATCTCCGCGGTCTCCAGTGACGCAACGACCTCAATGTTCGCGATCTCGCCGCGAATGACGATTCGTCGGTGAGAGTTCGCACTAAAGCATTCCACTGTGGTTATCAAACACTCAACCGGCGCGCCTGTGAAGCGCTTGAGATCAGTCGCTTCGCGACCTTCGGACAAAAGGAGATCGGCATCGAACGACAACTCGGCCGTGTCGGCGCTGGTTAAGTCGCCGGCGTCCAATTCTGAAATCGCCACGCCCTGTGGCAGCAGGTTCATCTCTCCGTCGAGATATATCGTCCAGAGAAAGCCCATGTCCAGCAGGAAGTGCGCGGCTTCGCCGGCGATGAACCAGCCGAGGATGGTCGCACCCAACACGTGCGCGATGACGTGGTCTTGATGCTTTGTGGTTTCGGACGCGATCCAATTTGAAGAGTTATGATTCATTTTGTTTTGGCGCCTGTTCTCTTAATAGTAGGACCTCAACTCGGGACTGAAACAAGTATGGAACCGGTTGCGGTAATGACCGGGTTATACGATCGACCACCAGCTCGCTACTTGGCCTGGGATCGATGCCCTAACAGTGTCCGATCCTCTTTGTCACTTCACTTCATATCTGCGCAGGTTCCTGGCTGCACCAAGCGCAATGACCGCCGCAATCAAACAAGCTACGCCGCCGGTCACAACCGACAGCGGCGCGCCGACTAATGCGGCCAACGTACCGGCTTCGACTTCGCCCAGCTGCGGCCCGCCCATGAAGAAAATCATATTAATTGAAGTCATGCGTCCGCGCAGCTTATTCGGCGTGGCCAACTGGCGGATCGTTTGGCGCAGGATCGTGCTGATCGTGTCCGCGCCCCCGGTCAACGCCAGCATCAATAACGAAAACCAAAACGCTCGGGACAAACCGAATGCAATAGTGGCCGCGCCAAACACCGCGATCGAAACAATTACCAACCACCCTTGTCTTTTCAGCGGGCCGAGACGCGCCATCGACAGACCCGTGACTATCGCGCCTGCCGCCGGCGCGGCGGCGAGAAAGCCGTAGCCCCGGGCGCCGACTCTGAGAATGTCTTTGGCAAAGATCGGCAGCAACTGATTTGCGGAAGCGAAAAACGTCGCTACAAAGTCCAGCGTCATTGTCTGGACAATTATCGGCGTACGCCACACGAACCGCAGACCTTCGAGCAGTGCTTCCAGACTAATCCGCGGAGGCTGATTTTCGTCCTTCTCTGGTCGTCCGCTGGTCCGCATGAAAGCGACGCCTACGATTACGGCGATGAAAGAAATCGCATTGATTGTATAAACGAGCGCCGGTCCATAACTCGCCAGAATAAAACCCGCCAACGGTGGCCCAACGATCAAACCTATTTGGAACATCAGCATGCTTAGGCTGACCGCATTCGGAAAATCCTTGAGCGGCACCAGCGTTGGCATTAGCGCCTGTCGCGCCGGCGTGTCGAAGGCCCAAGCCGCCGAAGCAATCGCCGTAACCAGAAAGATTGGCCAGACATGCCGCAACCCCCGAAACGTCACGACCGCCAAAGTCGCGCTGCATAAAAGCATTACTGACTGCGTAGCCATCATCAACCGCCGGCGATCTACTACGTCGGCGACGACACCACCCATCAGCGAGCAAAAAATGATTGGCACCGCGCGACAAGCGCCTACCAATCCTAGAGACAGTGCCGAACCGGTGAGTAAATAGATGTGCCAGTTGATCGCCGCCAGTTGCATCTGCGATCCAGTGACCGAAACGATCTGGCCCATCCATAACAAACGAAAATCGCGATGACGGAGCGACGAGAATGCTGTTTGACGACGCGGAGTGCCGGTGAGTTCTGCTGGATCCATCGTGGGCATCAGTAAGGCTCTATTTATAACCCATGAACGCGACCAATCGAAAAAGCGCGCGCTGATCTGGCTCAACTTCTTCTCATTAGCACCGCGGCTTTAGCCGGTGATTTGGTCTCAGGGAAAACGCGCAAACCGTTTCAAACGGTTTCGATTCCGAAATCGAGCCACTCATCAACGGCTAAGGCCGACCGTGCTAATGAGACCAGAGCGGGCAAACTATGAACACCTGAGCTAAACTGAAACCGAGAGCTTGCTGATGAACCATACCGGATGGAAAAAGTGGATCGCGGTGGTCGCGTTTGCCCTCGTCGTTCTGGCAACGGGCCTCTTCGCAGTTCGCACGGTTCGTCGGGCGATGTATTGGCGCGTGCACCGCGACGAGACAATTCGTCCCTGGATGAGCGTTCCTTATGTCGCTCATTCATATCGCGTTCCGCCTCCCGTCCTCTATCAGACTCTGAAAATTCCGCCGCAACTACACGACCGGCGAACCTTGAAGCAAATTGCCCACGAGCAAAACCGCTCGGTTGAAGAAGTGATTTCAGTCTTACAAGATGCGATCGGTCGTGAACGCTCTAATCATCCAGCCGGCGCACCTACTGCCGAACCAGCGAGGTCGCCATGAATATCAGCGACCAACTGCTGGGGGCGCTATCCCAATACGGCTTGCCTGTGCTTTTTGGCGTCATCGCGATCGCGGCCGCCGGCATTCCCCTGCCGATTTCGATGATGCTGGTGGCCGCAGGCTCGTTTGTAGAGTTGGGAGAGATGAAGCTCTGGCAAGTAATCGTCGTGGCCAGCGCGGGCGCGGTGCTGGGGGATCAAATTGGATATGCGCTCGGCCGTTGGGGTGGTCATCGTGTCATCGACCGCTTTACGCGTCGAAGAGATGGCGCAGCCAGGATTGCGCAAGCCTCCGCATTCGCCAAACGATGGGGTGCCGCGGGAATATTTTTTACGCGCTGGCTGATTACGCCACTCGGACCATGGTTGAATCTCACCAGCGGAATGGCAGGTTACCCCTGGATGCGATTTTTCATCTGGGACGTCCTGGGAGAAGTTCTCTGGGTAGTGCTCTACGTTTTGCTCGGCAAATTTTTTAGCGACCGTGTTCAGGCCCTCGTTGAGATACTAGGCAATCTTGCCTGGGTGATTGTGGGTCTGATTGCCGCAGTAATTCTGGGCTGGAAATTGCTTCGCTATCTGCATCCGGCAGACATCTTGAAAGAGAGAAAAGTAACTTCCGGGAACTAGCACGAACCTCGCATCGTTGACCCCGTCATCGGTGGCGGAAGTTCCGCGACGCAGGAAAGCAAGAACAATTGCCTAGTTAAAGTCCGCACACAGTCTCAATGTGCGTTGGCGCACGGACACTGGGCGCTAAACGTGTTATATTTGTTCTCCCCTTATTTGAATCATGCATCTAATGACATCAGGACCGAGTCTGGCAAGCAAACTTCTCCTCATGCCGTTCGTTGGTTTTAATCGCGGTTTTTTTGAGAAGAGCACCTGATTTACTGAGTTCCAGGCAAACACTGCATCTCGAGCCATCCATCTCAAAGCATCCGCCTAATTCTCCGACTGCAAATGCGACGATCAGGAGTGTAAATGTACAAGGAAGTAATGACGAAGGAACAGAAGACTAATAACAAAGGCGTCAACTGGCATACCGCTGCGTTCATGGCGCTCTTTCATATCGGCGCGGTGGCCGCGCTGTTCATGTTCAACTGGAAGGCACTGGTTGCGGCGGTCGTGCTCTGGTGGATTTCGGCAAGTTTAGGAGTCGGCATGGGCTTTCACCGTCTCTTGACGCATCGAGCTTATAAGACGCCGAAGCTGGTGGAATATTTTCTAACTGTCTTTGGGTTGCTGGCGCTGGAAGGCGGCCACATCAATTGGGTGGTGACCCATCGTATTCATCATGCGCATACAGACGCGCCGGGCGATCCACACACACCGCGTGAAGGCGGCTGGTGGGCGCACATTGGTTGGATGTTAAAAGGCACCGCGCAAGCGCACGACAAAGAAACCATGGCGCGCTATGCGCCCGACCTGGTTAAAGACAGATTTCACGTCCTGGCTAATAAGGTTTATTGGCTTCCGATTATTTTCCTGGCGATCGGATTGCTCGCGCTTGGCGGTTGGCCGTTCGTGCTGTGGGCCGTTTTCTTCCGGGTCACATTTAATTTTCACTCGACCTGGCTGGTTAATTCGGCGACCCACATGTGGGGCCGGCGCCGGTTCGCAACGCGCGACGATTCAACCAACAACTGGTGGGTGGCACTGCTGACTTTTGGCGAAGGATGGCACAACAATCACCACGCCTACCCCACGGCGGCGCGTCACGGACTTGCGTGGTACGAGATCGACCTCAATTGGTGGGGCATCCGCACAATGCAATTCCTGAGGCTGGCCAACAACGTGAAGCTGGTTCGTCTAGCCGAAGTTGGAGCGAGTTAAGCGTCACCGTTTCCGCTCGTCACGCGATATACGACGCGGTCCTCATGCAACGAGCAGAGCGGCGGCTGAAGACTTGTAGCCCCGTTTAGAGGCGGAACACGATCGGTGTTTCGCCCCTAGCGGGGCTTTCGCTTTTTCTTGTCGATGATCCCGCGGCTCGCGCCGTGTGTTAGAGACCTTTCGCCGCTACGCGGCTTTCCAGCTGTCACGATTAAAGCTTCGCGAGGATCGCTTTCCATTTAATCCATGCTTCGTCGCGAGCTTTTCTATTCGCTTTGTAAGCAGTTAAATCATCGGCCGCTTTCTTGTCTGCGGCCTCGTTGCCCTTTGCAACCGGAGGTTTCGGCTCGGGATTATTTGGCTCGCCCGCCCTCATGAAACCATGGCCCGCTCCTTCGTAGGTAACCGGGTCAAAGAATTTCTTCAACTCCTTCATGGCCTCGATAGTTGGCGGCACGGTGGCCCCGATGCGCATATCGTTGCCGGCATAAAAGCCATAGACCGGCGCTTTGATTCTCGCGAGTGCGTCCTTATCGACCGCATTGCCATTTGCCACGGTGGGCGGCGGGCCATAGAAAACGAAAGCGGCCTTTATTCCTGGCCGGTTAGTCGCAAAGCGGAACGACTGGCCCCCGCCCCAACAGTAACCAGTCACCGCAATCTTACCGTTAGCAGCGGGGAGCCTGGAAACATAATCCGCCACCGCGTTCAGGTCTGAGGTGATCTGATCGGGAGGAAGTTTGGCGATCGCCTGGCCCACGCCGTTGCTCGCAGCAAGTTCTTCGGTGCCTCCCCCGTTCGGTCCCATGCCGGACAGCAAATCCGGCGCGATTGCGATATAGCCGGCCTCGGCGACTTCATCGGTCAGGGCTTGCACCCAATCACTCATGCCAAAGATCTCATGAATAACTATCACCGCTGTCGCCTTCTGCTTTACTTGCGGGTAAACGACGAAACTCCTGACGGTGCGATTGCCATACTTAACTTCGATCCACTCCTGATGTCTCGGCGATTTGGCCAACTGTGCTCTGGCCCAATCCTGTTTCTGCTGGGTGTTCCCCTGCGCAATAGCTGACTCGGAATCTGCGTGGTGATGCGCGCTCATATCCTGTGCGATGGCACTCATCACCGAACAGAACAATCCAATCGCAGCCAACGCAATTAGTCTTCTGGTTACTACTGACTGCGTGTTTCCTTTTGATGTCTTCATCCAGTCCTCCGTCTTAGAAAGAATGTAATGCGAGCTCGATTCCATTGGGGTTGGGAATATCTTAAATAGCACAACACGAGCCGGTAAGCGAATTTTAAGAAGCCAGGCAGTCCGTCACTTTCCGTTCAGAGTTCAACTGGCGCCTGTAGTCACAACCTATAGTTTAAACGGCTGAACTCTAAACCTCGAACGCCGGCGCCAAGTGGTTTGCTAACAAAAAAGAGCGGCGCCGCTGACCGCAATCAGCAACACCGCTCATTAATTCATTCTCAAGCGCCGGAGCACCGCGCTTGAGGTTTCAGATCAACTTCAATTACCAGGGAAACGGAAAGCGTCCGTAGTTGCTGTTACTTCTACGGTTCCGGTTGTACCCGCCATTGCGCCGGAAGCCTTCGTCATAGCCGCGAAGGAAACCGCTTCGATAGGCTTGCGGGTTCTGATACCCGTTTCCATCGTATCCGCCGGAGTTGCCGTGGCCATTCCGGTAAAAATGAGATCTTTGCGGATCGTAATTCTGTCCTCGCTGCGCATCGCTCGAGCCGGTGTAGAGACCGTCCTGGTAACCCTGGTTCATGGCAACCTGATTCGTGTTGCCGTAACCACCATAGCCCCCGTTGTTGCCATAGCCACGGTTGCGACTGTACTGATCATTACGGTTGTAGTCCCGGTTCCGATTATTGTACCGGTCCTGGCTTCCGTCACGGTCGCGACGATCTCGGTCACGTCTCTCCTGACGATCCTGATCGCGATCCCACGGCCGCTGCGCCTGCACCGCAGTGCTCGATACCAGGCCGATGCCCGCTAAGAACGACAATGCCAGCAAGATTCTTCCGAGTTTGTTCCTGAGATAGTCTGATTTCATATCTAACCTCCGGCGAGCGGGTTGGCAAATGTCATGCCGAGTGGATCAGCGCTGATGTCCAGCGCAACTTGCGCGCTGATTCATTTGCTTTTCTCTCCTGCACGGCACGATTTCGTGTGCGACCAGCCGGATATGCGTCTCTCCTTCTTCCGGCGATAAATGGTAAGCATAAAGTTATCCGGACAGCTGCGTCACAAGAATGAACAATGCTGCAACCTGTTAGATTACGGCATCGTCGGAATCGGATCGATGGAAGCGGCTAAGGATGAAAAAACCCGCCGCTGAAATACCTTTGCCAGTTTCGATAGCCCTCATGGTAACCGCTCAG
>JAWVEM010000075.1:0-23093 GCA_033856735.1 Blastocatellia bacterium
GATCATACTTTGCCGCTGTGGGGACATCGCCGGGAACGGACAGCGCAACGATACCCGCGGCTCCGATAACGATCACAACGTCAAGCGCAGGTAAGTTGAGCTTTGTGGGAAGCTCGCGAAATATTACCAATACGAGCCAGTGGGCGGCGACAAATACAGGGTCGACCACGACCTTTGCTGTCGAGATAAATCTAACGAGCGGCCAAACCGCGACGATGCAGACCGCGATTAAAGCTTCGTCCTGGAATGTAGCGTCAGGAACGCTCGATGCTGGCTTGAATGTAATCTCAGCCGACAATGGAACCAGCGGGCAAGGCGATATCACAATTGCCGCTGGCGCAACCGTGATGTCTGCGCAGTCGGGATCGAGCAGCAATGTTTTTCAGCGCGGTAGTGCCACATTAGCCGGGACGCTAACAGTTAACGGTCTGCTCCAATTCTCCGGCACATCTCCGAACATTTCAGTTACGACAATTAACTTTAACGGCACAGTCGAATACACAAAAAGCGCAGTTCAAACTCTGGCCGCTGCTAGTAACAGCGGCGCCAGTCCCTCCACATACACAAATCTCAAACTCAGCGGCACCAGCGCCAAGACGCTGGGACTTAATACAACTCTCAATGGAACTCTCACGATGGCCGGAACAGCCAGTCTGGCTTTGAACACCTTCACGCTTACATACGGCGGTTTATCGACGTTGGAATATGCCGGCTCCGCGGCCCAAACAACCGCTAATACCGAGTTCCCAACCTCCGGCGGTCCGGGCAGTCTAAGAATCAATAATCCTAACGGCGTCGCTCTCAATGGCGCAAAGTCAATCAACGGCACCCTCACCTTAACTACCGGCGCGCTTAACAACAGCACTAACCAGATCACACTCGGCAATGGCGCTACGATTTCAAGAGCGACAGGTACGCTGTCGAGTCCTCCAACTTTCACCACCAGTGTCAATGTTACTTACGCCGGATCGACCGGAGTCACGACCGGAAATGAGATTCCCACTTCGAGCACGGTGCTCAGTCAACTAACGGTGAACAACACGGGTGGGGTAACTCTGGGGACAAGCACAACCGCCAACGGGCCGAGTTCAATTGGTTCTGGCTCCACTCTAAATACGAGCACCTTCACGCTCGCGGTTGGAAGCACGTTTGTAAACAGCGGGACCTTCAACGTCAACGCAAACGGCACGTTCCAAATAAACAATGGCGGCTCTGCATCAGGAAATAATTTTGTCTACGAGGCTAACTCGACGCTGATCTTTAATACTGCGGGGTTCACTGTTAGCGGCACACCGGCTTTTTGGCCCACGACGAACGGACCCACGAATGTAACTGCAAACACCGGCGGCCTGCAGTTGAATGTCCCGCGCACGGTCAACGGAGTGTTCCAGTATGGCGGCGGCCAACTCGGCGGCGCGAATAACCTTACGCTCAACGGCGTGTCGCAGGTAAACGTGGGAGGCTTCGTCAGCGGCTCGCCGACATACGGCAGTCTTTCATTACTCAAATACAACACCGGCGGCAGCTACGGACGCAACGGCGAGTGGCTACCAAACGTAACCAGCGGCGCAGGCTATCCGGCGAATGTGCAATTGAGCAACAACACTACGCTGGATCTCCCGAACGGTTCGACTGCTCAACCGTTCCAGGCGGGCGGCTCACTGCAAATTGATTCAGGCTCGAAGGTGCTGATGGCAGGCGGTTCGCCGATGACCGCGCCACTGAACGTGCTCGGCGACGTCGTCAATGACGGCACGCTCACGCTTTCAACCGTGGCTGGAGGCGATCTCAACCTCGGCGGTAGCCTGATAAACAGCGGCGCCTACCAGCACAACGGCCGCACGTTGACCTTCAACGGCGCCGCAGCGGCGACGTGGTCGGGGGCGAGTGGCGGCACTGATTTCGGCGCGGTCGTAGTCAACAAGAGCGGCAACGGAGTCTCGCTGACCTCGGCGCTCTCTGTTCAGACCCTGACACTTACCAGCCGCAATGTGACGACCACGTCTACCAATCTGCTCACTGTTCTTAACGCCGCCCCAGGCGCGATTAGTGGTTCGTCCTCTTCATATATTAGCGGTCCGTTGGCGCGCGTGTTGCCCGCGAGTCTGGCATCGGGAAGTACGTACGCGTTTCCGGTGGGCAAGGGCGGCTTCAATCCATTCGAGCTGGTGAATCCGACGACAACCGCGGGCGGCACGGTCACTTTGCAAGCGGAAGAATTCGACGGCAACTCGGGCGGCACGGCCGGAACTGGTCTGAAGTCGCTGAATACAAACCGTTACTGGCGGGGAATGATCATCGCGAACTCGGGGAACTTTACCAATACTACTGTGCGTCTGACTGATGCTTCGGTAACGTTAACCAGTCGCATCGGCAAGTCTGAGGCGGTTCCGCCGGGAGGTACATACAATTCGATCGGCGGCACGGTTGCCGGCTCAACGATCGTCTCGGATGCAATCACGAGTTTCAGCTTCTTCAACATCGGAACGATCACAACGGAGACCGACGTCGCCGTGTCTGCCGGCGATCTGTTGATTACCGATAGCAACGGCGGCACGAGCGCGGACAGGCTGACTCTCTCGCTCAATGGCGCCAACGTTCGCGTCGCCGATCCCAACAATGTGCTCAACGCGGGCGCGGACGCAACGCAGATCGATATCCACACCGTCGAGGTTTCGTTCGCTTCGATTAGCAGCATTCACGTTAATACTCTCGCAGGGAACGACACGCTGACACTGGATCTCGCGGGCGGCGACATCATCCCCGACGGCGGCTTAACTTTTAATGGCGGCGATCCCACTTCAAGCCCGGGCGACAAACTCATCATTAACGGCGGTAGCCAGGGCACGGTCACTTACAACTACAGCAACGCGCACGACGGCAACATCGTGATGCAGAACTTCGGCTTGGTGACCTACACCGGGCTCGAGCCGATCACAAACAGCGGCACAGCGACCGACGTCGTCTTCAATCTGCCGGTTGGCGGCACGAATGATGTGACCCTGGGCGATGACGGTGTGGCCGCGAATGGAATGTCGCGGCTCAGCGGCGCGTCGATCGAAACTACCGACTTTGCCAATCCGAGCGGCTCTCTGAAAATCAATCGCGGCAACGCGACGGACACGCTCCTGGTCAACGCTCTGCCTGATTTTACTGCCAGCCTGACGCTTGGTGCTGCCGGTTCAGAGTTCAGCACGATTACTTTCGCCGGCGCTATGACGCTGGCAGTCGACAAGAATCTGGCCGGCTATGCAACGGGTACGCTCACCTTCTCAACGACCGGTTCAGATCTCGCCACAGCCGGAGCCGGCACGATCGCGTTGACGACGGCGAGGGACATCGTCTTCGCCTCTGGTTCAAGTCTCTCTGTAGTGGATGGCGCGCTCACGCTGAACGCCAACCAACAGGCATCGCCCACGGCAGGCAACTTTGGCGGCATCGATGTTTCGGGAGCGACGATTCAATCGACCGGAACCGGGAACATCGTAATGAATGGGCGCGGCGGCACGGGAACGAACACCGGTCTCTACGGTATCCGCGTTTTGAGTTCAGGACAAATCAAGGCGACGACGACCGGTTCCGTGACAATAACGGGCGTTGGCGGTGGAACGGGAGCGTCGGATTCCGACTACGGTGTATCGATCGGCAGCGGCGGTCAAGTTCAGGTTAGCAATGGCCCCTTGAATGTCACAGGGACTTCGGGACCGGTCGGCGCTTTCGGACACGGAGTGATTCTTGGTTTCGCCGGAGACGCCGGCGTGTTGTCGATCGGCAGCGGCGCAATCACGATCGACGCGACCGGCAACGCGAATAACGTTGATTTCTATGCGTCCGCGAACACCGGCCTCACACACACGATTGGCGGTGCGAGCGCGACTGGGCCAATCACTTTCGTGGCGAACAATGTAAGCCTGGACGCCGGCCCCGGCACGGTGAACATTCAAACTACCGGCGCGGTCTCTTTCCGCCAACGCACGACCGGCACGCCGATCAATCTTGGCGGCGCTGATGTTTTCGGAGGCTCACCCACTCTGGGTCTGTCGAATGCCGAAATCAATAAGGTGAGCGCGCCCACGCTGAATATCGGCGACAGTAACAGCGGCCCAATCACAGTCAGCGCCGACATCTCACGCACTGTCGCTACCCTTCTGAACCTGGTCTCAGGCGCTAACATCGACTTAACTACCGGTTCGATGAACAGCGATGGCGGCAACATCAGTTTGACTCCAGGCACGAACGTCTTCCCCAGCCACACTGGAGTGGATGTGACTACCGGCGCAGCCACACTCTCCCTTACTTCGGCAAAAGATTTAAAGATTGTCATCAACAACACGACGCTCGATAGCGGTTACACTCAACTCAATGTCGCGGGTCTGGTAGACCTGAATGGGGCGTCGCTCTTGCTCAGCGGCACGTACACGCCGGCCGCGGGAGACAGTTTCACCATCGTTAACAATGACGCCGGCGACGCTGTCACCGGAACCTTCAACGGCCTGCCGGAAGGGACGGTGATTCCGAACTTCCTCGGTTCATCTCTGGGCGCGAAGATTACTTATACCGGCGGTGACGGAAACGACGTCGAGTTGACGGTGGTGGCGCCGCAGATTGCAGTCGAACAGCCTGCGGGCAACGCTCTGCCTTACGGCGCGGCCAGCGTGGACTTTGGCAATCAAACAGTCAGCACTACCAGCCCCGCGAAGACGTTTACGATTAAGAACGTCGGCGCCGCGAACTTGAGCGTCGGCCCAATTACCAAATTTGGCACAAACGCGGCCGACTTTACCGTCGACACATCGGCCACGAGTGCGACCGTTGCGCCAGGGGACAGCACTACCTTCACCGTAACGTTTACGCCAAGCGCGCCGGGCCCGCGCAACGCCGGGATTCACATTGCCAACAGCGATGCAGGGAAAAAT
Source organism: Blastocatellia bacterium (assembly GCA_033856735.1). GTDB lineage: Bacteria > Acidobacteriota > Blastocatellia > Pyrinomonadales > Pyrinomonadaceae > UBA11740. The sequence goes on from JAWVEM010000075.1 coordinate 4,917, forward strand.
CCATTTGATATTGCGCTTACCGGAACAGGCGCGTTCGTCGTTACCAAGACTGACGACACGAACGACGGCACTTGTGATACCGATTGTAGTTTGCGTGAAGCAATCGTGGCGGCAAATGCCACTCCTGACACGAACACGATCTCATTCGCGATTCCGTTGAGCGATCCTGGCTGCAACTCAGGCTTTGGTCCGTGCACAATCACCCTCGCCGGCACTGAACTGGCGATCACGGAAAGCGTAAACATCGACAATTCAAGCAGCGGTGAAAGCGTGATTGTCGATGCTAATCACCTCAGCCGCGTCTTCAACGTCAGTTCAGGCAAGGCAGTCAGCATTAAGAGCCTAACGGTGAGTGGCGGTAACAAAGACCTGGGCGGCGGCATCCTGAACAACGGGGCTCTGACTATTACCGAAAGCACTATCAGCGATAACACGGCGACGTCTCACGGCGGCGGGATCTACAGCAACGGCGCGCTGATCGCCACCAACAGCACTATCACCGGCAATACAGCAAATGGTAATGGCGGTGGGATCTACATCGCCGGCGGCACCATGAAATTAACCAACGTTACGGTCGCCGGCAATTCCGCGGACAATGACGACAGCGGGGCCGAAACGGGCGGCGGCATTTTCAGCAACGCCGGTACAAGCAGTCTGCGCAATACGATCGTCGCCTATAACTTCGATGGCTCCGGGTCATTCGTGGCCCCAATACTCGATGATGTCAGCGGAAGTTTCACCAGCCTGGGCCACAACTTTATCAGCGCCGGTGACAACGGCTCCGGATTTACCAATGGCGCGAGTGGGGATCAAGTTGGGACCGCCGCGGCGCCTCTCGATCCCCGGCTCGATTTCCCGGGTAATAACGGCGGGCCGACCCTGACCCTGGCCTTGCTGGGCGGCAGTCCGGCAATCGATGCGGGTGACCCCTGTGTGCTGACCGGTTGCGGCGGCAACAGTCCGTTGGTGACCAAGGATCAGCGTGGCGTCGCTCGGCCGCAGGGCAATAACGTCGACATCGGCGCGTTTGAACTGGAGGCTTTTGTCGTTAACACGACCGCGGATCCTGGTGATGGAGTCTGCACGACTGATCCGGGCGGCTGCACTCTGCGGGAGGCGATCAAGGCTGCGAACCTCGCCAGTGGACCGCGGATGATCGCTTTTAATATTCCGTTCGATGATCCTGGTCACTACTATTACGCAAACGACAATGTTCCGGGTGTATCAAATGTGCAGCCAACAGCAGCGGCCACTGATGATGCCAGTCTGAGCAATCCCGATCCTGACTATCCAAACAGTTGGTGGTCGATTCATCCGGCCACGCCTCTGCCGCAGATCTGTAACGCGGTCTTTATCAACGGCTATTCACAGCCGGGCGCCAGCGCGAATACCAAACACTTCAACGAAGACGATAACGCAATCCTCCGCCTCGAATTGAAGGGTACCGGCCTGGATACCGGTTTGGATCTCGAGCCTGGCGCCGGCGGCTCGACGATTAGCGGCCTGGTCATCAATAACTTTGCTCAGACCGGCGTGTTCATTAACGACACCGGGTGGGATGAAATCTCAGGAAACTTTATTGGCACGGACGTCTCGGGCACTTTGGCGCAGGGCAGTACGGCTAACGGCATTTGCCTGGCCAACGGCGACTCAAATTTGATTGGCGGCGACCTACCATCGGCGCGCAATCTCATCTCCGGTCACGCGAGTACAAAGGGTACAGGTGTCGACATCAGAACCGAGGCCAATGTAGTGGAAGGCAATTACATCGGCACCGACCGCCACGGCCTGGCGCCGCTGGGGAACAAAATCGGCGTGAGCATTCGCGGGGGAGTTGAGGACAATACGATTGGTTGCGAGGTCCTGGACGGCAGCAATCTTATCTCCGGCAACAGCAAGTCGGGCGTTTCGATTGACTGCTCGGACTGGAACAACGTAGTCGGCAACTTTATCGGCACAGATCGTTCGGGCGCCGCGCCGATTGCAAATGGAATCGGCGTCAACGTCTTCGACTCGTCCTACACGCTCATCTCCTTCCTCGGGCCCGGCGCCGGCAATGTCATTTCGGGCAACAGCGGCGCCGGCGTTCTGCTCAAGAGCAGCAACCCAGGTTATACCGGCGGCGCCAACACGGTTCAGGGTAATTTCATCGGCACTGACAAAGACGGCACGGCCCCTCTGGGTAATGGCGGCGCCGGAGTCGAGTTGGACGGTTCTTCCGATAACGAGATTGGCTGTGAAATTCTCGAAGAGGCAAACGTGATCTCGAGCAATACGGGTGATGGAGTTGAAATCACAGGCGGCGCCTCGGGCAATTTAGTTCAGGGTAATTTCATTGGAGTGGCCGCGGACGGAATTACCGCGCGGGGCAATAGCGGCTCGGGGGTAGAGATCTACACGATGCCCACAGAACCTCAGGGCGCTTCAAACAACATCATCGGTGTTGAGACCGTTCGCTCTGAGCTTCGGAACCGCTTCGCCGGCCGGGCATCGAAATCCATTGCCTCAGCAAAGAAAGCCGGCGGCAATCGGCTGGCAGGCAGCACGGCGGAGGCGTCGGCCAAACGCGACGCCGTCAAGACCCGCAAGGGTTGGGTTGCCAAAACTGTGCTGTCCAACCGGCAAGCCGTGCGTGTCCGTCGTGCGAATCTCGCCGCTAAAACTTCAACCAAGGCCGCCTTCAAAGCTGCGCCCGTTAATAAACAACTCGGCGGTAATCGTTCCGACAAGCTGGCGAGCGTGACGCCTCCGCCCAGCCTGACGCCTCCAACCGGCCTCAACTTAGGCGGCAACATCATCGCCAACAACGGTGTGGATGGAGTGAAGATCAGCAACCCTCTCGATCTCAATAACCTGATCACTGAAAACTCGATCTATGCGAATACCGGATTGGGAATTAACCTGGTTGGCGGCGTTGAGACCGACGAAGTAACTCCAAACGACGCGGACGACCAGTTTGATGGCGACAGTGGCCCGAACAACCTGCAGAACTTTCCGCTCATCACCGACGCGGCCGCGGACACGCAGACAATCAAAGGCGTCCTTCATTCCAGTGTCGATGACTTTGAAATTGATTTTTATCTGAATGACGACTGCGACTTGCCTTCGGGGCATGGCGAAGGAAAAATTTATCTCGGCACTACGGAGGCATCCGCGGGTGGAAATGGTGAGGCGCCGTTTACCTTCAATAGTCCCTTGCTGGCCTTTACCGCGGGCCAGTTCATCACAGCTACCGCCAGGGATTTCAACGGTAACACTTCAGAGTTCTCTGCTTGCTTCCAGGCGACTATGAGTGCCCCGGCCCCGGAGATTGCGGTTGAGCAGCCATCGGGTTCGGACCTGTCCGACGGCTCCGCCACCGTTGACTTCGGACAGCAAAACGTCGGCACGACCAGTGCCGCGAAGACTTTCTATATTAAGAATGTCGGCGCCGCTGATCTCACTTTGGGAGCGATTACGAAAGACGGCACGAACTCCACGGATTTCGCCGTCGATACCACCGGCATGAGTGGCACGGTGACGCCGGGCAACAGCGCCACGTTTACGGTCACCTTTACGCCGGGTGCAGCCGGCTTACGCAACGCCGCGATTCATATCGCCAACAATGACAGCAACGAAAATCCGTTCGACATCGCCCTGGCGGGTACGACTTGTCCGCCACCGATACTGGGCAACTATCCGGATAAGTCAGTAGTGCTGAGCACCGATGCGTTGGTAACTCCATCGCCTTTGCCTACGAACGCCGCGCGTCTCAACGTGTCAACTTCGACGAATTTCAAGGGTAAGCTGGAAGGCTCCCCGGCCAACGGCGTGGTGCGGATAACCGACGCCCATCCAGCGGGAACTTACCTGGTGACGGTCACCGCGTTTGACAGCTGTGGCGCGACGACAACCAAGACGTTCACGCTGACGGTGACGACGCCGGAGACCTGTAATCCCGTCAACTTCGCGACGGCAAAAAACTTTGGCACCGGCACCCAGCCCGTCTCAGTGGCGATAGGTGATTTCAACGGTGACGGCAAACAGGATCTCGCGGTGGCCAACAGCAACGCTGGATCAGATGGCGTCGGGCAAATAGCAATCTTAATGGGTGACGGCGCCGGCGGATTCAGTTCCCCGGCGGTCTTCAACGTCGGTACTACTCCGCTCAGCGTCGCGGTGGGCGATTTCAATGGTGACGGCAACGAGGACCTCGCCGTCGCCAACGCGAACTCAAACAACGTGTCGGTCCTGCTAGGCAACGGCGGCGGCGGTTTTAGCGCGGCTACGAACTTCGCCGTCGGCCTGGCTCCGATCGCATTGGCGGTGGGTGACTTCGACGGCAATGGGGAGCCAGACCTCGCTACCGCCAATCGAGACTCAGACAACGTTTCAGTTCTCTTGGGCAATGGCGCGGGCAGTTTCGGCGCCGCCACCAACTTCACTGTCGGCAGCAAACCTCAATCGATCACGGTGGGCGACTTTAACAACGATGGTAAGCAGGACCTGGTCGCCGGCAACTCGAACTCAAGTAATGTGTCGGTCCTGGTGGGGAATGGCACGGGCGGTTTTGGCGCCGCCACTAACCTCGGCGTTGGCACTACTCCTCTCTCAGTAGCAATTGGAGATTTCACTGGTGACGGCTATCAGGATCTTGCGGCCGGCAACTATGATTCAAACAACGTGTCGGTTTTAGTGAACGACGGTGCGGGTGGTTTCGGCACGGCGACAAACTTCCCCGCGGGAAGTAAACCTATCTCAACAGCCGCTGGAGATTTCAACGGTGACGGCCGGCAAGACCTCGCGGTGGCCGACCAGGGTGCCAACAGCGTGTCCGTCATGGCAGGCAACGGCAGCGGCGCTTTCGGCGCCGGGACAAACTTCAGCGTTGGCAACGGCCCGCGCTCGGTAGCGGTGGGCGATTTCAACGGCGACGGCCTGCAAGACCTCGCGGTGGCCAATCAGCTCGCAGACAATGTTTCGGTACTGTTGCGGCGATGCGCTCCGACCGCTGCCGACAGCACCGTGAGCGGCCAGATCCTCGACAGCAACGGCAAACCCCTCGAAGGTGCTGCCGTCAGGATGAGCGGAACGCAAAACCGTCTGACGGTTACCGACGCCAACGGCAACTATCATTTTGATAATGTCGAGACCAACGGCTTCTACACTGTCGTGCCGGCGCGGGCCAACTACAGCTTCAGCCCGTCACAGCGAAGCTTCAGTGCTTTGGGCCAGCGTACCGACGCGGTCTTTAGCGCCTCGGCCGCCGGCACTGCTCTAAATCCGCTGGAGACGACCGAATACTTTGTTCGCCAGCAGTACGTGGACTTCCTCGGTCGCGAGCCGGATGAGGCAGGACTCAATTTCTGGGTCAACAACATCGAAAGTTGTGGGAGTGACGCCAACTGTCGCGACGCTAAACGCATCGACACATCGGCAGCGTTCTTCCTTTCGATTGAATTCCAGCAGACCGGTTACCTTGTCTACCGAACTTACCAGGCGGCCTACGGTGCCATGCCCGGAGCACCAGTGCCCCTCAAGCTAAGTGAGTTCAAGCCCGACACGGCTGAGATTGGTAAGGACGTAGTTGTTAACCAGCTGGACTGGCAGATGGTCTTGGAAAATAACACACGGGCCTACATGGCTGAGTTTGTGCAGCGTCCCAGATTTACCGCGGCCTATCCGGCCACGCTGCCGCCCGGTGAATTTGTTGACAAACTGTTTGCGAATGCGGGAGTGAAAACTGCTGACGCCGATCGCGCATTGGCGATTGCCGACTTCGGTTCGGCGGCGACATCCTCAGATCCTGCAGCGAGAGGCCGAGCCTTGCGACGAGTGGCAGACAACGCGGTCCTCTCGCAGCAGGAGCTCAATCGGGCATTCGTGCTGATGCAGTACTTCGGATATCTCCGCAGGGACGCTAATGCCGGGCGGGACGCGGACTTCTCAGGCTACAACTTCTGGTTGGGTAAGCTGGACACGTTCAACGGAAACTTCCGCGATGCCGAGATGGTGAAAGCGTTTCTGTTGTCGAGCGAGTATCGTGGCAGATTCCCGCGGTGAAAATATTGTCTCCGTTAACCCTATCCCCACGCAAGTCCTCACTTTCTACCAAAAAATTTAGCTATCATCCCCAGAAGTTCTTGACACTGCGCAAGAGTATTTGCTACAAGGCGTCACTAGCTTAGATAAACCGATTCTAACCATCAGATCACGGCCGAAGGCCGAGTCCCAACCAAGCCTTCCTCCCTTTTGCTGGTGGCCACAGTTAACAAACAAATAGGAGGTGTCTGAATGAGAAAGCAACTGTCATTTCTGCTAGTGATATTCGCTGCGCTGGTTTTAGCGTGTCTACAAACGGCCGCACTCGGCCAAGCTGCGAATGATGGGAATTTGGCCAACATAACCGGGGGCGGGTCAAGCGTCAGGTGGGACGTGATCGGTCCGCATGACGGCGGCAACTTGACCGTCTCTGCACCTGACGGCAGGACGTTCTCGAGGGAATTCAAAGCGGGTGCCGCGCCCGAAATCAACCTTGGCGATCGGCAACTCGACGGCCTCTCCGATGGGACCTACAGTTACGAGCTGCGCTTGAGGCCCGCATTATCCGCCGGAGCGCGAGAGGCGATTAAGGCCGCGCGAGGCAAGGACGATGAGCCCGAAGCTGAGCGGGCAGGGCGTAAGCGCCCAGTCGTGCCAGTCCTAGTCCAGTCGGGGGCCTTCTCAATTTTGAACGGAGTAGTTATCGTCGGCGGGGCGGTGGAAGGAGGGCGAACTAAAGCGAAATCGGCTGAGCCGCGGCGGACCTTGGGAGTGATCTCGGGCAACACTGTGGCCAGGCTTCGCAACCATCGTGAGTTTCTGGGCGCTATGCCGGATCAGGTAATTGCCGACGATCTGATTGTACAGGGTAGCGAGTGCGTCGGCCTCGACTGTGTCAACAACGAGAGCTTCAGTTTTGACACCATCAGGTTGAAAGAGAACAACACTCGCATTTCATTCAACGACACCAGCGCCGCCCCTTTCCCGACCAATGACTGGACGATCAGGGCGAACAGCTCAGCCAGTGGTGGCCAGAGTTTCCTCGGGTTCGTAGATCGAGGAACCACTGAAAATGGCGACGAAGTGGGCACGATCGTATTTGAAGTCGATGCAGGTGCACCGGCCAACTCGCTGAGGGTGAGCAGTAGCGGTAAGCTCGGGATCAGGACGGGTACTCCGGTGCTGGATGTGCACGTTACCAGCAGCGACACGCCCGCCCATCGATTCGAACAAACCAGTGCCGGCGGTTTCACCGCGCAGACCTGGGACGTGGCCGGCAATGAAGCCAACTTCTTCGTCCGCGATGTCACCGGCGGTTCCCGCCTACCCTTCCGCATCCGGCCCGGCGCGCCGACAAGTTCAATCGATATATCAGCGAGCGGTAACGTCGGCGTCGGGACGGCAAGTCCGGGCCAGATTCTTGACGTGGTCTCGGCTAGTGATCCCAGAATACTGGTAAGGAGCAGTAAAGGTTCCGCCGACAACGCAACGGTGGCGCTTCGCCCTGCGGTTGGGGGAGGGTCAAGAGTTGATTTTCAAAATAGTGCGGGAACTGTAAAAGCGATCATCGGTTCGAGTGACGGTTCGGACAATCTCATTTTTAATACTGGCGGAGCAAATGAGAGAATGCGAATCGATTCCACCGGCCAGGTCGGTATCGGGACGACTTCGCCGACTGCTTCGTTGTCCGTCAACGGGACCGCCAACAAGCCGGGTGGTGGATCATGGGATGTCTTCTCGGACGAGCGCCTGAAGAACATCAAGGGCAACTTCAATAGCGGACTCAAAGCAGTCATGCAGCTCCAGCCGATCCGCTACCAGTACAAGCAGAACAACGCTTTGGCGCTCAAGTCAGAAAGAGAAAACGTCGGCTTCGGGGCCCATTCACTGCAGAAGATCATTCCCGAGGCCGTCACCCGCAACGCCAACGGCTACTTGATGGTAAACAATGATCCGATCCTCTGGACGATGCTCAACGCCATCAAAGAGCAGCAGAAAGAGATCGCCGATCTGAAAGGACAAGTCCGGAAGTTGCGGGCAGCCTCGCAACGGCGCAGGAAATAAAAGTAGAAAAAAGCACAAAGGGCGCAAGAGCATAACCGGGGAAAGCCCCCCCTTTATGCTTCTTGCGCCCTTTCGTCGCTAGTTCTTTGCTCCGTCTTGCCGAGCCTCGTTTGACTATGGCTAACCACTTACTACTCGCCCTCCGTGATCAGATCCAGATAGCCTTTTAATTCCAGCGCCCGCTTCTTCACAACTTCCATCCGGGCGTCGATGCGCATTGGGATATACATCGTCCCCTGCATCGTATCGTAGACGCTGTCGATTAGTTTGAAATCCAAATCGCGGTACTTGATCCACTCCAGCTGGGCCAATCTTAGCGTCTCTTTCGGCGACGATTTTAAGCGCCGCATCAGTTCGCCATAGTTCTGGTTCAGCTCCTTGTCCCACGCAGCATAGGCTTTGTCCGTACACTCAACCATGCCGGCGGTTGAACCATTCTTGTCGATACAGGTTTCGAGCGCTTTATCGATGGGGTGTTGGGTTTGTTCCTGAGCGATTGCGATCGCTGCTAACAGAAAAATAGACAACACGGACAGAAATAGTTTTGTCATTAGCTGGTCGTCTGACGGTTTGGGCAGTCGCCCGAATCAGTGCTTCCTACAAATGCCTGGATCGCGCGGCCACGCCGGCAGAATTTAACTGTTAGTTGACGAATCTTCGCAGTTGGACGCTGAGCGCGAAACCGATCGCGATGAACGTGGCCAGCACCGAAGAAAGACCGGCGCTCATCAACGGCAACGGGACGCCGATCACCGGCAAAAAACCCAGAACCATGCCCACGTTGATGAAAATTTGAAAGATGAGCCCCCCCACGATCGCCATGATCACCAACATGCCGGTGCGGTCGCGCGAGCGGCGCGCGTCGGTAATCAAGCGAGTCAGCAGCAGAGCGTACGATGCCAGAAGCAACAGGCACCCGACGAAGCCAGTCGTTTCCGCCACGACGGCGAAGATAAAATCCGTATGCGGCTCAGGCAGAAACTTCAGACTGCTTTGCGAATACTCGGAACCCCGAGCGCCCATCAAGCCGCCTTCTCCCACCGTCACCATCGATTGCCAGGTGTGGTATCCGAAGCCGCGCTTGTCCGCGTTTTCAGGATCGAGGATCACGTTAATCCGCTCGAGCTTATATCCGTGCAATAGTCCCGTCTTAACCCCAATGCCATAGGCGAGCGGCGCGCCGGCGATCATTGCAAGGAGGACCGCGCCCACGACCCACATTCGGACTGACGAAAGAAAAAGCACAATGGCCAGCAGTGGCAGGTAAGTAATAGCCTGGCCCAGATCAGGCTCCAGCAGGATCAAGCCCATCGGCAAACCCAGAATCACGCAGCCCATGAACAGTTCTTTCCAGCTCAGCAAGCCGCTGCGATGCTTTCCGAAATATCTCGCCAGCATCAGGACGACGGGAATCTTTACAAACTCAGAAGGTTGAAACTGTCCCAGCGGGCCGGGCAATCTGATCCAGCAACGCTGGCCGTTGATCTTCATTCCGATCCCTGGGATGAGGACGATCACCAGCAACACCAATCCCAGCACGTAAAGAACAGGGGCGAGTTCCACCAGGCGGCGGTAATCACTGAACGCGATCGCCAGCATGGCTACGAAGGCAATGCCCAGGCCGATTAGCTGCTTCTGCCAATAGGGCTCGACCGGTTGCGCGTTATGAATCTCCCACGCGCCAAAGCCGACGATGGCGATCGCCAGCACAGCGATTAGCCAGTCGAAATCGCGCAGCTTACGTTTTTGCAGGATAGCAACCATGAATTTAGAAGCGCTAAGGAGCAGGCAGTAAGCAGAAACAGATCAGACGATCATCATCGAATTCTAAGAGCGACAGCATTCGTCGGGGCTTCTTTCGCCGGTCGTGTCTTGGCGTAATAGACGTCATAGATCGCGCGCACGGATGGAGCTCCAAAGCGCGATCCCATGCCCGCGTTTTCAATCATGGCGACGCAGGCAATCTCTGGCTTAAAAGCCGGCGCATAGGAAACGAACCATGAATGATCCTTGTGTTCCGCGCCCTCTCTGCCCAAGCTCACTACCTGGGCCGTACCGGTCTTGCCCGCAATGTCGAACCCGGCCAGCTTGATCCCGGTAGCGGTCCCCGCGCCGTTTACAACCGACCACATAGCGTGCACCACAAGGTCGCTCTGATCGACTGGAATAGGAAGAACTTTAGGTTGAGGCCGATCAAAAATCCTGGCGAGTCGTTCCGGCCGATATTCAGGACGAGATGGGTCGTTACCCACCGCTGCTATGGAGCGCACCTCTTTTAAAAGATGCGGAACATACATTTTCCCTTTCATCCCAATGGCCGCATGCGCGCGTAGCAGAACAATCGGTGTCAGCACGTCTTCGCCTTGTCCGAACGAGGAATAGACCGTATCGATGTCCTTCCACTCGGCGTCGGCAGGATAAATGCGGGCCTTGTTTTCGCGCGATGGCGTCGTGCTGAGCACCTCGTGTGGCAAATCTATCCCGGATCGCTTGTTGAGATCGAACTCATCGGCCATCGCCTGAATGCCCTCGAGTTTCATCTTCAGACCCAGGCGATAGAAATAGCCGTCGCACGAATGTTCAATGGCAAAGTGCACGTTCGGTGTTCCGTGATTACCGCCCATGCAGCGGGTGAATTTATTGCCGATCGTGATGCCTCCGCCGCAGACCAGATTTGAACTGTCGATCGAAATTGCCCCCTGTTGCAGTCCCGCCGTGGCCATCAAAGGCTTCCAGGTTGAGCCCGGAGGATACTTGCCCTGAATCGCGCGATCGATCAGCGGCTTGTCCGGATCATTCAGCAGCTTCTGATATTCGGCCCGGCCTTCTTTGGTGGTGATTCTTTGTGAGAAGAGATTCGGATCGAAGGTCGGAGCCGAAGCCAGCGCAAAAATCTCGCCGTTGTTCGGATCCATTGCGATAATCACGCCGCGGCCCTGCGGCGATTTGCGTAGCTGGTCCTCGGCCGCCTGCTGCAGATCAAGATCGATAGTCGTCACGATGTCCTGGCCCGATTGCGGCTCGACTCTCTCGACTTCGTTTTGAATATGGCCACGACTATCGACGATTACTTTCCGGTAGCCGTCCCGACCGCGGAGGTATTCGTCATAGACAGCCTCGAGTCCTTCCTGTCCGATGATGTCGCCCGGCCGGTAACCTTTCTCGCGAAGCTCCGGTTTGTTCAATTGCTCAGGGCTGATTTCGCCGACGTAGCCCAGCACGTGGGCCAACATGCCATTTTCCGGATAACGCCGCTGCGGGGTCTGCTCGACGCGTAGCGCCGGCAGTTCCAATTGATGCGCGTCCACCCAGGCAATATCCGCCTGCGAAGCGCCTTCCTTGATCAGGATCGATTCAAAGGCCGGTTGGGATTTCACCTGCTCGAATCGCTCGCGCAAAATCTCACCGTCAATCCTAAGTCCATCCGAAAGCGGCTTTATTAGTGAGGAACGATCGATGCTCTTGGTATCTTCGCGGGAAAGAATCACGCTATAGATTGGCCTGGAATCGACCAGCAGATGACCGTTGCGATCGAAGATCACGCCGCGGGGCGCGGGGATCGGCAGCAGGCGGATGCGCTGGTTCTCGGCAACCTCGGCATAGTGCGAACCGTTGATAATCTGGAGCAGATAAAGCCGGACCCCGAGCACGCTAAGCAGAACCAGGATCGACGCCTGAATCAGACGCAGGCGCAGTCGCAGGTTTTGTGAATCGTCAACGAATTTCATCGGCTTCTCCGGCGCAGTCCACCCGTACTGCCGCGAACCACGCGGCGACGCACCGAGAATTGACGCCGCTGCCTGGCCTTACTACTAAAATAGGAATCATGGATGTAAAGCAAGATAGTTCCGGCAATCGTGGTGGCGATCAGTTTATACGACAAGGACTGAATAAAGGGCATCGGCGGCGGTTGTCCGAGCAATCGATGCATCCCAACATAAACAAGGTTGTCTATCAGGCTGGCGCTTGCCAGGACCGGAATGCGTAGTATCGTCGTGTCCAGCATTACTCGGGAGGCAACGAAATAGACCGCGTAAGCAGTGAGCGTCTTTGAAAATCCACCGGCGCCCAGCAAAGCCGGACGGCCCGTGATGAAGTCGGTCGCCAGTCCCGCCGCCGCGCCCACCATGAGAGCCTGCAGTGGTTCCCGTTGAAGCGCGAAATACACCACAAGAATTAAAGTGAGATCGACATATCCCAGCGGTTGCCAGACGGATCGCAGCGCCGATTGCAAGCCAATGGCCACCAGTAACAACAAAGCGATTGTCAGTTGACGCATGTCTTAAGTAGTGGGCGGTGAGCAGTAGTAGGCAGGAAACACCGGAGGACGGTACTTCGGAGCAATCAAAACGACAATGCAGCTTTTCGCTCTATTCATAAGCCCCGCTCAAACTGGCAACCACTCAGAGTTCGCAGTGTACTGCCTTTTGCTTTCTGCCTACTGCTTACTGGTTTTCTTTTCCACGTTGGGAAGCGCTTGATCGGGTTCGGTGCGTGGGGGCGGGCGATACATCAGCACGGCGACTTCTTTCAATCGGTCCAGTCCCGCTCCGGGTCGAATGTGAATGACCTGGGCCTGGGTCGCTGAACCCGGTCTGACTTCAACCACTTCCCCGACGTTATATCCCGGTGGGTAGATCGCGTCCTGACCGGTGGTCGTGACCATGTCGCCGACCGATACCTTTTCCATCCCGGACACGTAGCGCATTTCCAGCAAACCATTTTCACCCATGCCCTTGATTGATCCGAGGGCAGTGGATGGCCCGAGTTGCCCGACAACGGCGCCGGCCCCGGATTTTTCATCGGTGACCAACATCACCTGCGCGCTCCATGGACTAGTGGATACAACGCGTCCCACGATGCCGCCGGAAGTGATTACCGGCATATTAACTTCGACGCCTGCCCAGCGTCCCTTGTCGATCGTTACACTGTCAAACCACATCGAGGGGTCCCGGGCAATCACCCGCGCCGCCACCGTCTGATAGGCACTTGGCCCATTCAACTTGAGCAGCGTTTCCAGCCGTTCAGCCTCAGCCGCGCGTTCACGCGTGCCGCGCAGCTCAGCTTGCATCTGATCGATTTGCCGGTGCAGTTGCTGGTTCTCAGTCGAAGCACGGCGCAGTTCGCCGATATTCCCGAACAGGCCGCCGATCCAGTTTCCTACGCTTGAGGTGCCCTGCTGGATTGGATACGTGATGGCCTGGGCGATCGAGCGAATCTTTCTTTGTTTGGTGGCGTCGTCGCGCGCGTCGTAGGTCATCAACGCGAAATTGAGGAGGAGCAGCCCAAACAGCCACCATGGCGCCCGTTGGCGAATCTGTCTTTGAGTGCGAATGGCGGCCATGAATGAGATTTTCGACTTTTGATTGCTGATTTTTGATTTTCAAAATTTGCGACTTCCGGAGTATGGGAGCGCTTATGTCAATCAATCGCAAATCTAAAATCTAAAATCGCCTACGTTCCGCTCGTCAGGCTATTGTCCCACTTCACCCGCTTGAGCAGGTCAAAGTCTGAGAGCATCTTGCCAGTGCCAAGTACAACTGAGGCCAGCGGATCTTCGGCCACTGAAACCGGCAGGCCGGTTTCGATCGAGAGCCGCTTGTCGAGGTTCTTCAAAAGCGCGCCGCCGCCGGTGAGGACAATGCCACGCTCTACTATGTCGGCTGAGAGTTCGGGCGGCGTTCGTTCCAGGGCCACGCGCACCGCATTGATGATCGTGGAGATGGAATCAGCCAGCGCCTCTCGGATCTCTTCGTCGCTAATGGTAATCGTTTTGGGAATGCCTTCGATTAGATTTCGACCGCGAACTTCAAACGAGAGTTCTTCGTCGAGTGGAAACGCCGAGCCAAGTTCGATCTTGATCGCTTCAGCCGTGCGCTCGCCGATCAGCAAGTTGTATTTTCGTTTGATGTACTGCGTGATCGCTTCATCCATCTCGTTGCCGGCGACGCGCACCGACCGGGAATAGACGATCCCGCTCAAACTAATCACGGCGATGTCGGTGGTTCCGCCGCCGATGTCCACCACCATGTTGCCGTGCGGTTCAGTGATTGGCAGCCCTGCGCCAATCGCCGCGGCCATCGCTTCTTCGACCAAGTAAACTTCAGAGGCCTTGGCGCGATAGGCCGAATCTTCCACGGCGCGACGCTCGACCTGCGTAATCTCCGATGGAATGCCGATCACGACGCGCGGACTGACCCAGGTTTTGCCGTTGTGGGCCTTGCGAATAAAGTGCTGCAACATCTTTTCAGTGACTTCAAAATTCGCGATCACTCCGTCTTTCATGGGACGAATTGCGACGATGTTGCCCGGTGTGCGGCCCAACATTTCCTTCGCGTCGCGCCCCACGGCCTCGACGGCGTTCGTCACTTTGTTAATCGCGACGATCGAAGGTTCCGAGACAACGATGCCCCGGCCTTTGGCGTAGACCAGAGTATTCGCAGTGCCGAGGTCGATCGCCAGGTCGCTGGAGAAAAGACTAAAAATAGATTTAAAAGCCATCTGGAAGGGTTTTCCTGACTGTAAAATGAATTCGCCTGAAATATCTGTGCGGTCATCCCGGCGCTGGTTAAGAGCCACGAGATTTCGCGAAGTCGGCTGGCAAATCCGCAAAAAACTGAACGAGCAGAACCAGATAGTTAAGATACAACTATCCGCGCGGTAACGCTATCACGAAATTAACTTCTCGCCGGGAATTCTTTGAAATTGTGGCCGCTCAATCAAAGCAGACCCGGGCCCAACGTCTTTGCCGGCCGTTTCAGGCTCGGTGGTAACGCGGACACAATTCTTATTCGCGGCCTTTGCCTGATACATCGCCCGATCGGCAGAGGCGATTAGCTGCTGGGGAGACAACGCGTGGATGGGAAACACGGCGACACCGAAACTCGCCGTCAAAGAAAATTTCAAACGCCGTCCGCCGGTAAACTGGTGTGTCTCGATCTTTCGCCGGATGCGCTCGGCGACCTGGATTGCTTCGTCGATCCCGGTTTCGGTGAGGATTAGGACGAATTCATCGCCGCCATAACGTACTACGCAATCGGTGTCACGCACTGACGGCAGGACTGCGGCGGCCACTTCCATCAACGCGTGTGAGCCGGCCAGATGTCCGTGCAAATCATTGATTCGTTTGAAATCATCGAGATCGAGAAACAGCGCCGCGACGTTGGAACGATAGCGCCGAGCGCGTTTGATTTCATTCACCAGAAACTGGCGCAGGTAGCGGGCATTGCGCAAACGAGTGAGGTCGTCGGTTAGCGAAAGGCGTTCAGCCTCAGCAATGCGGACCGAATTCGAAAGCGCCGCGGCTATCGGAATCGTCAGCGTGTCGAGCAACTCAGTTTCCGAGCGCGAGAATGATCGCGCACGCGATTGAGTTCGCATGCCTTCGAGCACGCCGACGACTCTCTCTCCGCTGACTAGCGGCAGGGCGATGACGCGTTGGCCGTGTTCAATCTTACGAACCGTTTCAATTTTGACGGCGGCCTGGTGTGCGGCTCTCGATTCCAAGGCGGCCGGTAGTTCAATGTCTCCGAGCAATTCGCGCTGCCACTCATCGTCGAATAATAAAGCTCCGGCATCGGTGAAGTTGCGCCCGGCTAACGGTTCCAATTTCACTGCATCGGGACTGCTGCTTTGGGTAACCAGGAAAAGTGACCAACGCTCGGCGGGAACCAATCGGGCGACTCCGGCCAGCGCCGCCAGCCCGGCTCCCTTCTGATCCGATGCGAGATGAAGCGAGGCCAGCAGCGCGAAAGCGCCACGCAGATTTTGAGTGCGGACGGAGTGCGGCAGCGAGAAGGCGCGACTATCAGGAATGGACTTGAAACCCTCCGGCAATTTTAATTCCCCGCTACCCATAACATCCTCAACCTGTCGCAGCAGGGCCGGCAGTTGTGGCGGACTATCGGCAATGGCGCGAAAGCCGAGGTGCTTCAATCCCGCATTGTCGAGTGCGCCGCCCAGCCGCGTCAGTTCACGACGGCAAGCAACAATCGAGACACCCGGCCATGATTTTTTCGCACGATTCACGACCAGACTCAGATCGTGAAGACTCGCCTGGACTGGAATTTCGTAAAGGAGAGCCAGTGGACGCAGAGATAGGTCCAGACACACTTCCGCCGGACTCCTGTTCAAGTCGCACTCCAAAACCGAAATGCCTGCTGAACAAAGGCTCTTGAGAAGCTCAACTGCGGGCGCCTTCCCAGCGTCCGTGAGAAATATGACCTGCTTTTTCATCCGGCGGCCTGGTCCTCCAAAGTTTCGCTAACTACTGCTGAGGATTCTTTGCTTGCCGGGGCCTGGCTCTTTCGCGTAATCGACTGCTACTAGCTTGTCCGGGTGAGCGGAACGCGGTATTGGGTACGGTTACCCTGTAAATCGAATGCTTCAATCGTTACTTCACGCGTTTCTGGCGGTGCGCTGATTTGCACCTGGAAGCTTCCATTTCCGCCGGCCGTTGCTTCGCGACCTGAGACGCGAACGCTGGCGCCGGGCGACGTCGTCCCGCTCAGAATGTAGACATTGCCGCCCAGATGCACGGCCGTCAGGCTCGCCATCGGAACCGTCACCAGGTTGGCGCCCTGAGCAGAAACGATGAACTTTAGCGGTTCGCTCCAATCGCTAATTTGTCCCGAAGACGCCGTGGCGCGAATGCGCCAGAAGTATGCTCCCGGACGCAGGTCGCTGGCATTGAACTGGGTCACGACCAACTGATCGCGCTCCATCACTTTTCCGGCAGGAACAAAGAAGGGCGAAGTCGCCAGCTCAACGCGATAGTAAGAGGGCACGCCCGATTGCGGTTTTTGCCAGCGCAGTGAGACAGTCGCTGAACCGGCGCCGCCCGCCAGAATCTTTTCCATATCCCGCGGCTGCAATGGTTGCGGTATATCCAAAAGATGTTCGGGTTTTGAAATAGTTCCCGAGCGGTTGACTGAAACGTAATCGCCCCCATGCAACGACAGGCGCTCGCCGGAGCGATTGGTGCTTTCGATATTGCCGCTGTTGACGCGAATCTCTTCAGTGCCTTCCGGGTTGACGCCAAAGCTCGCGGCTGTCTGTCCGCTAATCTGATTCTGCGTCTTGGGCGTCTCGATCACGTTCTTGTTCTCTTCGGATTGTTGCTCTGTGCGGACCAGCATCTGCCCGCTATCGACCACCACGTGAACATTGGAACGTTTACCGTTTTCAGAGCTCGCATTATCACGAATGATGATCGTGCTGTTTGGCCTGACTACCACGGTCGAGCCATCCGCCATGTTGATGCGCGCGCGCCCGTCGGCCTGCGTCTGCACCGTGTCGCCGGGATAGAGTTGAACGTCACTGTTAGCGACGACTACTTGTCGAGTAGCTGCGCGAATCACGCGCACGTCGCCTTCGAAAGACATGAAGCGCGCCCCTGCTGGCGGACTGGAATGCAGGGCGACATTCTTCAAAGGGTTGCCGTACTTCCAGACGTACAGTGCGGCGCCGCCGGCAATGACACAGAAAATCAGTATCAGCACGGCCACGTGGACGGCGCGCTTTTGAATGACCCACCAGTCGATCTCGATGTGGCTAACTCTGGTTGCCATTTAAGTCTCTATTCGTTGGAGGGGAAGATGGAGCGTCCAAGAGGCTGGACAAACCGGGCCAACACAGATTAACACAGCGCATCAGGTGATTCAAGAGGCTTGTTTTATTGAGGGTTCTGTACTGCCAAGGAAGTTATATTCCCTGTTTTGGCCGGACATAGATCGGATTTGAGATGATCCAGGGTTGGCCCGTAACGGGCTTGGGGAGTGCATCGAGGTAGGTTTCGATCCGATAAGCGCCAGGCGTCGTAATCGGAAATTCGGCGGAGGAGCCGGACTGTTGGGCAATGACGCTCCCATCCTTCCAGAGCGCGAAACGGCTATTCAGGGGCGCGCTGGCTTTCAAACTCAGGCCATTCACAAGCTCGACGTCATCCCCCAGAATTTTCTGTGCGGAGCCTGAGACTGCAAAGCTAAATCCCCTGGCCTCTCCGAACAAATCAAATGACACATAGCAGTGGCCCAGCGCCAGCGCTTCGAGCAACGACTCACGACTGAGCCCCTTGTCTCTCTTGATCAGCAC
>JAWVEM010000076.1:0-13044 GCA_033856735.1 Blastocatellia bacterium
TTTGACTTCTACACGGTCTCGAGCGTTCTGTTCTATCGTACGAGTTGGCGCAAACAACTCTTCTTTCCGGTTCGCGGCAGATTCTTCTATCAGTCGCCGGCCGGAATGTTGGTGAACCTGGTGATGGGTTGGTGGTCGATGTATCCGCCTTTTTTTTCCGGCGGCGACAAGCCGCTTCCCGAGAAACGCGAGTTCGATAAGTACTCTTTTCGTCGTCTGACGCAGATTTCCAGCGAAGGCGCCGGCAACATAATTGGCTTTCACCCGGAAGGCACGCGCAACAAGAACAGCGATCCGTATTCCTATCTGCGACCACAACCCGGCCTCGGCAAGCTGATCAAGGCGGCGAACCCACAAGTCGTCCCCGTCTTTATCGCGGGACTTGGAAACAAGTTGGCGAAGCAGGTCTTGGGAAATTGGTTTGGAGGCGAACCGATACGAATTCACTTTGGCAAGCAGCTCGACTTGTCAGACTACATCACGAAGAAGGATCATGTGCGAACGTATAAAGAGATCGGCGAATTTGTGATGAGCAAAATTGCAGAGCTGGGTGAGGCCGATCGCGAATTGTATGCAGATGAAGCAAAGGCTTAAACGCAAAGGACGCGAAGGATTTCGCAAGGAACGCGGAGGAAAACCTTTGCGTCCCTCTGCGAATACCTCTGCGTCCTTTGCGGTTAATCCATCTTCCCGGGCAAACTCAAACTGATGACGTTACCGCTCGTAATCGTTAATCCCGCATCCGCCGATGGCGCGACGCGCGACGTGTGGCCCAAGTTTGCCAGCGATCTGCGCACGCATTTTGGTCCGTTCGCCGTTGCGTTTACCGAAGGGGTGGGCCACGGGCGGGCGCTGGCGGCCGAAGCAGCCAAACAAGGAACGAAACTAATTATTGCGTGTGGCGGCGACGGCACAATCTCAGAGGTAGCGAACGGCATCCTCGAGTCGAACAGGGAAACTGAGTTGGGAATTCTGCCAGGCGGAACCGGCAGTGATTTCCGTCGCTCCCTGCGCATGCCCACGAACACGGCCGCCGCCGCGCGCGCCCTGCGCGACGGTCGCACTCGCTTAATCGACGTGGCCCGAGTCACGTTCGTAAACGACAGCGGCGAGCGCGAGCCGCGTTACTTTGTGAACGTGGCCAGCTTTGGCATGAGCCCTGCTGTGCTCAGCCGCACCGCGAGCGGTGAATCCAGGAAATGGATTCCAGCTTTTGCGCCGCGCAAACTCGGCAGCAAACTTTCTTATGCGGCGGCCACGGTGCAAACGACTCTCGCCGCCTCACCGATCGAAGTTCATATTCAGTTGGATGAAGAACCGGAGCGCCGCCTGCGCGTGGCCGAATTCTGCGTGGCTAACGCGCGCTACTACGGCGGCGCGATGAAGATCGCGCCCGACGCCAAGCTGGATGACGGCTGGCTTGACGTAGTTAGCATCGGAGACGCCAGCGCGTTTCGAATTCTCAGCAATGCGCCCCGGCTTTATTTCGGCATCCACCTGCGCATGGATGAAGTGAACCATGCGCTGGCCAAACAAATCGTCGCCCGCCCGGTCAATAAGAATGAAGAAGTAGCGATCGAACTGGACGGCGAGGTCGTGGGACGTTTGCCGGCGACGTTTCAGATCGTACCGTTGGCGTTACGGGTGCGCTGTCCGTAAGGAGTCAGCAATGGCAAAGCAAAGTCGAAAGTCCGAAGCAAGTTGGCGGAAGTATGAGCGGAGATACGACCAGCTTGCCCCGAGGTCGGTATTTATCCAGCGCCTGATTGCCGCGTTAGCTATGGGCGTGGGTTTAATTGCAGTGGCGCTGCTGATTGGCATCGCCGGCTATCGCTTTATCGCCGGATTCGATTGGGTCGATTCGCTGCTGGAAGCATCGATGATCCTCGGCGGCATGGGCCCAATCAAAGAATTGCCGAATGAGTCTGCGAAGATCTTTGCGTCAATCTATGCGCTCTTTAGCGGCCTGATCTTTATCGGGCTAATGGGCATTGTGCTCGCGCCGGTCGCGCATCGCATCATGCACAAGTTTCATGTGGACGAGAAGGATGTTAAGTAACGCCATCAGGTCTTGTTCTTCTTTGCGTCTTCCATCTGGGCTTCGCGCCTTTGCGTGAAATAAACGATCACAGTTTCACGCAAAGACGCGAAGAGAAACCGAAAGGCGCAAAGACTAACTCGTCGTTACGAGCTGGTTTATGGAGGTACCTCATGTCAGAACCAAACACCCTGGAAGAAAACAAAGCTTTGCTTCGCCGCTGGTTCGAAGAAGTCTGGAACCAGGGCCGCGCCGACGCGATTCCTGAACTGTTGGCCGAAGACGGCATCGCCCATGGCTTATCGGAAGATGCCTCGCAGCCTTTGCGCGGCCCGAGCGGCTTCCTGCCCTTCCATGCACAGTTCCGCGAAGCTTTTCCCAACATCGAAGTCGTCGTCGAAGATCAGATTGCCGAAGGCGATCTGGTCGCCACGCGTTGCAGCGTGCGCGGCAAACACGAAGGCGACAGTTTGGGATTCAAAGCAACCCAGGCTCCGGTTGAGTTCACTGGCATGGTCATCACGCGAATCAAAAACGGCAAGATCGTCGAAGCCTGGAACAACTTCGATTTTATGAAAATGTACCGGCAGTTGGGAGCGCTCTGAGTCCGTACTCTAATTCGAAAGCGGTCGTGCTGGTTTGGGAATTCCCAACGCTTTCGCAATTTGCTCAAATCCCTTTTCATTCTTGTATTGTTCGATTTCATCTTGCAGAGGCTTTAGCCTAACCTTCTGCCAGGAGGAGGTCTTGTTGTGGTGTTTCCTAATGAACTCGTTCGGAAGAGTATAGAACTCGATGTCGCGGATTCCCTCGGACCCATCATTCTTGCCTGAGAATTTGCCAATGTTGAGGAACACAACAATCAAGAATTGGAATGCGTCAAAAGAAGCGTCCTTCACTGGGAAGCCTCTGTCACAATCAGACGCAGAGCGGCTCTTCACTTGCACTTGAACTTGCGCGACCTCGCTTTCCCTTGGAACGTGCCGCGGATTCGGATGTATGCAAATTAGATCGTACCCTTCGTTGTTTTGCGGAGCCTTGTACGCCAGTATGTTTCGGCGCATTAGATGGCCCATGACAAGATATTCCGAACTTGCGGCCACAACGGGCAGTCGCAGCCAGGGTTTTGCTCTCGTTTCACTTTCATTCATTTGGCTGATTTTAGCACGTCTTTGAACCATGCCTCGCTGCTTGGTAATATTTAGCGCATGAATGGGGACGAACTCGACGGTGTCATTCACTCAGATCCAAAGATCATGGGTGGAACGCTGGTCTTTGTTGGTACCCGTGTTCCTCTCAAGAACCTCATTGACTATCTCGAAGGCGGTGAATCGGTCAAGAATTTTCTGGAGGCCTTTCCAGCCGTAAGTCGGGAACAGGTAAGTGCCATCATGAAGGCAAGAGCGATTGAGAACCGCGCGCGGTAGCGAGCGGGGAACACGGTTCAATCGCAAACCAGGTCGCGACGGCTTCAGGGGCTGTACGTGTCGCCCCTTTGCGCTCTAAATTCTAATTTGGTTCTTAACCACGGGCTTACCCGTGGCTATCAATAGGCCGCCCGCTTGCGGGCTGATTGATTGGTTAGTCTACGGCTTTGCTTCTGACTTGCGCACTACCACTTCCCACCCAGAAAATTCTCTTTCACATAACGCACCGTATCATTCAGCGTATCGCCCGGATCGCGCGGGGTGAAGCCGAGTTCGCGCCGGGCTTTGCCGTGATTGAAGTACCAGAAATATTCGGCCATCTCTACGGTGTCGGCTTCGATTGGCGAAGTGAAGTTCCATTGGCGGAACAGCGAGTCAATGACGTGCGCTCCGGCGATCGCGAATTTTGAGGGTAAGGCGAGACGTGGTGATGCGACCTTTGTTAGCCGCTCCAGGCGATCGAACAGTTTCACGAAGGTCCAATTCACTGCGCCCAGCAGATAGCGTTCGCCGTGCCGGCCCTTCTGCATCGCCGCCTGAAATGCTTTGGCGGTATCGCGCACGTCGACAAAATTCAGACCGCCATTTGGCACCGCGCTGATCTTGCGCGCCATGAAATCCAGCACAACTTTCGTCGAGCTAAGCCGGTCATCGCCTGGACCCAGCAGCAGGCTGGGATTCATGATGACCAGTCGCAAGCCCTTGCCGCTGAATCGTTCCAGCGCCGCCATCTCCTGATAGGCTTTGCTGGCGTAGTAGGGCCAGCGCGCAATGATGTCCAAAGGCGGCGGATACTTCTCGTCGGGCACGATGTCGCCTTTCTCGGTCACGGCGATCGTTCCGCTGCTGGAAGCCAGCACGATCGTTTTCACTCCCGCCTTGCGGGCGGCGTCGCATAACAGGCGCGTGCCGTCGACGTGCAGCTTGTACATCTCTCGCGACTCGTCTTTTTCACGAGAGACTTTGCCGGCGAGATGATAAATCTCATTGACGCCGTCGCAGGCGCGCGCCACGTCTTCATCGTTGGTTACAGAACCCTCGACTGTGTCGACACCCAGCCCGGTCAGCCACTCGGGAATCGAAGTGGCCATGACGCGAATGTCCCGGGTGCCGGCTTCGACCAGTTGGCGCACCAGATGCGCGCCGAGAAAACCGGTGCCACCGGTAATTAAAGTTGTCGGTGGAACTTTCTTGACGATGGCTGCGTGCTTTTTCGTGCTTTTCCTGGGCACGATTTGCGCGATGCGTTTTTTCGGCGGTGTCTTAGGCATCTTTGAATATTATCCGCAGATTACGCAGATTTCGCAGAAAGGAAATTGATTGACATAGGCGCGGTTGATTACGCTTCCAGCAATCGCCATGGGCACTGGGTTTTTCTAAATCCTCATCGGCGAAAATTTGCGTAATCTGCGGATGACTACGCTTCTGCGGTCGCAAATTCTGCGTCGCCGCCTTCCAGGCGCGCGCTGCGGCGTTCGGCTTTCCATTGCGCCCGCAATGCCTTCGAGTCGAATTTTATGTTCGTGCGATCGCGCAGGTTGACGATATCATGACGCACGCGCGCGGCTATTAATCTATAGGCTTCAGCGCGGGCCAAACCGCGCGTCATCTCTTCAAGCTCTTCGGCCGAAAGGAAGCGGCCGATACGCGCGCCCACGTCGCGGCTCTTCAAGATCGTCGATCCCTTCGGAAAGGCCGCGTAGGTTCCGTCAAGGTAAATCGGCAGAATCCCGACGCGCGACGCCAACGCGAGATAACCGATCACCGGTTTGAAGTCAGCCATTTTCCCGCTCATCGAGCGCGTGCCTTCAGGAAATATCAGCGCGTTGAAGCCCCGATCCAAAAACGAGCGCGCGTGTCGCAGAGACTGTCTCAGCGATCCCGATCGCTCCATCGGCACGAGGTTGGTAAAGTTTTCCATGTAAGCGCGTTTGTATTTCGTGTCGAAGAAATAATCAGCCGCCGCCAGCGCCACCAGATCCTCGCCCGCATCGTCGAGAGCCATCTTTACCAGACCCATGTCGAGGTGCGAGCTGTGATTTGCGGCAACGATAAAGTTCGTGTGATAAGGGATGTTCGTCCGGCCTTCGTACTTGGTGCGGAGCAGACGCTCGTACAAAGCACGCTGCATCACCTCGACGCCTTTGTTTCCAATCGCCCGCAGAAACTCAGGGACATGAATCTCATCGTCGCGCTTATCCGCATCCAGCCGCAGCCGGGAGGCTTCGCGCCGGGCCGACTGGGTTCCCTGACGGTTAACCACGCCTAAGAGTTCGCGCACGTCCTGCACCTCGTTCAAACGCTCCGGCGCCGTCACTGCCCCGCCTGCGTTTTCGATGGCTGTCGCAAGTTCGACAAACATTAAGCTGTCAAAACCCAAATCGGGAAGCCGCGAGTTGATCGAAACTTCATCCAGCGATCGATTTGATACCGAAGCAATGATGTCGATCAACCAGGCCGCATCACCCGTCATTTCTTCACGGGGTTCCTCCGCGGACCGCGCGCCTTCCTGGATCTTCCGCATCAGCTCGAGAATTTCACGCCGCTTAACTTTGCGGGTCGCCGTGCGCGGCAATTCTTCATCAGTAAACTGGAGCAGCTTCACGCGCTTGTAATAAGGCAGCTTGGCCGAGACCTCGCGGAAGTGCTCTTCGATCTTTTGCCTCACCTCGGCGCGTGAAAGCGCGATGTCGTATTCTTCGTCGGGCACGACGAGGCAGGCCACTTTCTCGCCGATGCCGTCGGGCAGACCGATCACGCTCAGCTCTTTGATGTAAGGAGAGTCCTGATAAACCTCTTCCACTTCATCCGGATAGACGTTCTTTCCGTTCGTATCGACGATGATGTCTTTCGATCGGCCGACGAGATAGAGATTGCCTTCGTCGTCGATGCGACCCAGGTCGCCGGTGTAAAGCCAGCGATCGACGAGCGCCTCTTTGGTCGCTTCTTCATTCCCGAAATACCCAACCATCACATTCGGCCCGCGGGCGATTACTTCGCCGACGCCGCTCGCGTCAGGCTCGCTGATTTTTATCTCAACACCGGGCAGAGACTTGCCGACGGTACCCGCCAACATGCGATTTTCCGGACGGGTCACGGTCAAGACGGGCGATGCCTCAGTCAAACCATAGCCTTCCAGGATCGTGAATCCGAGTCCCTGGAAATCGCGCTGCACCTTGTCATTCAGCGCCGATCCGCCGCTGATGAAATAACGAATGCGGCCGCCCATGCCCTCGTGAATCGGATAAAAAAGAAACTGGCCAAAGTTCAAAGGCGTCTTGTCGCGCAGCCACGCGTTGAACCTAATCAACAGATCAGCAGTCTCACCGACAACTTTACCGCGATCGTGCAAGCGGGTCCTGATGCGCCGGTGCAATAACTCCCAAAGCGCGGGTACGCCCACCATGCCGGTCACGTGTCCATTCTTAATCGCTTTCGCCAGGTGCTCGCTGCTCAGTTCATGCAGATAAGTAATCTGCGCGCCGCGGCTGAGCGGCGTGAGAAAGCCAGTCGAAAATTCAAACGTATGATGCAGAGGCAAGACGGACAAAACACCGTCGCTCGTGTCCATGTCGAAGACCGACGAAAGCATCGAGACCATACTGGTCAGGTTGCGATGCGACAGCATCACGCCTTTGGGACGGCCGGTCGTCCCCGAAGTAAAGATGAGCGAAGCGACAGATTGCGCCGCGACGCGTTGCGGCAAGAGCGCGACACGCTGGTCTTCCGTTTGCTCGTCCGGCATCTCGAAAACTTCATCAAAGGTCCACAGCCTGACTTGACTGAGTCCGGCTGACTTTAACTTCTCAGGCAATTCGGATCGCTCCGCCTTCAGCTTCGCGCTGATCACTATGCCGGAAGCCTCTCCGGCGCGCGCAAAGTTTACGACTTCGTCGGTCGAACTCTCCGGGTCCACGGGAATGCAGGTACCGCCGGCCCGCAATACTCCGAAGTAAGTCATGCCCCACTCAGGCGCGTTGTGACTAAAGAGCATGACGCGATCGCCCGACTTGATTTGGTGGCTGGCAAAGAAGCCGGCGGCGCGCGTTGCCAGTTCGCGCAGGTCCGCATAGGTGTATTGCTCTTTGTGCCCATCGCGTTCGATGCGCATTGCAACCCTGGTCGCGTGACGCTTGGTGGTCGTCTCGAACATTTCGAGCAGATCGCGATAAGTGTAAATGCGCTTCGGCTGCACGCGCATGTCTTCTTCAAGCGTTGGCAGCACCCACTTTTTTAAGCCGGGCAGGTGGATATTCAACCAGTATTCGTACCAGTCGAAGCTCTCAGGGTTCCAGGTCAGCAGCTGTTTTTCATCTTCCCTGATGCGCGCAAAGAGCGCGCGAATATTGTCCGCGCGAAAAACGTAGGCGTTCTCAACGGTGAAGGGAAGGAACATTTCGAAGGCTTCCTTCGCTTCGCGCGTCTGCTCTTCGACACGATCTACCGTCTGCTTCATGCGGTTGATGACGCCTTCATAGCGGCCGCCGCCCCAGCGTGGACGGGCGCGGTCGAGCAGCGACGATGCTTTTTTTGCCGTCTTGTTCATCATCGGAATCGAGACGGCTTCAAACCGTTCGGGTGAGACGGCCCAGGGTTCAATGCGCGCGCTGATTTCGCGAAACAGCTTCAGGCCATCCTCTTTCTGCTGCTCTTGTTGCCGGCGGTACATCCCAACGAGCGAGATGATGCGTTCCATGTTGTTGGGACTCACGTCGCCTGTGGCGGCCTGATGCACCAGTCGCGGCTCTTCGATGCAGGCTTGCGCGGCCACTGCCAGCATGACGGCCGCCACCTGGTCCACCGGCGTGATGTCGAGGATTAGCTTGCTGTTGGCGGGAATCTGGCGTTGGCCCTTCAAGGCCATGAAGATGATCGGCGCGGTGGTCGTGAAGCCTTCGTTCCAGCCCGGAAACGGGTAGCTCTTGGCGGATTCGACGATGCTGGGACGGACAATGCTGCGCACCATTCCGGCTTCGGCGGCGACCAGTTGTTCGCCCAGCGCCTTGGCGTAGGTATAGATGTTGGGCCAGCCCCAGAACCTGGCGCGCTCGATACCGAGTTCGGTAAGCCGATTGCGAGTCCAGACTTTTCGTTCCCGGGCGACTGCCAGACCGAGCGCATTAGGATCGTCTCCATCGCGCATTTCTTCGTTAAGACGTTTGCGCGCCTGCTCGCGAAACTGCGCCACGCGCATCGCGTCCTTGGCTTCTTCGCGCGCCCGCTCGGACATTTTGGCGCAGTCTTTGATTTCCTGCTCGACCGAAAACTCGACGCCTTTCAATTCGCCGCGGCGCGGAAAATAGCCAATGACCTCGTCGTTTTCCCAGACTGCGCCCGAGCGATTTCCCGCGACGAAGCAGGTCGAGATATGAACCAGACAGGGCCGCTGCATTCGCCTGGTGAACGCAATCACGTTTTGCGTTCCCACGACATTGGTGCGCAACCCGCTCTCAAGCGTCGGGTTGAAGGTAACGTTGCCGGCTGAGTTGATGATGACGTCGAGGTCGTCGGCGATGCGCTGAGCCTCTTCATCGCTGAAGCCCAGATTCGTCTCGGCGATGTCGCCGCCAACCACAACTACTTTGTCACGAATGAAACCATCCAGCGCGCTGCCGTAACGCTCGCGCAAGGGATCGAAGGGCGGCGCCGTAATGACGTTGTTCCAGAAACGCGTTTCGGATTCTTCCTGCGAGCGCGCACGAACCGTGACGTACACTCGCCCGAGATTGGGAAAGCGGTGCAGCAGCATGCTCAGGGTGACCTTGCCGAGAAAGCCCGTGCTGCCGATCAGGAAGATGCGTCGGTCCTTATAGATTTCCGTTGGTGAAAGCTTCGTCGTCATGATCTTAATAGGGTTTCCGCCTGAAGGCAGAACTCCGAAACATTAACCGCCAGAGCGGATTTCGCGCGCGGTTTTGCCGCCAAGGTGCCTAAGTAAATCAGCCGCGGAGTTTCTTCGGTTGAGGGCCACATCGAGCGCAGTGCCTTGCGGGCTAATCACATTGATGTCGGCGCCGCGCAGCAGTAACTCCTTAATGACCTCGACGTGTCCATTGTACGCAGCCTCGATCAGCGCACTGCTACCTCCGACTTCGCGAGCGTTGACATCCGCTCCCTGGTCGAGCAGGTAGCGAACCGCTTTCAAATTTCCCTCGCTCGCGGCCAGAAAAAGGGGATTCCCCAAATTTGTGCGAGCGTTAACCTTTGCTCCGGCAAAATGAAGCCAACGCATACGGCCGAGATTTCCGTCCATCGTCGCGCGAGTAAACGAGCGCTGCCGCTGTTGCTTGATGCGCGGCAAGCTGTTCATGATCGCGACGGAAAAAATGGCCGTCGCCGAGAAGGCAATCGCGCTCCAAAGAATCTTTTTGGTGATAAGGCTTTTCATGACTCAGTGGCACAGACTTCAGTCTGTGATAACCCATCGAAAGAAGAATCACAGACTGAAGTCTGTGCCACTTCTTATTCCATATCTGCGATGCCGATCATCGGTTGGTGCAGCATCGTGATTTCGGCTGAGCTGCCCATGTAAGTTCGCGCCATCGCGATCGCTTCCGTCAGATTGTCGGCTCGTTCCCAGCCCAGCATCGCAGGAACGTGGGCGTTTTCCGCCCCCGCGGCGATTACTTTGCCGACGTGCTGACGGCCGTTCTCGCCCCAGTACCACATGAAGAACGGATGCGCGCCGTGATAGGCGTTGCCGCGGCGATACATCTCGACATAGCTGGGATTGTTTGCGAATTCGCGCTCGTACTTCTCGCGCAGATAAAAAGCATCGCGAGATTCCGGCAACAGGCGATTGAAAAACTCTATGTAACTGGGATGGTGGTTATGATCGAACTGGTCGTAACACGGGTGGTGAATGATCAGCACGCCGCCCTTCCGCAGCAGCGGTTTATTACGATAGAAATTGAAGTGATAGCCCAGGCCCATGACCTGCACGAGCAGTGGGTTCAAAATCGAATAGACGTTATAAGGCGAAATATCAGGAATGCCGGTAATCAGAATGTCGCACTGGCCGCGCACGGGAATGGCGTACTGTTGAAATCCCTTTTCGAGAATCTTTTCGTGCACCGGCTCGGTCTTCCCTGCGTAACAAGCCGTCATCTCGTACTGCGCAGGCATTGAGTGCAGCAGCTTGCGCCGCGCGGTCCGCGGCAGCTTGCTCATCGTGTAACGCATGGCTTCAAACTTCATCCGATCAAAAGCGCTGAAGTCGTCCTCGTTCTTGAGCAGAAAATCCATGTCACCCTTGTACATGCGATTGTTAATGGACGTCTCTATATGAAAGACGTTCAAATGCTCATCGACGATCTTGCCGAGGCGCCCGCACTTGTTGCTCAACTCGGAACGCGCCGGATCCATATAGCTGTCGGAATCGCGAATGGTCTGCGGCTCGTGATGCGCGCGCAGCGATTCGTAATCGCAAAGACCCACCGCCACAGACTTGTGCCCGCCGTCCATCGGGACAAAATTGATGTTCGCATAGATGAGCAGATCGCTTTCGGCCGCCCGACGATTGATCGTCAGCGGCTCTTTGTGGCGCGTCTCGCCGAGCTTGATCAAGCCCTCTTTCCACTCGGCATCGTGGTTGTAATAGCGGTCCGGATAAAACTCATCAAAAATTTTCTGGCCGACCATCCGCTTCATTTCCCAGGCCGTCATCTTGCGGTGCAGGGAATTGGCGATGATGATATGCACGTCGTCTACGCCGTGGCCGGCGAGCATGTCCAGCACTATTTCGAGCATCGTCTGGCGAATGTCCGGCGTGGCCATGGGCGGCAAAGGGAGACTGATGTCGTCAACCGCGATGGTGACTTTCATGCCCGGCTCAAGCTGCGCAAAGAGCGGATCGCAGCCGAGTGGATGATTCAAAGCGTAGCGAATCGCTGCCTCACGATTTGGCAACCCCTTCATCGGCGGATTCGGATAAATGACGCGCGTGCCGACCGGTATGTCTTCGAGAATAAAGTCTTCACCCGAAGGCATGATGCGCGGCGCGCTGTCGCTGTCGATGTAGACGATTGATTCGTGTGTTTTTCTTCTTAGTTGTAGGGACATAGTCAGATCGTAACCACGGATGAACGCGGATGAGCCCAGATCGACAAATCGACAAAACGATATCTGTGTAAATCTGTGTTCATCTGTGGTTTCATTTCAAATTCAAAATCGGCCAGTCATGATGCAGCGCGGTTTGCCGCAAGCGAAAATCCGGATTCACCACCGCTGGATGGCCCACGATCGAGAGCATGGGCAGATCGCTCATGCTGTCGGAGTAGGCGAAAGACTCGCTGAGATTGATGCCTTCGCGTTCGGCGAAGGTTCGGATCCATGAAGCCTTGGTGGCGGAGGCCAGAACCGGAGGCAACAAGCGCCCTGTGGCCGTCCCGTTAACAAACTCCAGCCGGTTCGCCACATAATCCGTGATTCCCAGATACGCCATCAGCGGCTTTACCGAAACTTCGAGCGCGCCCGTCACCACGACCTGACGCAGTCCGATACTCCGGGCCTTCTCAATCAGCTCGAACGTCCCGGGGTAGACAGCAGGCTTCAGGACCTTCTCAAACAACTCATCGGCAAAGAAGCGCATCCGATCCTCGGTCTCGCCTTTGTAGCGCTTGAAAAAGAGATCGTTGAAAACTTTTCGGCTATACTGATCGCTTACTGCAAACAACGGCACGCTCAGCAGCGTGGCCGCGCTTTTAGTGAAACTACGAACTAGATTAGGTTGATTCCGGGCGTAGAATCCGAGCGTGTGCACCAGGTTGGTACTGACCAGAGTTCCCTCGAGATCGTAGAATGCTGCCGCTGCCACTAACCTCTCCCCCTGCTCTCAACTGTTCTTCCGAGCGCGCCAATATACATTATTCTGCTCGGCAAGTGAAAGGCAAAGCAAGCGTGTATGAGACGACTATACAATAGAGACCGTAAACGGGCTATTTTCACCGAGAATCGTGGAAAAGTTCAGCTTTTAGTGGTGATGACGATGATCGCGGCGGTGGGTGTATCGTGCCGAAAAGCGGTTAACAGCTCTCCAGATCAGGTGGCGGCACGGCCCGCGACTGAAGCCATCACTGAGGCCGACCAGCTATATGCCGGTCGGGCAGACTTGGTAAAGGTCCGGCAGGGCCTGGTCGCTTTGCGCCGGGCCCAGGCGGAGGATCAGGCGAACTATGAGCTGGCTTGGCGCCTGGCGAAGTTCAACTACTATCTTGGCGCGCACAGTCCCGACTCGAGCGAGCGTGACAAAGCATTTCATGATGGCATCGAGGCCGGAAAGCTCGGGGTGAAATTACAGGAAAGCAAACCTGATGGGCACTTCTGGCTCGGGGCCAACTATGGGGGCAGTGCGAAGTCCAGCATGCTCTCCGGCCTATCAGAGTTCGACGACATAAAGACTCAGATGGAAACCGTTCTTAAGCTGGATGAAGGCTATCAATCGGGAAGTGCCTATATGGTTCTGGGTCAGCTTTATCTCGAAGCGCCCGGATTTTTGGGAGGCGATACGCAGAAGGCAATTCAGTATTTGGAAAAAGGATTGAAGTTCGGTCCCGATAATGCGTTTCTTCGAGTGCACCT
>JAWVEM010000077.1:0-3497 GCA_033856735.1 Blastocatellia bacterium
CTGGCCTTTGCTTACGATCGCCTGTCGCGCTACGAAGATTCAATTGCTGCTTTGCGGAAAGCTGTGCAGTTGAATCCCTCGGATGCGTTTGCCTATAACAACCTGGGGGCCGCGTCTTACAAGGCCGGCAAGTTCAAAGAAGCCGTCAATGCGTTTGCGCAGGCTCTGCGAATTAAACCCGACGATGCCGAAACGCAAAACAATCTTGGTGCGGCGCAGTATGCGTTGGAGAATTACAGAGAGGCGACGACTGCATTCCAGCAGGCAATCAAGCTGAAGCCCGACTTTGCCGATGCCCAGTACAATCTTGGCAATGCTTTCCTCATGCTGGCCAAACTCAATGAATCGGCCGAAGCCTTTCAGCAGGCGATCAAGAGCCGAGCTGATTATGGCGAAGCACAGAATAACCTGGGAATCGTGTTGACGAACCTGGGCCGCTTTGAAGAGGCAGTGAAGGCTTTTAGGGAAGCCGCGCGCTTGAAGCCGGATCTGGCGATCGTCTTCAATAATCTGGCCTTTGCCGAAGACAAGCTCGCGCACGAGCCGGAAGCAATCGCTGCCTACAACCAGGCTATCAAGCTCAACCCAAAATATGCGAAGGCGCTCAATGGGCTGGGTTACGTTTATGACAAGACCGGCAAGCCGGCTGAAGCGATCGAGCCGTTGAAACGCGCGGTGGAAGCCAAACCGGATTACGTGGCGGCGCACTACAATCTAGGCAAGGCTTATTTCGACGCGGGCCGTTTCACCGAAGCAGTTGAATCATATAAACGTGCGACGCAGTTAAAAGCGGACTATGAACAGGCTTACCTGGGCTTAGGGACCGCGAGCTTCCGCGCCGGCCAATTCAACGACGCGGCCGAAGCCTTTAAGAAAGCCGCGGCCCTGAGTCCTTCGAGCGTTGAAGCCTTCTATGGCCTCGGTAATGCCAGTTACAAAGCCGGAAAGTATCAGGAAGCGGCTGCGGCATTAAAGGAAACGATCAAGTTAAAACCGATGTACGCCCAGGCGCATTATAGTTTAGGTTTGGTCTATGCGAGCCTCAACGATAAAGAAGGGTTCACCAGGGAATTCGCGATCCTGAAACGAATTGATCCGAAGCTCGCCGAACAGCTCTATAACGCCGTGAAGAAATAGTTCAGGCATAGTCTTTAGGCCACGCTATCTGTCTGCGGTCTAAAAACCGTTGACCTTCTCCAGGTAAGGGAAGTACACTTCACCCGCCAATCAGCTTGAAAGCATAGCAGTCAATCAATCGAGAAGTCCGAGGAGTCGAGGGAAGATGGATACGAGAAAAAAGAATGCTTTGAAAGCGCTCGCGGTAATTCTCGCGTTTTCGTTTGCGCAGGTCTACGTGCAGGCCGGATTGCCGAACCCGGCTCCCGGCTCGCCGCAACGCGCGATCACGGCGCGGCTGCTGACGAAAAACAACGCGCCAATCACCGTGAATGGAAATAACACCGGCACCGGCGCGACGATTCTGACGGGCGCCACGATCGAAACTCCCGATCAAGTCAGCGCCACCATCGATCTGGGAGACGGCGGCGTCATTGAGCTGCAACCGAATTCAAAAATTCAACTGGATTTCGACGAGAACGGCAACGTTCGAGTGAAAGTGCTTCGCGGCTGCGTTGTCTCAAAGAAGAAGAACAATGTTCTGCCAGGCGAGATGGAGATTTATACGGATCAGGCTTCCTATAAGACAGACAAGAAGCAACACAGCCTGGCCGGATGTCTCTTGCCGAATGGCCAGTTAGGTCCACTCAGCACGACCGCAACTGGACTTACGACCGGTGAGATTGGTGGCATTGTCGCCGGCGGCGTTGGCGGCGCGGTTATTCTCGGCGTAGTGTTGACTCGCGGAGGAAATCCGAGCCCGGCCAGATAGCTCGTCCTGAACTTCTTAGTGAAGCCAGCCCTTCTATTTTGGAGGGCTGGTTTTTTGTTGGGTGCTCAGGATTCCGCATTTCAAAACCATATTATCCGTCGCCCGATTTGAATGGACCCAACGTGATGTTTCGATTCTGAACCCAAGTTACCAATGAAACGCATCCTTATTGCCGTTCTGGCTTTTATTCTCTGCGTTTGGGGAATCTGGCAGGCTGCGCGCGTTGGCTTTGCGCGAACTCTTGATGAGTACGCCGCGGAGGGGCGCCGCGACAATGTCACGGCGGTCGTCGCAACCTTGGCGGCGCTGTCCGACTCGAAGACCGCTGCTGATCGGGCGGTCGCCCTACTGCCCGCCGACGCAGAAAGTCATGCAGCGCGAGCGGAAGTGCTCCAGCGCGTCGAGGATTACCAACAGGCCCGGGACGAATTTCAACGCGCTGTCCAAATCCGACCTCGAGATTATTACCTATGGATGTTGTTGGGTGTCGCTCGCGATCAGACCGCGGATCAGGCGGGAGCTTTGCGCGCCCTCCAACAGTCAGTCGCGCTGGCGCCGTCATACGCACAACCACACTGGCAACTTGGAAATCTCCTGTTGAGATTGGGCCAACTGGATCAATCCTTCGTCGAACTTCGCCAGGCCGCGCAAGGGAATCCCTCCCTTTGGCCAAACGTCGCCGATCTGGCCTGGGGTGTTTATGGCCACGACGCGAGTACCGTTGTCCGAACGATCCGGCCCGAGACCGACACTGCGCGCATGGCTCTGGCTTTATTTTTTGCCCGTCAAAAGCAAGGCGCGGCGGCGCTCGATCAGTTTCGCGCGATTCGGGTTAAGCCTGATAAGACTACTGAGAGTTTGCTGGATACGCTGTTGGGGTCGAAACAATTTCCTGAGGCTTACGAGGTCTGGGCCAGTCTTCGTGGCATTCCTTTGACGAAAGGGGCGTTGGCGGACGCCGCTACGATACGTGACGGCGGTTTCGAAGACGTGCTCACTGTCGGCCAGACCGGATTCGGTTGGCAAATAACAGCGGACGTCGTGAATGTGAGCATGTCGATCGACGAAGGCGCGCACGAGACGGGCGCGAGAAGTCTGCGAGTAGACTTTCACGGCAATTCAAATCCGTCTGCGCCTCTGTTCTCCCAGCTCATGCTGGTTAAGCCGCGGACTCACTATCATCTGGGGTTGGCCGCGCTTTCAAAAGATTTTCTTTCCGCTGCCGATCCAATCATTACATTGATCAATGCATCTGATCCGAATAACGTCGTGCTGGCGCAATCGCCACCGCTGCGCTCAGACCCGAACGTTTGGCGCGAATTCGCAATCGACTTCACCACCAACGCCAACACTCAGGCCATTATCATTAGATTCGCGCGGCAGGCCTGTGCCAATGATCCGTGCCCAGCATTCGGTACTGTCTGGCTGGATTCACTTTCGCTGGAAAGCCGTTAGACGCAGATCCGGTTTGCTGTGCGACTTAACTCAAATGGTGCCGCGCAATGGCGCGGTCAGTATAAGCGCGGAATAGAGTGAGTGATGGAGTAGTGTCCCAATTCTGTTTTCTCAGCGCCTTCCGTGTTTCCTTCGCGCCTTTGCGTGAAACAAA
>JAWVEM010000078.1:0-4973 GCA_033856735.1 Blastocatellia bacterium
CGATGGAAGTCTTGTAACCCTTGCCGACTTCGCCAAGCACGTTTTCTTTGGGCACCGGGCAATCTTCCAGAATTATTTCAGTCGTCGATGACGCGCGAATGCCGAGCTTGTTTTCTTTTTTCCCAACCGAGAAGCCGGCGAAATTTTTCTCGACGATAAACGCGGTGATCCCGCGATAGCCGGCTTCGGGATTTGCGTTAGCGAAGAGAACAAAAATTTCCGCTTCCTTGCCGTTTGTGATCCAAAGCTTGCGGCCGTTGATGACAAAGTGGTCGCCGCGATCGACCGCCCGCGTCTGCATCGCAAACGCGTCCGATCCGGATCCGGCTTCGCTGAGGGCATAGGCTCCAACCTTCTCGCCGGCCAACTGGGGAAGATACTTGGTTTTCTGTTCCTGTGTGCCCCAGCGAAGCAGTGCGTTGTTCACCAGGGTATTCTGCACATCGACAAAGACGCCCACGGAAGCATCAACGCGCGACAATTCTTCGACGGCCAGAATCGCCTGAAAGAAGGTCCCACCGGCGCCGCCGAATTCCTCCGGCGTTTCAATTCCCATCAAGCCCAGTTCGAAGCATTGTTTCGTCAGCTCGGGATCGAAATGGCCCTGTTCGTCCATAGCTTCGACGCGTTTGCGAATCTCGCCTTCGGCAAACTCGCGCACACTAGCCCGAAACATTTGCTCGTCTTCAGAGAGCGTCGTCAGCGGACGCGCGATTAATTGTTCGATGGCAATTTGGCTTTGACTCATTGTGTGACTGGGGCCCGCGGGAAAGTCTATCGATCTTGAATCGACATCATAATCAACGGGCAGACCAAAAGGCAAAACGGGAGGGATGAGTGGCACAGACTTCAGTCTGTGATTTTACCCGGGCGGATCCACAGACTGAAGTCTGAGCCACTGGCGGTTACACACCTGTCGGATTAATCCGGCGTTCCCGTGCGGACCGAACCGCTCTTGCGTGCTCCATTGCCTTTGCAACAGGCACGGTCTTTGGGCTTTGGACATCGCCCACGCGATGTTCTATTTTGTTTCTTAACCCGGTTTCAACAATGAGTCAGACGCAAGCGCAAGGATCACGGAAGGGGCTTACTCCCCTCGGCATAATTTTCGCCGTTCTGGGCCTGGCCCTGTTCACTTATTTCGTCAAACGGGCAGGAATTGGACAAATCACGGACGGCATGAGGAGACTGGGCGTCGGCTTCCTGCTCATCATTGCGATCTCGGCGGTCCGACAGATCGTGCGCTCATTCGCGTGGTGCCTGTGCGTAGAAGAGCCTTACCGGCTAAGGTTCTGGGACGCGTTTCGCGCGCGAGTCATGGGTGACGCTATCGGTACCGTGCTGCCCTTTGCCAGCTTCGTTATCTCTGAACCCGCCAAGCCCGCTTTGATTCGCGATCGCCTTCCCTTGATGGCCGGGCTGTCAGCCATCGCCATCGAGAATATTTTTTACAGCCTGTCGGTGGCCGTGTTCATCTCCGCGGGGATGATTGCTCTGCTGCTGAGCTTTACTCTGCCGCAGGGGCTGCGGGTGGGAAGTTTCATCGTCCTCGGCGTGATTCTGATCGTAATCGTCTTGGGCACTTTGCTGGTGCGCAGGAAAGTTGGATTCATCAGCGGCACCGCCGGTTTTTTGCACCGTCGCGGTCTCAACGCGAAGTGGATTGAGAAGGGGCGAACGCTGGAAGATCGAATCTACGGTTTCTACCGCCGCCATCAGTCGCGATTTCTTCCCATCGTCCTGTTGGAAGCGTGCTTTCACTTCGCCGGCGTCTGCGAAATCTATGTCGCCCTGAGCTTCATTAGCCCGCAACAGCCGCCGACGCTTCTGACCGCTTTCATCCTAGAGTCGGTGAATCGTGTGATCACCATGGGGTTCAAGTTCATTCCGCTGCGCATGGGCGTTGATGAGGCCGGCACGGGAAAGGTTTCCAAAGTGCTACTGTTCACAGAAGTCACCGGAGTGACCCTGGCTATCGTTCGTAAAGCGCGCGATGTTTTTTGGACGGCGATAGGAATGGCCTTCCTGATGCAACGCGGCTTGTCATTACGCGCCGTGGCGCGTGACGCAGAGGCCGCGCTCGCCGAAGAAGCAAAGCATCAGCGCGATAGAGAGGTCAGTACCCGGAGCGGTAGCGACCGGGTCTCTGCGTCGTGATCTCGGTTGCGTGAAGCGCAGCGGGCTGGTTACACAGGGAGAATCTTACAAGTTGTCATCAGTTGATTTTGATTCAATAAAGACTGAAGTAGGTGTTGAGGGCAAAGCGGCGGCGATTTCTTTATCACGAAGGAGGAGCGCGATTGCTTTGTCCTGGGAAAAGACCACCGTGCTGTTGATCGGATTAATGATCGTGATGGGCTTTGGTCTACGCCTGTCCGGACTGGGGCGGATAGGATTCGCGGAAGACGAGATCAACAAGGTCGAGGCTGTGCGCGCTTACGACCGAGGTGACTTTACCTCTAACGCCGAACATCCAATGCTGATGAAGGCGCTCATCGACGTTTCGATGCGCGCCGCCCGGGCCTGGAAATCGATGACCGGGCAGGCCATCAGCGACGAAGCCGCTTTGAGATTTCCCAATGCGCTGTTCGGTGCGCTGACGGCAATTCCGCTTTTCCTTTTGACCGCGGCCCTGTTCGATCGCCCCACAGCTTTCTGGGCCGCGGCGTTCTGGTCATTCGGCGTTAACGCAATTACCTACAACCGCATCGGCAAGGAAGACACTCTCATGGTCTTCTTCATGCTGTTTGCTTTCTATCTGTTTATTCGGAGCAAGCTGGTCGAAGGACCGGACCAGACGTGGTTTCATCGCCTGCGAAACCTGAGTGCGGTCAGTTTTGGTTTGATGATGGCGTCGAAATATTTCCCCCACTATCTGGGGCTGAACATGCTCTATCATCATTTCGTGCGAGTGCGGACGCAGTCGGCAGATGAACCTCGCTGGCGGACTCCCTTCAGCTTCTTTCTGATTATCGGCGCGGTCCTCGTGCTGGCAAATCCGGTGGTCCTGCTGCCAAGTGTTTGGAACTATCTGGACGCGTATTCAGGAGAGAAACTACTGACCCACACCGGATACATAATGGGGAACCATATTTATTCAAACCGAATGTCGGCTTCTCCTTTCTGGGGCTTGCCGGTGTATTTCTATCTGCTGTTTCTGGCCATCAAAGTTCCGCTCGCGATCACCGCAGCTTTTCTCGCCGGCCTAGTCGTGAGTCTGCGCCGCTGGCGGCATCCCGGTCATGCCTTCGTTCTGTTCATGCTTTTTTTCTGGCTGGTTCCCTATTCGCTGGTGGGCGCGAAGTGGTTGCGCTACACACTTTCGCTGATGCCGTTCGTTTACATGAGCGCGGCAGTGGGAACGATGATGTTGATTCGCTGGTTTGGCCGGCTACTGGAAAACGTTAAAGCCGGCCCTGCGATGTTGCGGGCCGCGACTACGGTGCTGGCCGTGATCCTGGTGGCCGTGCCGGCGTGGACCGCCTATGCGAGCGCGCCGCATTACGCGATGTACACTAACGTGCTGGGCTCGAGATATGCCGCCTATTTCTTTCCCCACGATGAGTTCTATGACGACGGATTGAACGACGCGATTCGTTTCGTTTGTGAGCGCGCGCCGCGCCGGGCAACAATCGTCACCGAGACACCCGGCGTCGTTAGATACTACACTGAACAACTTGGCCGCACGGATTTGCAGTCGCGAGTGCTTTCGGCTCCCAAGTACACTGTGTCGGAAACAGGGCCCGCCTACATCATCCTGCAAAGGGGCCGCACGTATTTTGAAAATCAGAATGAGATGAAGGAGGTGCGCGATCGCTTTACACTGGTTTACGCAGGGTGTGTCGAGGGCCACACGGCCGCGGAAGTTTATGCCTTGCCGGCCGATCCGAGCGCGGCAGTAGAACCTTGTGGCGATCTGCGACCATAGCATGCTTAAGAAAAATTTTGTTCTTATTGGTTTATTAGCGCTATCGATCTTCGCGCTATCAATTTCGGTTCACACTTCCGCCGAGAGCGGAGCCGGGCAGCGCGCCCACGTCGTCATTCTGGGCACGACTGACATGCACGGGCGCGTGTTCCCTATCGACTACTACACGAACAAGTACGACAACGTGGGCATCGCGAAAGTCGCCACCCTGGTGAAGGAAGCGCGCAAGACTGATCCGGATCTGTTGTTGGTCGACAGTGGCGATACGATTCAGGGAACGCCGCTGGAGTATTTTCACAATAAGCGGAACAACACGCCGCCCGATCCGATGATGCTGGCGATGAATGCTCTGCACTATGACTCGATGACCGTCGGCAACCATGAATACAATTTTGGCCTGAAGGTCCTGGAGAAGGCGCGCAGCGAAGCAAAGTTTCCCTGGCTGTCGGCCAACACTTACAACAAAGGAACGCCGACTACTCACTACCAACCATATCTGGTTAAGGAAGTCGGCGGCGTACGTATCGGCGTGTTGGGGTTGACGACGCCAGGCATTCCCAACTGGGAAAATGTGCCGAACTACGCCGGGCTCGAATTTAAAGAGACCGTCAGCGAAGCGAAGAAGTGGGTCGCGACGCTGCGCGACAAAGAGAAGGTCGATATTGTGGCGATCGCGATGCACATGGGCATCGAGGAAGACCTGCGCACCGGGACGTTGAATCCTTCGCAAGTGCCGAATGAGAACGCAGCGATTGCCATTGCTCGGCAAGTGCCCGGCATCGACGTGATCTTGTTGGGCCACACGCATCGAGATGTACCTTCGCTCGTGGTCAACGGTGTGCTGTTGACGCAAGCCAATCGTTGGGCCAGTCACGTTGCCCGCATCGATCTCTACTTGGAAAAGAACAGCAGTGATGGCCGCTGGCACGTCGTCGCCAAAGCTGCACGCACAATTCCAGTCACGGAAAAAACCGCGCTCGATCCGGAAATCGCCCAGCTCGGTCAACCTTACGATAAGGAAACTCAGGATTGGTTGGGCCGCACG
>JAWVEM010000079.1:0-12303 GCA_033856735.1 Blastocatellia bacterium
TCTTCACTTCACCGCATCTGATTTCGATCACTGAGCGCATCAGGATCGACGGCGCGCAAATTTCCGAGAAAGACTTCGCGGCACTTACCGCGCAGGTCAAGACAGCCGCAGAGGAATTGATCAAGCAAGGCCGGCTGGAGACGCCTCCGACTTTCTTCGAGCACGTAACTGCCATAGCCTTACTCGCTTTTCGTGAAGCCAAAGTTGAACTGGCGATTTTAGAAACAGGTCTCGGCGGCCGGCTTGATTCAACCACCGCCGCAGGTGCGGACATCGTCGCGATAACTCCCGTGGCAATGGATCACGAAGAATATCTGGGCGACACTCTGGCTGAAATCGCCGCGGAGAAAGCGGCGATCATTCGTCCGGGCGTAACTGCCGTCGTAGCGCCACAGGATGAAGAAGCTCTCGACGTGATTGTTCGTCAAGCCGAGCGCGCCGGTGTTGCGCCGAGATTCGTAGGGCGCACTCTTCCCGACTCATTCGAGAACATCTCAATCGGCTTGCGTGGGCGGCATCAGATCGTGAACGCGGCGACGGCGATTGCTCTCGCCGAAGCTCTGCGCGAACGAGGCTTTGCGATCACGCACGCAGCCATCATTCGGGGGATCGAGACGGCAAGGCATGCTGGACGCCTGGAGCTATGCGCAGGCCAACCGGGGGCAGGCCGGCCCGCAATTCTTTTTGACGGCGCTCACAATCCCGCGGCCGCGCGGGCGCTGCGCGATTACCTGGATGAGTTTGTCGCCCAACCTATCACGATGATCTTTGGAGCGATGCAGGACAAGGCGCTCCCGGAAATGGCGGTGACTTTGTTTCCCAAAGCCAATGAATTAATTCTTACCGGACTCGATAACCCTCGCGCTGCCACAGCCCAAATGTTGATGACGGCGGTGCCCCTCACTTTTGATCAAGCGAGAGTGCGCCTGGCGTCATCCGCCACAGAAGCACTGCGGATCGCTCAGACCGTCACCCCGGCAGATGGTCTGATCTGTGTTACCGGATCGCTGTACCTGGTCGGCGCGGTACAGCAGATCTTAAATGAATCTTCAGGTGTTGCTCACGGGCGCTGACGACACTAAACTGCAAGGCTGAGAGGTTGCGAAGGGGCGCGCGCAAGTCAACAACTTGCGCTACATGATATGTCTGAATCACCTGAGTTCCTGGATTCCAAAAAGATTTTCTCGGGACGTGTATTCGACGTTACCGTGGACACGGTGCGCGAAGGCGACAAGACTTATACCCGCGAAGTCGTTCACCATCCCGGCAGCGCGGTCATCCTGCCGGCCTTCGACGACGGCACGATCGGCCTGGTGCGTCAGTACCGCCATCCGGCGGTGCGTTACCTGCTTGAACTCCCTGCCGGAACCTTGAACGATAAAGAGCGCCCGGAAGAAGGCGCAGCCCGCGAGCTGGAAGAAGAGTTGGGGCTGGTCGCAGGCAGAATGGAAAAGCTCTCCGAGTTTTTTGTCTCGCCCGGTTTTTGTGAGGAGAAAATGTGGTTGTATCTAGCCACCGATCTTTCCGTTACGGCCCAGCGTCTGGAAGAAGATGAACTCATCGAGGTCGTCCGCTTGCCGCTCGACCGCGCTTTGCAAATGATCACTGACGGCGAGATTGAGGACGCCAAGACGATCATTGGATTGATGCTCGCCGCGCCGCGCATTGGTCTCTCGGCATTCGCGCCTGATTATCCGGCAGTTTGAAGGCATGTCTCGGCACCGCCTCGCACCATAGAACCAGGAACCCGGAATGGCACGACCGCTTCGCTAGCCATTCACTTTTCATGCATCAGACAGGTACTTAACAAAGTTGCTCGCTCTCGTTGACTAGGGTATCGTGCTACCGAAATCCCGCAGTCCCGAACAGACCGTCATGAAAAATAAACCCCTGATTGCCTTTCTTCTTGGCCTCGTCTTCGGCGTACCAGTCCTGGCCCAGCAGTCGATCGACAGCATGATCGATCGAGAACTCGCGCAACTCGTCGGCACCTACAAGATGCTGCACGCCGCGCCTGAGCTTTCGCATCATGAGGAAAAGACCTCCACCTTCTTCGCCGCGCAGCTACGCACGCTTGGCTTCACGGTTACCGAACGGGTCGGCAAATATGAACGCGCCGACTTAGTTGGCTATGGCGTGGTGGCAGTAATGAAGAACGGTGATGGCCCGACGGTTTGGGTGCGTACCGACCTCGACGCGCTACCGGTAGAAGAAAAGACCGGCGTGCCGTATGCCAGCACGGTGAAAGCAAAGAACGATGCCGGGCAGGATGTCAGCGTGATGCATGCGTGCGGTCACGACATTCACATCACCAACATGATCGGAATGGCAAAGATGCTGGCGCAACTGAAAGATCAGTGGCACGGCACCCTCGTGATACTCGGACAGCCCGCCGAAGAGACTGTCACCGGTGCAAGGGCCGTACTTGCTGATGGCTTGTATACTCGCTTTCCCAAGCCGGATTTTTTGCTCGCGTTGCATGACAGCGCGGACGTGGAAGCCGGCAAAATAACTTTCTGTCCCGGTTATGCGATGGCAAGTTCGACGTCGGTGGATCTGGTGATTCGCGGCTTGGGCGGCCATGGTTCAAAACCCGAAGCCACGAAAGATCCCGTCGTCATCGCCGCGCAGACGATCATGGCGCTGCAAACAATAATCAGCCGCGAAAACTCTCCGCTCG
The DNA here is from genome assembly GCA_033856735.1 of Blastocatellia bacterium. Lineage (GTDB taxonomy): Bacteria > Acidobacteriota > Blastocatellia > Pyrinomonadales > Pyrinomonadaceae > UBA11740. The sequence continues at coordinate 2,681 of JAWVEM010000079.1, forward strand.
ATCCGGCAGTAGTTACCATCGGATCGATTCATGGCGGGACCAAACGGAACATTATTCCGGACGAAGTGGTCCTGCAACTAACGATTCGCACTTACAAGGAAGAGGTGCGCCAGCATATTCTGGCTTCCATCGAACGCATGGCGAAAGGAATTGCGGCCGCGGCCGGCGTGCCCGATGATCGCGCACCGATACTCAAAGTGATCGAGAGCGAGGGAGCTCCGTCGCTTTACAACGATCCGCAACTGACCGAGCGAATTACCAACGCTATTGGCCGGGCGATCGGAGCGGAGAATGTCGTTAAGGCTCCGCCCTTAATGGCCAGTGAAGATTTTGGCAGGCTCAGTCTGGATCATCAGATTCCATCTGTAATGTTCTGGCTCGGCGCCATTGAACCGTCGAGAGTTGCAGCCAGCCGCAGTTCCGGAAAGCCTCTGCCTTCGCTGCACTCGAGTTTGTTTCAGCCGCTGCCGGAACCGACTCTGCGCACGGGGATCAAAGCAATGACCACGGCGGTGCTTGAGTTGATGAAGAAGTAAACTGTGAGCTCCGGGTTCTCTTGCCCTCTTCTCTCTTTGGGAGAAGGGAGCTATAGGGCATCGCGTTATTTCGTGTGAGTTCGTGGGATAGGCTTTCGGTCGTCATAGAAAGCTTGGCACCAAAATAAATACTCCAGCTTCAACCGATACGAGGAGCATCAATTATGGGCAAAGGTGATCAGCGTTCGCGGCGCGGCAAGATCCATCGCGGAACTTTCGGGCGTCGTCGACCAAAACAGAACAAGCGCGCGGTTAAGCCGGTCGCCGCGGTCGAGAGTGCACCGAAGAAACCTGCGCGAAAAGAAACTGCGGCCGCTGAATAGACGTAACAGATGAACGTGCCGGGCGCGCCCATGATGGCGCGGTACTCCGCGTTGAGTCGACGTAAAATGAGATTTGCGATAGGCAAGACTGTTCGTGAACAGACGCACGTAGGCGTCAAGCAAGCCTCCGAAGGATCAGGCACGGACTCGCGGGCGCCGCATTTTGAGTTGGGCCGCCGCGGAGAAGCGCTGGCCATCGAACATCTCGAGCGCGCCGGTTATCGTATCGTGGCGGCAAACTTCCTTCTCCCGATTGGCCGGAATATGCGCGACGTTCTGATCAGTGCTGAGATTGACGTGGTGGCTTACGATGGACCCACGCTCTGCTTTGTCGAAGTCAAAACTCGTGCGTCGGACGAATTTGCGCCACCGCAGGCTAATGTCGATCTGCGCAAGCGTAGACAGATTGCGCGCGCGGCGCGCGGCTATCGCAAAATGCTCGGGCTAATGGCTGAGCCGTTTCGTTACGATGTGGTGACAGTGCTGCTGCCCGGTGAAAGCGAACATGGCGCGGAGGTCGAACTCTTCAAGAAGTTTTGGACCGATGAAAAGCTACGCAAGCGAAACTGGCACGAACCTCGCTGGGACTAGCTGAAAGTTCGGGCCGCAAAAAGGCACAAAAGGCTCAAGAAAATATGAGGAGAAGGTCAGCCATCATCGCTTCTGCTCGCAGGATTTTTCCTGGAAACCGTTTTGCGCCTTTTGTGCCTTTTCGTGGCAACGGTTCGACCGCGGCTAACGCTGCCCGACGCGTAAAGGTTCGGCCAGTAGCCCAACTCCAAATGTATTCTCATGAATAGCCTCGATAGTTACGTTGGTCAGACTCTCGATGAAAAGTACCGGCTCGAGCGTCTGCTCGGGCAGGGTGGCATGGGCGCCGTCTATCTGGCCACTCACCTGGGCACAGAACGTTACGTCGCTCTCAAGCTGATTACGCCGCAGTTCATGCGCAACGAAGAGTTCGTCGAGCGCTTTAAGCGCGAGGCGCGCGCCGCGGGACGGCTGCGACATCCGAACGTAGTTGACGTCACCGACTTTGGCTTTGCGCGAGCAGGCAAAGAAAGAGTTGCTTATCTCGTCATGGAATACCTTGACGGTTGCACGCTCAGCGACGTGCTCGCCGAAGAGAAGCGTCTACCGCTCTACTGGGTGGTCGACATTCTCGAACAGGTTTGTTCCGCGGTGCACGAAGCACATCACCAAGGCATCGTTCATCGGGATCTGAAGCCCGACAACATCTGGCTGGAACCAAATGCCCTCGGTGGTTATCGCGTCAAGGTGCTCGATTTTGGTATCGCGAAGCTGGCTGAAGTAAGCGACGTCCCGGTGGAACCAGCCGCCGTCAGCTCCGTTACGCATAGCGCCGATGAAACAGCCACGATTCATTTCTCTGAGTCACCGTTGGCGGCAAAAGCTGCTGCCGGCGCGGCCGAGCCCGAGTTAACCAAGGTGGCGCTTAATCCGATCAGCAATCTCGAATCAGAAACATTGATTCAGCCCTTAGCTCAAGCGGAGGCTACGCAACTGATCGCAGACGATGGACGGGCGACCCGTTTAGCCGAACACGATCCCCGCGCTACGCAAGCCGGCGATCATCAAGCCGATCAGACGCGGCTTCTGGATGGTGGAGCGCAGCACACCGCCCTGGCACGCGATGAACATCGCACCACTGACGCGTCCTCAACGGCGGCCACTTCGGGCTTGACGCGTGTGGGAGCGATTCTGGGAACGCCTTTGTACATGTCGCCGGAACAATGCCGGGGCGAAAACCTGGACGCTCGCTCAGACATCTATAGCCTGGGCATCATTGCGTATCAGATGCTTTCAGGGTCGCCGCCATTCACGGGCCAGACGACAACAGTCATGCGGGCGCACAACGAGAGCCAGCCGAAGTCTTTACGAGAACACGACGGGAAGTTGCCCAAGCGAGTATCGCGTCTGATCATGTCGGCGCTGGAAAAAGATCCGGCCGCTCGGCCACAGACCGCCATCGCTTTCTCCAACGCAATGAGGGCGAACGCCGATGGACTGGGCGCACTCTATCGTCGCGCGTTCGCTCTCTACAGCGAATACTTTCCAAAATTTTTGAAGCTATCGTTGCTGGCGCATATTCCGGTCATCATGGTGACCCTGATGCTCATCGCTGTGCGACTAGCCGAGCCGCGACTGAGCAAGCTTACGAAAATCGCGCTGCTGATTCCCATCTCTTTGCTTCAGTTGGCGGCGGGCTTTGTCACTCCATCGATCATCTCCGGGGTCACTGCGATCATCGTCACTCAGCTCGCCGTGGCGCCGCTTAAGCCGGTGGAACTGCGCGCAGCCTTCGCCATCTTGCGGCGACGCTGGCGGCCATTCCTAAAGACCGGCATCCGCATCACTTTACGCATTATGCTCGGCTTCATATTGTTTGTGATTCCGGGCTTCGTAATGATGGTGCGCTACTCGCTGTGGGCGCCAGTGGTGCTGATGGAGGGACTCGAGAAGACAGAGGCACGGAAGCGGGCACGCGCGTTGGCTTCGCGTTCATGGAAGACCATCATCCTCGTAATGTTGTTTCAGATCCTGGTGCCCGCGATTGTCGGAAGTGTACTCGGAGCGTTGCTGAGTGCGGCCGGCAAAGGGACCATCCATGTCAGCGTATTCACTCCGCTGACATCACTAGTCAATATTTTCGTGCTGCCGTTAATGGCCATCGTTCCGGCTTTGCTCTATTTGAAGATGCGGCAGTTCGGCGGCGAAACTCTGAATGACGTGATGGCCCAACTGGAAGCCGAAGACGGCGCTCGCAGTAAATGGCAAAAGCGGATGCGCAGCAGATTGACCAGCGTTAATACTCCACACAGCCGCGCCTAAAAGCAAACTTTTTAGAGTGCGGCGACTTGTCGCCGCTTTCGAAAGGCGCGACTGTCGCGCCGACCAAAGCGCTGAGGAGTCAGCGCACTCCCAAATCAATTGGCCGCGGTCTGTTGTTTGGTCCGCGGCGGCGCGTTCTTCACGTATTTATCAAACCAGTTAATCCGTTCCGCGAGAATATGCAGCAGCGTTTCGCGACCCGCGTAACCGTGCGCTTCAAACGGCAAAGTCACGTAGCGCACGGTCGCGCCCTGGCCTTTGAGCGCCATATAGAATCGTTCCGACTGGATGGGAAAAGTTCCCGAGTTGTCGTCTGCTTCGCCGTGCATTAAGAGAATTGGATCCTTTACGTCGTGGGCGTACCAGAACGGCGACATCTTCGCGTAGAGATCAGGCACTTCCCAAAACGTCCGCCGCTCGCTCTGAAAACCAAAGGGAGTCAGCGAACGATTGTAGGCCCCGCTCTCGGCAAAGCCGGCCCGAAACAGGCGCGAGTGGGCCAGCAGGTTGGCGGTCATGAACGCGCCATAGCTGTGGCCGCCGACACCGATTCGATCGCGATCGCCGATGCCCATCTCAACCACTTTGTCGATTGCCGCTTCGGCGCTGGCCACCAACTGATCGACGTAATGATCGTTCGCCGTCTCACCCGGCCCCACGATCGGCATCGTAGGATTATCGAGAACCGCGTACCCGGACAACAGCAGGAATAGATGCGAGTAGCCGCTGACGATCGTAAAGCGATTAGGCGAGCCGGTGATTTGGCTGGCCGAATCAGGATCGCCGAATTCACGCGGATAAGCCCAAAGGATTACCGGCAGCCGCTGGCCTGGTTTGTAGCCTGGCGGAAGGTACAGCGTTCCCGATAGTTTCACGCCGTCCTTGCGTTGATACGTAATGAACTGATGTGAAGCGCCGCGCAATTGCGGCTGCGGATCAGTGAAGGTGGTTACGGCGCGCTTTGATTTGCTTTCAAGATCCCGAACGTAATAGTTCGGTGGATCGCTCGGCGTCTCGTAACGCGTCAGCACTGTTTTGCCATCGTCGCTGAGCGGCGCGACGACTGTTTCGTAAGACTTCGCCTCGCTGCGGAACAGTCGATCACTCGTGAGCGTCTTCAGATTGAGGCGATCCAGAAACGGGCGATCACCTTCCGGGGAAGAGCCCAGTCCGGTGAGATAGATGAAATCCCCTGTCTGCATAATCACGTTGCCGCCGCCGAAACCGCCCCCGCCGAAACCTCCGCCGCCACTGTCACGCCGCATGACGGGTGTGCCAGGGTTGTCGTAGGCAGCATCCTGACGACGGTCCCACAATTTTCGCGGCTGGGCGCCGGGCTCAAGAACCCAGGTGCGCGTGCGTCGCGTCGCGCGATCCGATTCGCTCAACAGCGCAATGCCCTTTTCGGTAAACGAAATATTGCTGAAACGCCATTCCGTCTTCGCGACTTCAGTTAGTGCTTCCTTGAATGGTGCCGCGACGCTCATGACCTTGTCACGGAAAGGAACTTTGTTCTTCATGTCGCCGCCGTCGAGCGCTTCAGTCCACACAACCGTCGCCGGCTGATCGGGCCGCCAACGATATCCGCGCGGTCCTGTCTGAACGCCGGTTAAGGGCACTCCTTCGCGTGAAGGCACATCCGCGATCCGGTGTGCGACTTCGCCGCGTCGGGTCCAGATCTCGACGTCCTCAGGGAATCCGTTCACGGGGATTAAGTGCGAGAAGGGACGCTTAATCCTTGAGACGAGCAGGTACTCATCATTAGTCGAAGGCGAAACCACGCCAAAGATTGCCGGTGTTCCGATCAGGGTCTTCCGCCCGGAAGCAATATTTATCGCGGCGAGCTGGCTGGTGAAATAGTATTCGAAGAGCGCTTCATCGTGCGCGGTCTTGATCATATCTTCGTAAGTTGCCGCCGGCGCAGCCTTGCCGTTGCTCTCCTGGATGTTTGGACCGGTGGGCACGGACGGCTCTTGCGGCGCCGGGCCGCGGCCGGCCGGGACCAACTCACAAATCAGGGTCGCGTTGTCATGCAGCCAGTCGCAGGGATCGCCGCCGGTAGCGTTAAGCCGGTCGGTTCCGCTGACCAACTTCGCGCGCCCGGTCGCCGTATCAGCGACCCACAACTCGATCCGGTCGTCTTTCCGATTTTGAAATGAAAGACGAGAGCCGTCAGGCGAAAAGCGCACGTTCTGAAGGTTCGCTTGCGGCGGCACGACGACCTTGATTTCACTGCCGTCGGCGATCTTCTTCAGCGTGATCGCATATATCTCGGTAGCGCGATGGGGGCCGTTGTTGCGCGGGTTGACGCGGGCGCCAGCCAGCCGCAGCATCGGTTGCGCCAGTTCAGCAATCGTCGGATAGGCCTTGCGAAACGTCAGCGCCATGACCTGGTTTGAAGGGCTCAAAATAGCCTGCGGCAAAGGCGGCGCATCGAAAGCTGCGATGATTTCTTTCGGCGGCATCAAGTAACGCGCTCCATCAGAAGTCTGTCCAAATCCCACCGCCGCCGACAAAATAATTAACAGCGATACAAATGCAGAGTTTGTCTTTCGCAAGTCGAAACCTCCCGGAAGTCTTTCAGGCTAGTTGTTTGCAGAGCGCGGATTCTATCAGAAGGACTTAGCAGGTGGAAGAAGCTGGCGAGATGTTGACCGACGCCGAGTGAGGTCGTCTACCCGCGGACAAACTCATAGGTGATATGCAGCGTCAGCGCCGACGGCGTTATCTCCGTCCGGATTTCCCTGGCGCGCAGCTTCAGCGCTCCTTTCGCCGGCTGAATGTTAACACTGGTCGAGAGTTGGTCCAGCGTAAATAGATCGACGGGGTTGTAGCGCTGGTCGATCGCCGTTTGCACCATGTTGAGTAATGGTCCGTTCGCGATGGCCGGCACATTGTTGAGATGGATGTCGCGCAAACGAAAGCGGGCTGCCAGCGCGCGCCGCTCGCGGTTGAATTCGAGATTGACCTCTGAATCTGCCCAACCGGAAAACTCTATACATCCCAGCAGGGACGAATTGTATGCGCCGGCAAACGCCAGAGGACCTGTGATGCGATTGTTCTCGAAATGGACCGCGGTGCGCACCCCTTCAACTTCGCGTTTCAATCTGATCTCGCTGGCACACTGGGAGTCGGAAGCGGCGCCGCCGATCGTCAAGGGCATTGCGGGCTCCTGCAAGTTATCGAAAATGGCAGTGAGAAACGAATTCAAAAACTGTTCGTTGACGGTCACCGTGGCCTCGGCTGCCGGGGCATTGCTCGTGCGGCGGCCACGAGTGGTTGATTCCTGGGCCTCGACAACGGTGGATAGTCCGGCAAGCAGCAAAACCCAAACGATGAAGGCGTGGACTGAGGAATATCGCACTGGATAATCTCTTCGCATCAACTTTTGACTCCGTAGATCAGGATTGACTACAGGCCCGAAGGGCCGACATTCAATAGCCACGCCCGTGAGGACGTGGATCAAGACGAAGATCTTCTTGTTGAGCTCCGAAGGTGCGACACAAAAACCCGAATCGCCACGCATGTGTCGGCCCTGCGGGCCTCGTCTTCTTATTCAATTCAATTCCCCGCCCTAACGGGCGGGGCTATTGCATGCCGCCTCTTCGAGGCTCAAATCACAACCCGCTGCGCACAATGTCATGCAAACGAATCAGGCCCACACACAATCCACCGCCATCGACAACGGGGAGCACGTTGATTTGCGAAGGTCGATCCTCCATCAAGCGCAGAGCGTCAAAGGCCAGCGTCTCTGCCGTCGTAACGATCGGATTGCGCGTCATCAGATCGTCGCACTTTATATTTGCAAAGGCGAGATCGGTGCTGCTGAGCCGCTGCAGCGAACGCCGCAAATCGCCGTCCGTAATGATGCCCGCCAGTCGCCCGTCGTTATCGATCACATTAACCGCACCCAAACCGTAGTGCGTGATCGTCGAAATGATTTCCATCCAGGCCGCGTCCGCTCCAACCGTCGGGTTTTGTGAACCGCCATGCATCAGATCAGCCACGCGCAACGTTAGGCGCTTGCCCAACTGGCCCGCCGGATGATTCTGAGCAAAGTCATCTTCCGTCAGTCCCTTCGCGCTCATCAAGGTCATCGCCAGCGCGTCACCGAGAGCCAGAGCAACAGTCGTGCTGGTAGTTGGTGCCAGGTTAAGCGGGCAAGCTTCCTGATCTACTGAAGCATCGAGGACGGCGTCCGCCCGCTGGGCAATGGTTGATTTCAGCTTGCCGACAATCGCGATCAAAGGCACGTTGCGCCGTTTGAGATACGGGAGGAGTTGCAGCAGCTCGTCGGTCTCGCCGCTATTACTCAACATCAGCACCACGTCTTCCGCGGTAACGATGCCCAGACCGCCGTGCAAAGCGTCTGATGGATGAAGGTGGACTGCCGCCGTGCCGCTGCTAATCATCGTGGCCGCGATTTTTTGGGCGATGATTCCTGATTTACCCACACCCAGGAGAATGATCTTTCCTTTGCAGTTCGTCAGCAGCGCGATGACGCGGTCAACCTCGTCCGCGCGCAAACGCGAAGCAGCTTTGGCAATCGCTTCCGACTCCGCGCGCAGCAAATCCACCACCTGTGAATAATCCGATCGTTCGTCCATGCCGCCACCTTGATATACGAGTAGCGAAGCAATTTGCAAGTAGCGGCTCACCCTCTTCACCCCAATGTGTCAGAAGCCCGACCGTGAGGGAGGGCTAGACGCGGCTGCTAAGCACTCCCTGACGCTCGGGCTTCTAACACCCGCGGGAGAGGGAGACAAGACATAGACATACGAAAGACCATCCGTTAATATTGGCCCTCTTCGATCAAGTTCGGCTTTCGAAAATCCCGGTAGAAATTCGCAGGAGTCCGCAAATGTTTGCCAAGCTGCTACCGCGTGAGGAACAGTATTTTTCGCTCTTTGCGCAGATGACCTCGTATATTAACGATGCCGCTAACACCCTGGTCGAGATGCTGTCTCAACCAGACGGCGATTACCAGGAATACGTGCAGCGGATCAAGGGTATCGAGCATGCCTGCGACGACCTGACGCACAACGTCGCGACCCGTCTGAACCAGTCTTTCATCACGCCTTTCGACCGCGAAGACATTTACATGATGTCCAAGGCGCTCGACGACGTGGTGGATTTGATCGACGGCATCGCGCGAGCGGTGATGATGTACGACATTCACGAGACTACCGAGCCGGCGAAGCAGTTGGCCGGTGTTATCCAGCGCATGGCCGTGCAACTGCATCACGTAGTTTCGATGCTGCAAAAACCCAAAGGCGTCACCGAACGCCTGGTTGAACTCCACCGGCTGGAACACGAAGGCGACGATATTTATCAACGCGCCGTGGGGGGACTGTTTCACGAGACTCGCGACCCGATCACAGTGATCAAGTGGAAAGATGTTTACGAGAAGCTGGAAGCGGCGATCGATCGTTGTGAGAACGTGGCCAATATTATTGAAGGCGTGATCATCAAGCACTCCTGACGTCCGAACGACTTCGCTTCAAATAGAGCTGCCGTTAAAGCCACGATAAGCTGACGGAACCTCTGATCAAGTGTCTTCGACGCGTAGCGTCGGTTTGAATTTAGCCCGGCCTTTTAAGGCCGGGACAAATTGCATTGGGATTCCCTCGTCGCGTAGTGACGATTGAATTGAGCGCCACTCTCAGGCGTCGCTATGCGACGCGGACACCTCGTTGATCCTCCCGGCCTTAAAAGGCCGGGCTAAATTCATCGCGACGCTACGCGTCGACAGCACTCGTCAGAGCTTCCTGAAGTTTGTCGGACACTTTAGGTGATGGTGTCTCCCGCTAGCCGCAGTTCTCGCCACTGTGCTATCGTTTCATTCCCAACAAGCGCCCGCGTAGCTCAGTGGATTAGAGCGTCCGCCTCCGGAGCGGAAGGTCGCAGGTTC
>JAWVEM010000080.1:0-11020 GCA_033856735.1 Blastocatellia bacterium
GAGCGTAAAAACCTCGACGTGATCCGCGACGCGGAGGCCCAAAAACACGAGACGGTCCAGCCGGGCGACATGCGTTTCTATCGCGCGCGAACACTGACGCGAAAGAAGCTCGGCACACACACCAACGCTGAATGGACCGTCCTGGCAGCTGAGATTGAAGCGATTCACGGCAAGCGGTTTGATGACACCGTCTGGCTGCAACAGTACTTTGACGAGCGCTATTGGTACCGCGCTGCCTCCCAATACGATCCGAAAGGTTTGAGCCTGCTCGAGCGCAAGAACCTACAACTGATCGACACGATCCAAAAGCAACAGCGCCATGTAGCCCTTTCCCCTGGCGATATGGAGTTGTTCGAAAACAAGCTGATTTCCGATCAGATGTTGCGGGGGTTGAGCCTGCACGAGCTGCGTCTGCTGCGAAACGAAATCTATGCTCGTCATGGTCGCATCTTTAAGACGCTTTGGATCCAGCAGTACTTTGGCGGTCAGCCCTGGTACGACCCGAAAGAGGATTTCAAGGACGAAGAAATTTCGGGCAGCGACAAAACCAATATCGAAACGATCGTGAAGTACGAAAATAAACTGCACGATTCGATCAGTAATAAGCCGATCACGCGGGCCCTGCTGCAGGGTTTGTTCCTTGAGGACGTGCGCAAGATGAGCCAGGAAATCTATGCGCGGCATGGAAAGGTTTTCAAGGATCCGTGGACGCAAAAGTACTTTGCCAGCTTTGACTGGTACAAGGCCAATCCAACTTTCACCGACGCTTCACTCAGCGCGGTTGAGAGAGGAAACCTCGCGGTCATCGCCGCTTACGAAAAGAAAGCCGTAACCTCGATGTCCACGATCGAAGGTTGATAAGGCAACAGCGGGTCCCGCGTGCCGGGACCGAGAAAAGGTAAGCAGTGAGCAGTAAGCGGGTGGGTATCTCGCTAGACCGTAAACGAAACGATGGGCAGGATTAAGTTCCTGCCCGTTTTATTTTTGATGAAGAGAGCTTTGACTTTAAGGCAACGGCTTGGATAACACAGTCGAGATCATTTCGTTAAGCCCCTCATCTAAATTATTATGAAAATTCTTGTAGAGCGCGGTCAACTGCGCCAGTATTTTCGTGCGCGCCACTTGTTGCTCGGGTTTGGTGCTCAAGGCAACGGCGCGCGCATAGGCGTCAATCACGCGCTCAACCAGATGAGTAAGCCGGTCCAGCATTGCTTTCTGTTCGGGTGATGGCGGTTTCGCGCCATACTTCTCATTGTACTCGTTAGAAAGTTGAGCGAATTCGCCTTTGATAATCGCCACTCCCATCCGATGGTAGACAGAAGGATCGCTATGATAAAGGCTGTCTGACTGGGCCGCTTTCAGAAACGCAGCCGCTGCTTCGACTGGCAACTGGTCTTTGACGAACCAGCCGAGCGCAAAGTTAAGGAACCCCCGGGCGATGTCCATGCTCTTAAAGGGATCGGGCTTGCTAAGTTTACCGGCCTCTAATAGTTTGAGTGCTCGTCGCGCATAACCGGTCGCTTCGTCGTTCAGGCTCGCATCACCGGCTAGAGCATTTTCGTAACCGGCTTCAGTCAGCGTGCCGAGGACGAAGAAGTCATCCGCATCGACTTTCAAGTGGGGCCGTCCGAGTTCGAACGCCTTCAAGTAATTCCTGGCAGTGTAAGCCGTGAAAACATCACCGTTGTTGAACGCGCGTTCGTATTCAGTGACGAACTTTTGGACGTCTTTGGCATAGACATCATCGTCTCCGCCAAACTTTCGTAAATAATCCTTGGCCGCCGGGTAGGCCAGCCGGCGCTCTTCCGGATTCAAGCTCTTCTTATATTCGGTGAATTGCGCGTAGAGCCGGTCTTTTAACTCGTCGGTAGTTTGTGACGCCATGGTGGGATTTCGCTGGCCAGCGGCGCTCCCAGTCAGACCAAACAAAAGGAGTCCGGCGACAATCACAGCGAAGAGGAGTTGAGATGATTTCGTCATGGGCGGTAATGATATAAACAGGCGCCGCGATTCGGCAAGAGCAAATGATGAGGGTAAGGCGACGCCAAGCCCAGCGGCTTCTCATTTAGCTCAGCATTCACCATAAGGACACCTTGTATTTCGGATGGGTCTGGTTATGTTTATTGGGGTGCTAGCGCTACGGAGTCAACGAGAGCGAAGTGATCCTAAGCGGTTGAATCAATCTTAGTCCGCAATTGTCCCAGGCGTTCAAGGAACGTGATTTCGTCGAGGCCGATCATGCGGCCATCGCGATAGATTTCTTTTCCGGCGACCATAGTCAGCAGGACATCCCGGCCTGAGGACGCAAAGACCAGCGCGACAGAAGGATCGCGGACGGGTTGTTGGTGTGGGCCGTCGAGACCAACGACGGTGATGTCGGCCTGCATGCCGGGCGCGAGAGCGCCAATCCGATCGTCACGCCCCAGCGCGCGCGCGCCTCCGAGTGTGGCGGCGAAAAGGGCTTGTTCGGCGGTGACCAAATCAGGTGCGGTCAGCGGCCCTCGGCCAGACACGTCCCCGGAAGCGGTAAGACGCGCTAGTAGCGTCGCAGAGCGGGCTTCTTCTAAAATGTCGCAGGTGTTGTTACTGGCTACGGAGTCGCTCCCCAATCCAACATTAATTCCATGGGCGATCAAGCCGGCGAAAGGCGCGCGGCCATGACCGAGTTTAGCGTTTGACTTCGGACAATGAGCGACGCCGCTATGGCTTTGCCTGATTAGTTCAAGATCAGCGTCATCGACATTGATGCAATGCGCAAACAACGGCCTGGTTTCGAGCATGCCGTGCCGGTGCAGGTATTGAATCGTCGAGATTCCGGGCGCCTGCCACTCTATGCCGCGGGCGGTTAAGCCTTCGGCGAAAGGTCCGAGACCTTTCAGCATGAATAACTTTTCCGCCTGCGATTCCGCAGCGTGCATCATCAGCGGGATGTGTTCATCCAGAGCTAATCGCGAAATTAATTCCAACTGGCGGCCGCTCACGGTGTAAGGGGCGTGCGGCGAAACGCCAACCCCGACCAATTGATCTTCGAGGGTGCGCAACTCCGATAGCTGCTCTCGCAGTTGCGCCACATTCTCGTCGGCAAGTCGGGGATCCGGACCGAACGATTCCTGATAGACGACGCCCCGCAATCCAACTGCTTGCAGGGCCTTCATTCCCGGCGCGGCCGCTGAGCTGGCGTCGCCGAGGCACGTCACGCCGGCGCGAGCTGCTTCGATCGCGCCGCAGGTTGCTGACACCAGCAAGTCCTCCTCCGTCATCGCCAAGCGTGCGAGAGTAAGTTTCCGAAGCCAGGCGAAGAAATCGTTTTCTTCGCGTTCAAGAAAGCCGCGCATTACCGTCAGTTCCAAGTGCGAATGCGCGTTGACCAGTCCCGGTAGGATTGCTGCCTCGTCAAAATCTTCCACGGGTGAATCCGGAAATCGGGAGACGATCTCGGTCCGTCGACCGACGGCGATGATGTTGGATTCTTCGACGGCGACGGCGACGGCGCCGTTTTCAATCACGGGAGAATCGATTGGGAGGACCCAGCGCGCGGAGTAAATGACGGGCATTGCGATTTAGCACCCAGAGACAAGCGCCAACGGCGCGGGATGTTGAAGCTGGGGCGACGCCCCAGCTCAAGACAATCGAGAATCAACGAGCGTGAAAACGCGCAACAAATATTTGTGGGACAACTTCTTCGCCACTACAGGGCTGCTCAAGTTTTCTGCTTCGTTCATGGCCTTGCCCCATTTAGATGTCACGCCTTCAACGTGACGAAGTCCCCGACCTCACCCGTCGATAACGATCGAGAATTGATGTGACATAGGCGCGCGTCGAAGTAATGTCGATGCGAGCGATGAATTCCGGTTCGGTCAGCGGCGGCGCGCCGGCGGCAACGCGACTCCATTCAGCGGCGCGACTCGGTCCAGCATTGTAAGCGGCAAGAATGCGTGCCTCGCGGCCGGGGCTGTTACGATAATCCTGATCGGCCTTTTCCAGATACCAGCATCCGATTTGAAGGTTGCGTTCGGGATTGCGCAGGAGTGTTTCGGTGTCCATGGACGTGCGCTGTTCCATCGGCGCCACGCCGCTCTCGGCCGCCCACTCGCGCGCCACCACGGGCGTTACTTGCATCAGTCCAATCTCACCATTGCGACCTTTCTTCCAGGGACTGAAGTAGGTTTCTTCGTACACGATGCTCCAGACAAGATTCGGATCGATGTGATGCAGCGCGGCCTCATGCGCAATCAGCGAATCGTAGCGATGAATCCAGTATTGATCCAGAGCATAGAGGCCGGCCGCGAGAACAACCAGCACAATGAGGATGATAATGATGAGTCGCTTCATTCAGAAAAACACCCCGGGGACGATTGAGCACGCGGAATCAAGCGACGCTGATCTCGAAACAACGGCAAGTAACTCGAAACTTAGTTGGCGCGCGAAAAGCGCGACCAGAAACTTTCTGCCGAGCCGGCCGGATCCACGCCTTCATAGCGCAGCCGCAGGGCCTGGTCATCAAAGACATGACCCTGGAGCCAGACTTCGGCGGAGAGGGTCGCACCCACGGCCAGCTCGCCGCCGCTCAGCGCCCGCCTGTTCACGAGCACTTCCAGCTTTAGGCCGCTTAGATCGAGATAGATCCAGTAAAGCTCGCTGCCCGAAAGCGGGTTACGCAAAGGCTTGAAGGCAAGCACTTGCCCGCGCAGGATCCAATCGTTTTCGTGCGCGGCGCGCGAAGGTGACGCCTTTTCCAAAGGCAGCCAACGAGAGTTCATTTCGCGCGAACATATCCGCGCCCGGTAAGCCAAGCCACACAAGCCGACATGCAAAGCCGGCGCGCGAAATCCCGAAGCCCCAACTTCGGTAAGATTCTGCAACTCAAAGAGCACCTCAGTATCAGTGCCGTCGCAATAACCGTGAACGACCGCTTCGCCTTCTTCGTCGTATTCGGTCAGCGCCCACGGCGCAATACGCTGCATGTAGCGGGCCCGAAAGCCGGGCCGGCAGTTCGCATAGAAAACGTCGCCGGTTTCCGATTCGTACAGTACCGTCCAGACTTCCAAACCTTCGCCAAGCTTCCAACAACGTCCATGCAGGACGGCTCCGCGCCGCAGAAGCTGAGTAGGCTCACCCTGATGTTCAGCGCGTTCAGCGAGAAAGTTAATGGCCTTTTCGCTGGGAACTTCCAAGCCGATGGTTTCGAAAGTGGCGTCCATTATTTATTAGTCGAATTAATCTGAGTCTCTCAAATTTCAGACTCGAAATCTCAAATCTGAAATATCAAAATTCAGGAATCTCCTATAGCGTGTCGCGTCTCCGCTCCTATCGCGCCGCCCGCTTTCGCTCTTTGGTACGTGGCGCGCTAACCAAAGACGGTGCGGCAATGCTGATTTCATCGTTGCGGGGCGCGCGTTTGCGGAATCCGCGAATATTTCGTTCAGGGCCGTACTCGGGACGGGTACCGGAGCGAACCATCTCGGCGAACAGATCGACGTCATAGTCCGCTTCGCGCGACATGGCCTCGCGAATCTGGTGGAGCACGGTCAGGAATTTCGGCCTCCGATACATGTCGTGGCTCTTGATTTTAGATTTCTGATTTACGATTCCAGTCTCTCTTTCCGCTTGCCAAGCGTGGCCATCAAAGAATGCATTGGCGACCCTTCAAACAGAACTTACGATCTCAGATGTGAAAATTCAAATCGCAACCGGCGATCTCTCCTTAAGATTTGAAGTCTGAAATCTCAGTTCCTTCAGAAACCAAAAACTCCGGAGTAACGATCATGGGAACAAAAAATCCGGCGGCGGTATTGAATAAACGAATCCGAGCCTGCCGGCGAACGTTCGCCAGATGTCCAAAGTTCCATGTAACTAGATAATCGATTTTATGGAATGAAGCAACCGCGACATGCAGCGCGTCGGCGATGAACTTGCGGTGAAAAATTCCGCGTGAGACATACCCCTCCGCGAGAATAGCCGCCTCTTCGCTCAGCTCGACCTGTTCCAGATCCTTGATCAGTTTCAGATATGCGGAACGATGCGGCTCAGAGACTCGCTCCAGTTCACGCGTTACCAACGGCGAGATAACCGCGCGGTACTCCGTCAGCTCATGCTCCCACCAGCGAATGGTGAGATCGCGACGGAATGGCTCGCCATTGTCGAGGTACGCGCCGATGACCGATGTCTCTAAATAAGTGCTTGGCTTCATGATTGGTCGCCTCCTTTACCTCGTGCTTTCGGGTAAGGGCTTTCCGGTTGACGGCGCCGGATTGTCTATCGGCTCGAGCCTTACAACGCCTCTATAAAAATCGAACACGACGCGATAAAAGTGAAGGAAGTTACCGCCGAGAATTCCGCTCTGCAGGAAGCCGGCGGTCTCGTTAACGGGTTCGAGATCCAGCACCGCCGCGTCAACCTTCTCTCGCGAGTAAGTGCCGACGACGACCCTGGGCAGCGAAGCCATCTTCACATCTTCGGCTACACCGGCGGCGCCGAAGACACGCATCCGTCCCGGCTTGATAAAAGCCTGCGCCTGTTCGATCTCCGCCAGCTTTTCAGACATGACCGTCACTGTGGCGCCGGTATCAATGATGAAGTTTAGGGGCTTGTTAATGCCGTCGATGAATATTTCGCCACTCAGGAAACCACTCGCCGTCGTACGAACCGGGACATTTATTCCCGGCTGAACTTCTACGGCTTCGGCGCTGACGGGTTTTCCCTGACCGGTAGCTACTCGAGCCGGCTCAGCCTCGTTATTGCGTTGACGAACCAGCGTCATGCGTCGCGAGCCATAATCGACGGTAGTCAGCAGACGGCCCAATGCAGCGATGCCGAGATAGCCGTCCACCGGATTGTGCTCATCAAAGAAGTGTCGAATATAAACCGGCACATTCGTGATGCGGATTTCACCGATGTCAATTGAATTAAGGTAGCCGTAGACGATCTCAAAACGGCCGCCGCCGCCCACGGCGCGCGCCAGACCTCCGCGGGCTACCGGCTTGATTCCCAGCTTGCGCGCAGTCTCCTCAGACAGCACTGACATTCCGGAGCCGGTATCCAGAACGAAGCGCATATATTCTTTTGAGCCGTTAATGCGCAGTTTGATGATCGGCCGGAAGTCAGGCGCCTCGAACTCCAGGAACGTCCGGTCAGCGCCTTGCAGATCGTAGAGCGAACCCTGCTGTCCGAGGTAGCGCAAAAAATCGATCAGCCCACGAATACGCGCCCGCCGCTCGGCGTCGGTGCGCGGAGCGATCACCAGGAATCGTTCATAAGCGTCGGCTGCTTCTTTGTAACGCTCGGAACGGGCTGCCGCCTGGCCCAGATTAAAAACATAATCGGGTTCGTTCCCGTCAATCTCAGCGGCGCGGCGCAATCCGGCGATGCATCTCGCGGTTCGATTCTCGTAATAATCGACCATGGCCAAGCCGGCGATCGCCATTGCTTCATTCTCATCCAAAGCGAGCGAAGTACGAAACTCCTCGATCGAAAGACGGAAATCTCCTGAGGCCAGCACAGCGGATCCCAGCAAAGCGTGCGCGCGTGCGGACAACGGATCGAGGGCTGCGACCCTGGCAGCGTGATCGAAAGAGTCCTGTAAGCGGCGTTGTTTAAGCAGGGCGTGGCTGAGACCCAGTCGAGCCTCGTTATCGTGGTCGTCTTTGGTGAGGACCTCGCGATAGAGTTCTTCGGCGCGCTCAAAGTCGCCGGCGCGCAACGCTTTCTGCGCGCGGTTGCGAGCCTTCTCGTTATCCGGCGCATGCGCCATGACGGCGGTGGCTAGCGTGAGACAAGCCAGGATCTTCCATCCCAGCGCAGTCAAATTGAGTCTGAAAAATCTGAATTGCATTCGCTTGCTATTTGAGAATCTCGCCCGTCTTTATTGACCAAAGCACCAGATCGAGTTCGTCAAAATCAATCCCGACGTCGCCGGCAAATTGCCGCATTCTGCTTTCGGTATCCAGATAGCGTTGGCGAGTCGCAGGCGGCTTGGGCGAATCGATCACGCCCAGCTCCGCCAGGCACCTCACTATGTGCTTATCCAGAATGCTGTAACCTTTGAAGCCTATGTTACGCAAGTAGTGGCTTGACTCTTTATACCCGAGACCTTTTATTCGTGGCTCGGCCGCCAACCAATCGCGGCGCTCGAACGAATCGCTAAAACTGTCTAGCCGTTCACGCAAACGCATGGAGCATGAACTTTGCAAATACTCGCGCGTAATCACTACGTAGGCCGGCCGGGCGTTGGGAAAACGATGCGCGCCGGCCGCCACCAGGGCGCGCGTCATGGCCTGTTGAGGTCCACACGCCAACAATGGTCTCAAGGCTTCGACCGATCGCAAACCCATCTTTGCCGATGCTCCCGCGGTGAAGATGCAATAGACCATCTCTTCCCACAGCCGCGCGTCCGAAGCTGTTTCCCACACCTGGCGAAACTCTCGCAGCCGTGCCCTGATTTCTTTACGCCGCGCCGCGTGTGCGACGTGCAATCTTGCAATTGTTAGCGGTTCCAGATTGCGTGGCACAACTTTCTTCAGTGAATAGAATTCTAGGTGCGCGGTTGTTTGGCTGTCAACGAACCTGCGACGCGAAGTGTGGGCAGTTGGAATTCATTTGCATTAAGAGTCGCCACCGTCATTTGCCAGGAGTCAAGAACCGATCGGATGTGGGTGACGTTTAGTAAGAGCATCCTGGGGAGAGGGTTCAGCATCAAAACGCGGTCTGATCGGGAGGCGTCAGTTCAGAGTTCAAGCTTTAGCTTTTTCTCTAATCAGCAGTCTGAGTTTGAACTCTGAACGCAACGACCACTCACGACAAAAGCGCCCTCGCTTTCATGGTATGATGCGTAGGCCGAATCAAGAGCGCGGCCAGATAAACAAAAACATGATGCATTCGTTCGTTAAGTCAATCAGGATTTTCGCTTTGGTGCTCCTCAGCGCCGCGTTTGCATTTGGCCAGCAAGCGCCCCCCAGTATTGCTCCGCAGGCCCCTACGTCGCTGCCGCAACAGCCGGTTTCGACGCCGACACCGGGGCTTTCGAGTCCCGCGGGGCCTGGTCTTCCCGGCAACAATGGATTAGCGCAGCCCGCTTTCTCTACCCCTATTTACGGTTTGCAGGGAGTGCTGGCGGAGACAGTCGAAGGCGCTACGCTCGCAGCCCAGTCAGTCGACGTGAGATTTAATCCCGCGTCTTCAGTTAAGCTGGCGACGGCTCTCGTGGCGCTACAAACCTACGGACCCGAATATCGGTTTCTGACTTCCCTCTGGTCCGCCGGAACCATCGATCAGGCCAGCGGCACGCTGAACGGTGATCTGATTATCACGGGACGCGATCCGTCATTTCATTTTGAACATGCAGTGATGTTGGCCAGGGAATTGAATGAACGGGGAATTCGCACCGTTAACGGAAACCTGATCGTAGCGCCAAACTTCACGATGAATTTTGACTGGTCGGCCAGGCATTCAGGAGAAGAAGTTCGAGAGACGTTCGACGCCGCGCGCCGGTCAGCGAGCGCGACCCGCGCCTGGCTGGACGAGCGCACTCTAATCGCCGATAACGAAAGCCTCCGCAGCGTGCCGAGTGTCGTCATAACCGGCGAGATCCAGATCGGTGCGGCCCCTCCGGGAGCCTTTCCGCTGCTTACTCATAAATCGAGCAGACTAGTCGACGTGCTGAAGGCTCTGCTCTGCTACTCGAACAATTTCATGGCCGAGCGCATCGGTGATTCACTTGGTGGACCGCAAAATGTCCATGCGGTTCTGGTAGCCAAACTAAAGGTCAACCCTGACGATATTCTGATGGCTTCAACCAGCGGCCTCGGTGTCAATCGCTTCACGCCCCGCGCCATGATGAAGGTTCTCCGCGCGTTGCGTGACGAACTGCAGAAGAACAAGCTTTCACTCTCAGACATCCTGCCGGTTGCCGGAATCGATCCCGGCACGTTGGAAGATCGATACAACGATCCATTTGAGCGCGGCAGCGTAATTGCCAAAACCGGAACGCTGGTGCGGACGGATGGGGGCGCCAGCTCGCTGGTTGGTCAGATGAAAACGAAGAGCGGCCGGGTGGTCCTGTTTGTAATCCTGAATCAACGGGGCAATGTGATGCACTTTCGCCAGAACCAGGACGGCATTGTGACCGCGATTCAAAACGCCCTGGGTGGTCCAGCCCCTTTCGATTATCGTCCCATCAGGTTGTCCATGCGGCTCGCCGATTCGGACTATGAAAACGCGAAGGCGCGGGGCGAGGTTGAACCCCGCAACTAACTCCCCGCAGATTCGCAGCACACTTCCCTACTTACGTCTGCTGACAGATTGTCAGTCAAAACGAATAGAGTGTCAGGTTGAAGTGTCAGGGTGAACGAGCCTTCCCCCCGCGGTCCCTGGACGCTACGTTAATCCGAATGATTTGTCTGACTTTCCCGCAGTTTGACAGTACACTCGCTGGCATGATCCTTGCTCCGCACTCTGACAGACAGGACTCTGTCCTGTTTCCGACGACCGTCCTCCAATGTTCAGCTTCCTGACTTCGCACTTATAAGAATGAGCTCCGCCGACGCACACATCAGACTTTGCAACTCGCTCCTGGCCGCCGATCGAATGTGGGAGGCGACTATCGACACTTTGCGGGACGCCGTTTATATCTTTGGTCCCGACAAGCGGCTAAAGAAAATCAATCGCGCCGGTGAGTCGCTCGAGCAGGCCGCGCGTTCGTTTCTTGCAGGACGCCTTTGCTGCGACATGCTTTGGGGTTTGGAAGAAACCGGTTGCATGGTTGATCGCGCGATCTCGAGTGGGGCCGAAGTTGAAGTCGAAATTCCTTCGGGAAACAAAACCCAGCGGCCATTGCTGGTGCGCGTGGTCCCGCAAAACGGAGATCAGCATCAGGAATCGGCCTCAGGCTGTATCGTCATTGTGCGCGACATCTCTGAGTTGCGTGAGGCGGAAGAAGAGGGAAGTAAGAACCGCGCGTTTCTCGCGAGTCTCGCTGACCTCGCCCCCGACGAGATTTACACTCTCGATACTGAGAGCAAGTTTA
>JAWVEM010000081.1:0-19584 GCA_033856735.1 Blastocatellia bacterium
GCACTTCCGCAATGCTCGATCCGGGCACGACGTCGATTCCGATCGAAATCCAGATTGGCTTATAGTCCGGGCCGCGCAGAAAAACTTCAGTGGTAACCAGGCGTCGCGCATCGATGTAGGTGCAGACTGCGTCCAGGAAGTATCGGTCCGGCTCAGGCGTGGCCGGGTGGGCCGGGTCGTACTTGGGTATCACCAGCAAGGTCACGGCCCCGGGGGCATCGCCCGCAACGTTTGGCGCCAGCTCAGGATTGAATGCCGGCAGCACTTCCACCCGGCCAACATTCACGCCGGGCGTACGTAGAGTAATCGTCTCGAAATCGAGAGGACTCACCAAACGATCGCGGTGTTGCAGATAACGCGAGATCTGTTTCTCGCCGTCGCGCACAGTCTCGGCCTCGGTTCCACCCCAGGTCGGCACGGGATTGCTGACCTTGAATCCCGCGGGCATCGCCGGACTGCTGCTAATAGAGCCGGCGCCAACGTTGCCGTCGCGCCCCACGCCATAGTCGTAATCGGCCCTGATCGTCGCCCCGAATGGCGGGCGACGCCCATGCAGCCCGTCGCCGAATCGAATCTCACCCGACTCTAAATCGATCGCGAAAACATCGACGAGGGGGTTCTGCGATACGGGCTGACCCGGCGGCAGTCGCTCGTCGCGCACCGGCACTTCGGGCCCGGCGCTCAAGATATCGTCGATCGCCCGCCAGGGCGTTTTCGGATCGTTGACAGTCAAACGCACCGACCCGGCAATGATCGGAGTCTTAGAAAGTCTGGCGACCTGATCCGGCGCTCCTGTACCAGCAGGCAAGAGTTCGTTTGAGATGTGCGCGCGTTGCATGACCGGCGCCGCGTTGATGCCAACCCAAAGCAGGCGCGGGCTGGCCGCGCCGGTTGCGGTAACGCGCAGCCAGGTAATCACGCGGTCACTTAAATTCGTGTCTTCGAGCGCGGGCGGAAACTTGTCGGAACCGGATTCGAGGGGATCAAGGTTGCTCCACAACTCCAACTCGCCTGGGTCTGAGGGAAGAGTGATCTGCACCACTCCGGGTTCGCTCAAAACATCGGTATCAGGAAGTGAATCAACCACCTGATACTGGGCTACGCGCTGATTTCCAGGCTGAGGCAGCATGCCCTTTGGCGGCATCTTCGGAATCTGATAGTGCAGCAGCGCGGCATCCGCCTGAGCCCCTGTGCCCCCTGGCGTCAACCGGCGATCGTTGCTATCCAGAAATGGAACAACGCCGAGGCTGATCGTTTTTCCCGCAATATCCTGGCGCGCCGTCTTCACGCTTTCGGCATAAGGTTTGTCACTTGCGCGAACCATCAAAGCGATCCAAAGCGCGCCGTCAACCGTGTCGGCGCCCAGATCGAGCGGATTGAGGTTTCCTGTTTGCAGCGGCAGCGTCTCGTAGAGCACAAAGACCGGCTGTACGGTATCTGCCGGGTTCTTGAAAGAGGCATACAACTGCTCGTAATAAGACTTCTGCTGATCCGAAGGCTGGTTCAGCGGGTGCTTGTAATAGGCCTTACCTTCGATCGGCAGCACGTCCAGCCCTTCCGTCGTGTGAAACGGTACCTGCCCGGCGCGCACTTCTACGCTGCTGTTAAGAGTGACGGTCTTGAGCGGCCCACGCTCGTTTGTGAAGACAATGAGCCCGCGCGCGGACGAGGCAGGACGCAATGGAATTCCCAGCAAGGAGAGAAACTTGAGGCGATTGCGTTCCGGAATCTGGTTACTGCGATAGAGCAGGGTCTCGGCCATGAAGGCATTGATTTCAAGCAGTGTGACACCCGGATCGCTCTTGTTGAAATTGGTCCACTCAGGATTGTGGACAGGGATTCGCGCCAGCGCCTCGTTGAGCAACTCTTGATAGCGGCGGTCATCGATGGATGGAATTTGCAAAGGCATCTCGCGCTCGGTCTCCCCTCTCAACTGGCAAGCGTGACGGTCAAAGCAACGCGCTCGCGCACCTGCGTAGCGACCAGCTTGTAAGTAATGGTGGCGATCACGGACTGCGCATCGGCAGGATCGGGATCTACATCTACTGACTGAACGTTTATTCGCGGCTCCCAACGGGCCAGGGCTTTGTTAATGCGATCCTTGATGAGCTGGCGCGTGGTCACTGTGTTCGGCTCGAAGAGAAAGAGGCCGAGGCTGCCGCCAAACTCCGGCAGGCGCAAGCGCTCGCGCTGTTCTGTCATCAGGATAATTCTGACGGCTTCGCGCACGTTCACTTCACCTTCGGACCAAGCCACGCGGCCGTCGCTGCCCACGCGCGGTGGAAAGCCGATTCCTCGTCCGAATATTTGTCCGCTATCAATCATTTCTTGGCTTTAAGTCCCGGCACCGGGAAGCAAATAAAGAAGTACGGCATCCATTTGAAAACTATGTCGAGCAAGGTCACGATGATTATCAACAGCAGCAGCGCGCAAATCGTGATGATCGGAATCGAAATGGAGCAAATCATTCCGATCTCAAGACCGTTGCCGTCCTTGCATGCTCCCGCGTCGGGCGCCGATGCCGAAAGGTCCTTGTGAAAGGGCCACGGCAATACAGACAGCACCAGATCGCCAAAGGTCATGCTGCGCACGCGCTGCATCTGTCCGCAAAGCACATCGGAGATCGCAAAGGCCGTGTTCTTATCAAACTTGCGCAGACCCGCTGGCGAAATATCGATCGGCAAAGCGATGCGGATCGGCCGCGCGGGCGCATCAGGATCGAAATAGCCGGCCATTTGAAAAGGAACAGTAGGCTTGCTCACTTCGGGCGGTTCGAGCGGACCGCAGAGAGGCCTTTCATAAATGAAGCGAATGACGAAGAGGCCTTCGCCGTTTTCCAGCGGCTTCTGGGAAGCAAGCGGCGGTTCGGGCACGGGTGTGGGCGAATTGATCGGCATGGCCCTGACAACGAGCGCGGTCAAGCGGTCCACCGCCGCGTGGGCTTGTTGATGATTGATCTCGTCCTGATCGGCCGGCGATGGTTCCTTGATTTCCGTTTCCGCTTCGACCCCGTCGCTCATGCTGAGCGGCGGGACCGAGTTTGGAACCTGCGGCGCGATCGCGCCGGCGTCCGCGAGCGGAAAAAGGAATGGGGGCCAGGCCGCGGCCAACGGAGCGTCGTTCCTGAGATACGGCGTCTTCACATTGTCGAGCCGATCTTCCCAATCGTCCTGCGGGTTCTTAATCGCTTTCAACGCTTCCAGCAGGTTTCGCTTAACGCTCTGGGCCGAGTAGATAATTGGATCGGGAAAGACTGACTTGAGCGCGTTGATCAGCGTGGGATCGGCAACGGTGTTCTTCAGAGCCGCCAGTAGACTTCTTTGGGCGTTGCTGCTGAGCCTGCTTTCCAGCGCAGGGTTCAGGATGACTTTCCAAACGTCGCTTACGTGTTCCTCCAAAAACTTCGCCAGATCGAGCAGGATGTACCAGGAAGAGACTTGCAATTCCTCGCGCGCCTCCTTCAATCGACCTTTTGCACTTGCAAGTTGAGCGGTTGCGTCCGAAGAAAAGGGATCCGGCGGCACGTTCATCGATTTCCTGATTGAGAAGGCGCCATCAATCACTCTCTTCCAGGGCTCGCTTACCTGCGTGCGAAATAAAATTTTGCGCGCGGTTTTCGGTAGCACGTTGGTTGACGCCTGCGTGTTTCCGTTCCTGCTCGGCGCCGCGGAAAGCGCAGCGCCCATGTAAGCTTCACGCTTGGCGACCGGAATTAGTCCGGTAAACAGCCGGCGCTTCCTCTGATCCGTATCCGTAAAGTTTGCCGGAGAGAGCGGAAGCTGTTCCTCATCTGCCCCGAGCTGCTCTCCGCCCCCTTCCAGCTGCTGCCATCCTTTGTTCCCGGGCGTCGTAACAAAAGCAAGTTCGTCATAGACCTTCGACGTACCCGGCAGAGTCAAACCTCCTCCTCGCGCTGAAGAACCCGCCGCTGTCGCTTCATCAACGGCGCGTTCGCGCAGCCGACGCACCACGAAGTTGACCCGTTCCTGGCGATTGCCGGCGACCGCGTGATCAGGCAAACCCGTCTGGCGACAAACCAGGCAGCCGGCGACCATGTAGAAGCGTTGGTGCGCCGGCTGATAGAGCTTCAGAGTCGGGGGCGAAGTCTTTGCGCCGGGCCGGCCGGTGTTGGACTGGACATTCAAAGAAGCTTCGAGTGGACCAGACGAGAGGCGCATTAGTTCCTGTTTCGTGCGCGTCGGGAGAAACCGCGACCCGCCGTTCTTAAGCAGGAAAGGCGGCACGGTCGCAACCGGAGCAACCGGCGCCAGCGGCCCGCGCCAGGTTTCCGGCAACGCGAGATAATCGACGAGCCGCGCCGGATCGTTGACGATCATGTTCATGAAATCATCCATGAAAGAATCCGTGGCGAAACGCAGAATTGCTGGTTGTAGCATTGCCTCGCGCACGACTGCCTCGGCTGAGCCGCTGCTCCCGGCCCAAAACGGAGAAGGCGCTGTCCATTGAACTATCTCTTTCATCTTTGCTTCACCAGATGTTCCCCGCGCCCGGCGTGTAAGAAGCGCTGACCACGCTGTTGGTGATGACGGTGTCCGCCTGCACCACGCCGCTGAATTTGGACATCGCCGCATCAACCGTGACCATGGTGGCCGAAACTGCCAGGAGTGTGGCGTTAATGGTTACTTTGGCGGAGGCCGTAAGGGTGATGCCGCTTGTTTCCAGCTTGATCGAATTGCCGTTACTATCCACGATCTCAACCGCACCCGGTCCGTCCTTCAAAGTAATTTTCTGTCCGCCCGGTGTCTCGGCGATAAACTTTTCCTGACCGTCAGTGTCGTCAAGTGTGATCTTGACTCCGTTACGCGAGCAGAGCACCTTGCGGTAATTGTTGCCTGCCCCATCCATCGAATCGGGCGGCGCGTCATTGCCATTCCACAGACCGCCGATGACGTAAGGACGGCGCGGATCGCCACCTTCGAAAACGATCAGAACTTCATCGTTGACATCGGGGATAAACCAACTGCCTCGATTGTTGCCGCCCATGAAGGTCGCCAATCGCGCCCACGCTTCGTACTGTCCGCTTCCCGTATCGGGCGACCAGGGCAGCGTCACCTTCACTCTTCCCTGCCCGTCGGGATCTTTGATATCACTGACCAACGCCGGGAAGACGCCATACCAATGCCCGCCCAACCCGGAGGGCAACCTGACGTCAACCATTAATTCGAGAGGCTGTTGCTCAAACACCGGGACACCCCTGAAAGTTAAGAATCAGAGCGGGAGGATGAAGCCTCGCCGAGTCATTCACAATGTCGATAATCATTTCCTTCATCTCTTATGCCTGCCCAATCCCGGGTCGTTCGCTGGTGAATTCGGTGCGCAGGCCGCGACGCCGGTCGAACATGTGTCTGACCTCGGTCACGTAATATTTGCCGCTGAACATTGGGCCGACGCCCGTCAAATCGATGTAGCTGCCGACGCGAAGATCGAGAGATGTCTCGGCCACGCCATGCCCGACAACGAAGCGTCGCGCACTCATTTTGAAGTAGGCGTCGGCGGTACTCTGCGCTTCCTGACTGGTAAGCGGGATCGTATGGACCAGTGACTCTTTGCGTGCGCCCAGCGCGCTTTGCAGAATGCTTGGCCCGCTGGTGTCGCCATTCAGCTCGCCATTAATTATCGAATCGTCGCTTTCATGCTGAAGAGCGCTCTTGCTCGAGACGTCCCAGCCGTTGACCGAAACGCTTGTGCGCTGCATCGCCAGATCGGCGATCACGGAAAATTCGTGCAGCTTGCCGCCATAGATCATCTGCAAGTTTCCGTTGCCGCGGTCGGCGTGCGTCTTCGCGTTAAGCGTGCTGCCGTCCATCCACAACTCGGCGTCAATGGAGCGGGCACGGTCGCGCAAAAACGCAAGATCGCTCTGGTTGATTTGGGCCAGCACTTTGTAGGTCGGCCCGTTGACGTTCACGCTCGGCGTCAGTCCATGATCACTGGCAATCTGATTCATAACGTCCGAGTCGCTCACATCCGCGAAAGAGCGTGTGCGCCGGGTCATGCGCAGGTCCTGAAAACGATCTTCCGCGAGTACGTTCACTTGCGGCGTCCGGGCCGCGCCAAATTGGGCTTCGACCGCCATAATGCGGCCGTCAAAGTAAGTGTCCGTGCCGAGCTTAATCTTGAAAGCCTTGCCGAAATCCAGGATCTGCCGATCGAAATAGAGAAAATCGAGGCTGTTGTTTTTTTCACCCCAGTTATCGAACAGCACTTCGGAACGGTAAAGCCCATTGGTGTTCTCGATGATCATCATGCTCACCAAGCCCTCGCCGAGTGACGAATCATCCTGGCCGTCGATGTTGATAATCGGCTGAGTGGCGCGGTACCCGGTGTTGGAGTCGTTTCCCATAAAATTTAATGCGCCCAAACGCGCTCGTAGCGCTCGCATTGGCGTTCGACGACGCGCTCTATGTCATGCACTGTCGGCGATGCCGCGGCGTTGTTGGTGACGGCGGACGGGCCCGTTCCCTGGCTGCTCTCTTCCTCGTTAGCCACTACTTCAAAATCGTCGATCACAACAGACATTTCATCACTCTCCCGTTAAGCTGAATGAAGCCGATGCCGACCCGGCTACCGAAGCCGACGATGAAGCGCGCGCGTTCATATTGATGAGCTGCCCAGGTGGCAGCAGCCGTGGATTCTCAATGCCATTCGCGGAGGCGATCGACTGCCAGTCGGCGTCACCACCAAAGCTCGCCGAGGCCATCGCCTGCAGTGAGACTCCGGCCTCAGCCTGCGCCAGCGGCTGTGTGCCGGCGCCGAGCGAGGCGCTGACTCCAATGCCGATGCCCGCGGAGAGGTTGAGTCCGGCCGAGGATCCGTCGCCGCCTCCGCCTGGTCGATCCCGGAAATCCACCTTCCCCTGGGAAATGCCGATGTTCATGCTAGCCCGCAACGGCACACCATCAATCGCGAACAACTCCAGGTTCTCATCGAGCGAGTCCATCACGCCCATGAAGGTAATAGTGCCCCAGAGGAATTTGACCGTAGGCGGAGCGGTCGGTGTGCCGTCAGCATTGGCAGGCTCTTTCGGTCGCATGAAGCGGGCGACTTTATCTGTCAGACGGCGCACATCCGCCGTGCCTTCATCCTCGGTAGACATCAGCGACGTGACGTCAAACCAGAGCTGCACGCTTAGCCGTGTCGAGCCCACCCCGGTACTTTGGTGACCGGGCCTTTCGGCCTCTGCCCGCGACGAACCTTGGTCGCCCCCCTTACTTGGCGGGATCGGCGGAGATATCTGACCGGCATAGGTAATCCTGAGAGTCTCCGGGTTAAATTGCACCTTCACCTTGTCGCCGATTGCCGTCTCCGGATTTTTCGGGTCAACCTCCCACAGTTCAGCTTTCGTTGGTCCAATCATTGAGATCTCCTAGACTTCTCTGCTAACCGATTGTGAACTCAGATCCTGACGATCCACCGCCGATGCCGATCGAAGCTCCACCGCCGATCGAAGCGCCGGCATCAAGTGACGCGCTGGCTTCGATCGAAGCACCCGCGCTGAACGACGCTTCCGCGCCAATCGAAGCTTCGGCTCCGATGCCCACGCCCGCGCTAAGGCCGAGAGAGAGACCTCCGCTCGGGCGCTTCAGTCTCATCGATTCATAGGCGATCTGTAATTCTTCAATCGCGATCATTCCGTCTTTTGCATTCATGGATGGCGCTTTAACTTTTACCGGCAGACATCGCTTGAGAATGAAGCGCGCGCGTTCGGTGCGGCCATCACCGGCGAACATCACTACCTCTGCATCGGCTCTGAGCCTCGCATTGTTCAAGGTGGCATTGAACCAATCCCAGAGATCGAAGGTTCCGGTCATGCCGCGTTTTAAGCTGAGCTGCCCGTACGCAACCGGACCCGCCAATCTGTACTGCGTGCTGCTATTGCCGCCCTCGCGAATCGTTTTTACTTCCATAGTCATGTCGAGGCCATCGCATTCGGAGAAGGCTGCGCTGCATATTTTGCTGGAGACGCCGGGCACATTGATCTCCACCGCAAAATTAAAAGCGGTGAAGGGATATTTCGTGTTTTCATTCGCTGGCATCGGTTACCTGACCTCCGTCACCATCGAGCCGTCGTTGGTTTGCACCAGACGAACTGTAATAAACGTCAGCGGCAGTGATGGGGCCACTTTCAATTCAACAATGAAGCGCCCCTGATCCACGCTCGCGGGAGTGTTCAGCGAAACGTCCGTATTCACTTGATAAGAAGTAGCAGCGGTGCGGCCGGCGAAGGCTCCACGCGCAAACATTCGATCGAGGGCTGCCTCAAACCCTCTCTGCACCAAGCGACGGAACGAATCATCGTTTGGCTCAAAGACATAGGTTTCGCCGAGACGCAGCGCCAGCCGCCGCAAAAGGATCAAGAGCCGGCGCACGTTGATAGGACGCAAATCGACGTCACGGCTCAAAGTATCGGCGCCCAGAGAGAGAAAGCCGCGCGGCTCGTGTCTAAAAATATTGACCTGCGCGTCCTGAAGTTCCTGTCTGCGCTCACGAGCCAACGGCGGGGAGAGTGCGACTACCCCGCCCAACAATTCGTTGGCCGGAGCGATCCATGCGCCCCGCGTGAGCGCACGCTGCGCCATCACGCCGCAAGCCGCGCCATCCGGTGGTACGAGTTGCCAGGGCTCGAGGAAATCGTCGCGCCGCGTGACGAACCATGGATGATAAAGCGCGCCGTAACTCGTCGCGCGCTCTTCGCCGAGGCTGAGCGGCGCTACCTGCGCATCTCCTTGCTGGGTCCGCACCGGTGGGGGGAATAAAGATCCATTCGCAGGCCTAAGGATCTCCGCGTAGGTGATGGCATCGTCTTCACGATAGTGTTCAGGCAGCGCCAGCACTGCAAACAGGTCCGCTCGCGCAGCACATAAACGCAGGAGCGCGCGATGCACTGCGAGCAACGGCGCTGCCTGGTAGGATTCCCTCTTTTCAATCTGCCACTGGGTCGTGGAACCCTGCACGCCTATCCCAGAGGACCAGTCGCTGGTTACGGCGGCACTCTCGACGCGTATCCGATAGAAGTAATCGCCCGCGCTCCGGCCGTAAATCACCATACGCGTTTGTGGCCCCGAGTAGATAACTTCAGCGCCGTTCCAGGCCGGACTGCGGGACTCTTCAACGACATAGCGAGTTGCCCCTGCGACACTCTTCCAGACGAGCGTGATCGTCCCGCTCGGAGTCTCGTCCAGACGGCTAAACTCTTCCGGTG
Organism: Blastocatellia bacterium; assembly: GCA_033856735.1. Classification (GTDB taxonomy): domain Bacteria; phylum Acidobacteriota; class Blastocatellia; order Pyrinomonadales; family Pyrinomonadaceae; genus UBA11740. The sequence continues at coordinate 9,224 of JAWVEM010000081.1, forward strand.
GATCGAGGACGCGCAGGTCACAATCAAGAAAATTTTCCCTCCTCGGTTCCTTGTCCAAAGGAACCTGAGCAGGCGGAGGATTACAATCGAGATAGCGCCACCTTTCGGGATGAGGCAAGGCCTCGGAAGTCTCCGGCGGCACTGACTCTTGAGTTTCGTACTTCCAACCCCGATGGACCGCGTCGGGGACTGCGATTATGGTCGCCTCTTCAACGTCGAGCGCTGCATGGATGCCGAGCAAATCTCGTGGGATGGGCCTTTGATAACGGAGATAGTCGGCCTGAGACAGAAGGTTCTCCAGGGTCGCGTCTATTAAGTCAGGATCAAGAAAGAGGTCTGAGTAAGGGGTAGCCTGGACCTTGCCGTCATCTCCCACGAGCGCGAGACCGTCGCGCTCTCTCGCTGATTGCCGCTGCTCGCCGGCCCCCAGAAATGCGTCGGTCATGAAAGCCATGGCCAGGGGAAAATAAAGGACCGGGGTTGGCTGAGGGTCGCTTCTCCCGGTATTGAGATCGGGAGAGTTGCTACTTTCAGCCAGTGGAGAGAATTCACGCGCGCTCGCCTGGGTCGCATTGGCGCCGGCCGAAAACGCGGGCGTCTTCATCTTCCGGTAACGTTGCTCATCTGTGGGCCAGGCGCCCCAATAGCGCTGATGGCTCTCGTCAAAACCCAGATCACTCAAGCGCAGGGGTGTGTCCGCGGTCTTGCGAACGAGCAGATCAAAGTTGAGGCGTTCGGCCGCGACCGGCGTCTCCGGCGACAAGCTGGGTGGGCCCACGATCGGCCAGAAACCCCCGCCGGCGATTTGCACCGATCCCGTCGGATCTGATCCGCCGGCATCGGCAATGGAATTTACTTCCCGTACCGTAAGCCACAATCTTCTAACTCCAAAATCCACGCGCATCACAGTGCCCGGCGCGGGAGCGTCAGCGAGTGGGAGCGCGCACTTCAGTTTGATCTCGCGTCCTTCAATACGCGGCCGGTCAACCACTCCAATCAACTGACTCTCGCTCTTGTGATTGAAAACTAAAGCTCGTGACGAGAGCGGCAGGGTCAAACGCTCGACTTTTCCGGACACCAGGAATGTTTCCGGCAAAGGCGAGTCCGCGATGAACGCCTCTCCATCTTCGAGCCCCTGAACTGTCACCAACAATTGCACGTCGAAATGGTCGACCAGCAAATTCGCGCCTGCTTGAGGCACATCTGAAGACGAAGCGAACCACAGCGTAATGCTCTGGCCCTGATTCGAAAGGGACCAACCGGCGACGTTCAATGGTGGGCCAACAGAGCCGTCCGCGTTAACACTTCGTACAGGCGAAACACGTTTGCGGCTTAATCCGTCGAGCCAGTGCGTCTTGAACCAGAACGGCTTTGCGCTTTGGACCCGGACGGTGCGGCGCTGCGCGAGTCGCTGCTGCTTTGCGGAAGAGATTTCTTCGGACGGAGGCGAACTCATTTCCTGCTCGACTGCCGCCACCGATTCAACTACACCGAAGAGGCCGCAGCCTTCCTCGCGCAGCTCGAAACGCAGGAGATCGCCGGGCTGAATGTCGGCTGGTGAATTCGGGCTCAGTTCAAACTCATGTTTCGCGAAGGACGCGCTCGTGACTTCGATAGGATGAGATTGCAAGCTCGTGCCGACCAGCAGAGCATCAGACCAACTGCCCTGAGATCGGGCGCGAGCAAACGCCGGGAAAAGATCGCCGTTGGATCGCAGCTCGAGGAGCGCAGGAATAGGAAAGTAGTTGTATTTTGCCTCGCGCGCCACGCGGACGATCCAACAGCGCCGGCCACCCTGGCGAAAGAAGTTTCTCACCGTTGGGCCAAGATAAGCTCGCATCGTCAAGCCGCGTTCCGCGTCCCAGCCCAGCGGTGCATCCTCGCCAAAGATCGCTGCAAACTGCGCGCTGTCTTCGATCACAACCGGCTGGTCGATAGGCCCGGACGACGCAAATCCGACAAAGACGGCCACATCCATGCGCGGCAAAGAATCCGCCAGCGGCGGGGATTGCGCCTCAAAGCTCAAGCCGGGCAGACGCCTCGTGATGGTGGCGAGTCTTGTAGTCGACATGCTGAGACGATCTCCGCGCCTTCAACTCATTCCATCTCCAGACGCTCATACGCCAGGGTCATCTCTTCCATCGCCACATCCGTTCCTTTGGCGCTGAACGGACCGGTGGTGAGCTTGGTGATGCGCGCACCCGACAACTTCCAGGTCGCGACGGTGTCCGTGTGGTCTTCGTTCTGCAACTGAACAACTACAGTTTGCAGGGCGCTCTGATCGCCGTCGCGGATCTTGTTGAGCCAATCGTAGAGATTGGTTGACCCAATGACTCCGCGCTTTAAAGTAATGTCGGTGACTTTGTTCAGGCCAGTCACCTTGCGCACTGAGTTCTGTACCTCATTGCCGTTGCGATATTCCGCCACGGTCACTTCCATCCCGAGGCCACTGACTTCTTGAAAGCCCGCCTGGGGGCCGGTGGTCCCGCCTGTGCCCAGGTTGACCAAAAAGTTAAATTGCGCATATGGACGGTCACGATAGACAGCCATGGAATCCTCCTTTTGCGTTCGTCAATCGTCTAATCGTGAAAAGAAACTTCGATTTACGATTACGAGCAGCGATTACTGTTTGTGATCAGCGGTCCATTGACCGATGCGGAAGATGACGAACTCGGCCGGTCGCAAAGGAGCGAGGCCGATCTGACAAACCAGGCGCCCATTGTCCAGGTCGTTCTGCGTCATCGTCGAACGGTCGCAGCGAACGAAGTAGGCTTTCTCAGGCTTATCGCCCAGCAATGCGCCTGAGACCCATTCGTTGAAGAGAAAATCTTCGATGGTGCGCCGGATGTTGGCCCAGAGGGCCTCGCCGTTGGGCTCGAAGACCGCCCATTGCGTGCCCTTGTCTATCGAGTGTTCAAGGTACGCGAAGTAACGTCGCAGATTGACGTACTTCCATTCGGGATCCGAACTGATTGTCCGCGCCCCCCAGAGGCGAAAGCCACGCCCCACGAAGTAGCGGAAGCAGTTGATGCCTTCGGGATTGAGTACGTCCTGCTGGCTCTTGTTGAGCAGTTGTTCGAAGCCAATCGCGAGATTGACGACTTCATTGGCGGGCGCTTTGTAGACGGCCCGGTTGATGTCGTTGCGAGCATAAATGCCGGCGACGAAACCGCTCGGCGGAAGGTTGATCTCGCGTTGAGTAACCGGATCGAGAATGCGCACCCACGGGTAATAGAGCGCCGCATACTTCGAATCGAGCCGCGCGCGCAGCGAGCGTACATCGGCGATGGCCTGGTCGTTGCCCGAATCAAGGACGGCAATCCGATAACGCATGTTTTCGGCGTGCGAGATCAGGAGACCCATGATCGTCTGCGCGTCGGAGCGGTAGACGTTTTCGTAGCCGAAACTCGAACCGGGTGCGGCCACGATGGAAATATCCTCGATGTCTTCCAACGACTTGAGGCCCGTTTTCTTGGTGCTGGCAGGACTTGCTTCGCCCTCATAATCGCTCGCGGTCGGACGCTGCCCATCGTTCCCTCCGGCGAGCTCTACCACGATAGAACGCTGGTTGTCTGATGAGTCCTGGTTATCCAGAGCAGAGCGCAGTCCCGAATCGCCGTCGAATAACGTTTGCAGTACTTCAAGGCCGTCTTCAATCCCACTTCCCCTGGTAAGCACGATCGGCAGGCGGAGAGCTTGGCTAAGCGTGCCTGGATCTTTCGAGAAGTGATCGAACACAGAATCAGGCACGCCGGCGCGTTCGTGCCCGGGGTCGAGCGGAAGATCGGACCACACCTGCGTGCTGCCGTCGGCGGTGGTTACGGCGATGCTCAACGTGACCACACGCACAGTGTCGCCGTCCCGATCCGAATTGAGGTCCTTAAGTAAGATCTGGGTCTGAAACCCGGCGGACAGGGGGCTGATCGGCGGGCTGCTTTCGGCTCCCAGCGCGCTGAATTCCCAGGTCCATTCTTTATTGGGCTTGTCGTATAGGGGCGAGGCGACGTAGTAGTCTCCAGGGACTTCGGCTAAGGGCGAAGGCGGGCTGGTAACATTACTAATCCAGACGATGTCGCGATCCTGGAGCGAGCCGACTTTGGGCCGAGTGATTACCACGCCCTTCGAATCCGTTTGGACTTTTCCTAAAGCGTCCAGCAACGGCTCGCTGCTCAAAATATTTTGGCTTAAACGCGCCGTCACACGCACTCTCATCTCGCCGCCCATCGCGCCGGGAAAACGCGCGCGAATGGTGAGTGCGCTTGGATCGGTTCCGATCCTGGCGCTGGCAAACCCCAGGTCGGTCGCACTCGTTGGTTTGAAAACACGAGAGATGTAAAGCCGCTTGCCGCCTTCCTCAAAGAAGGCTCGGGTGGCGTGCCAGAGGTAATTGTCCATTGGCGGATCGCCGAACTGTAATTTCTGGCGATCTCCATAAACGCGTTCGAACTCGCCCAGGCTGGTAATGACGTCAGGCTCCATATCAACCGGGCCGTAGCGAGCGGGACCGATGAAGCCCGTGGTAGTCGTGCTAACACCTTCAATAGACTTGGCGCGGTACGAAACCTCTTCAACGTAAACCCCTGGAGCTAGATATTCAGGCATGACTCCTCCTTACGATGGCGGTCAATCCGCCGGGCTGACGAACAAAACTGAAAGTGTTCTTGGGTTAGGCGGAGAGCCAACGGGTGAGCCGAGCGAAGGCACGAAGACCTTTGGCCCATAGCTCAACATCACTTCCGTCAACGGTTCCGTTTCCGCTTCATCCAAAAAAAGATTGACCGGTGATTGCTTCAAAATGTCGCTCAAGATCGGAATGCTCGGTTCGTCCTGGCGGGAAGAACCTGAAGGCTCGAGCGGCGATAACGAAGCCGGCGGCGACGAGAGAGTACTGGGTTCATAGAAAGCCTCGAGTTGAATCGTCCACTCCTGCTGGCGAAACGGTAAGCCTGCCGTGAACGCTCCGGCAGGCGAAGTGCTGAAGGAACTGCTCGAGTCGTGCGGGGCCGGGTAAGCAAAGATGAGCACGATGCGCCCCTTCTCGTCGGCGATCCCGCGGGCCAACAATTGCCCGCCAGAGCGCGCCTCCAGCATGGCCCACGCAGCCGGTCTGGTTATTCGAACATCGTTTATCTCCTCGGCTGGAGATTCATACAGCTCTGCGCGTAGCACAGCCATTCCGGGTGGGGCACTACGAAGAGTTGCCGAGTACAGTGGCACGCTGGGGTTATTGGGCGGCGGGTCGAGCGGTAAGCCTTCAGTAATTGTTTTTTGCCAATCGAACAAACCTTTGCAGGGGAGACCAGCTTCAAACTTAAGCGGTATGAAGCGGCGCTCACTATCTGTCACTTCGATCGTGAACGGCTGTCTCGCGGGCAAAGTATTCGTGAACTGCGGGTTGCCCACGCCGATTTCGAACTCACGCAGGCCCGGGGCATGATGCAGAACGTAAGTGCCGGAGCCATTGGGCGAGGCTTGGACTGAATGCAAACGGTCGTCGTCACGATAAACCCTGACGTTCAAACCATTGCTGACGTAAACGCCGGTGGCCACATCCCAAAACTTCACGCCTAACGGCGCAATCAGCATTTGGCGCTCAAGCAATTGGAAAGGCTCGATCATTGCGCTGGTTCTTTCCCGGCATCGAAGATGCGTGTTTGCGCCGGTGGGTATTCCGGCATTTCAATGTTGGACTCGATGAGCACCATGCGGGCTACATATGTGACTGAGAGATGCTGGTTAGTCTTGTTGGCTTTGAACCCGTCCCACAGCGAGTTCAGGTCCTGCAAGGAAATCGATTCACAGATGAGTTCAACCGTCTCAGCAGGTCGAAACGTGTCCACCTCTTGAACGTAATGGTTCAAAAGGCTCGAAGGTAGAATGGGCGTGTTTTCCAATTCGCGCATGGCCCAACCTAACAGGCGTTGTTGAACTTCGGCCGTCTGCCCCCAGGCCGTCATCATGTAAAAAAGATCCACTGGAAGCTGCGGGCGATGACGTTTTCCATCGGGTGCGACGAACGGCGGAAGATTTCGTCGCGACGTGCTCACCATCACCCGGTATAGATATAAAGAGATTCCAATTGCCATGGGCGAATCGAAGTCATTGGGCCGGTAAAGCTCAAACTGGGCGTTGGGAAATTCCGAGGCCGGGCAACTACTCTGCAAGAAACCCCGGATCGCCAAACCGGTCGCTGCAATGGCGCGATATGTTGCCAAGACTTAAGCTTCCCGCTCCTCGGGGAGCGACTCGTCATTGCTCGGATCTGCTCAGAACACCCACAACCAGCGTAGTCATACGCCTGATCGTCCTCACAACCGCGGGTTGACCTCAACACCCGCCGATTTCAGATACGGCTCAATAAAATCTGCAATTTCCTCAAAGCTTTTGATGTACCGATGCTCGCCCCCCGGCACGTGCTTAATCTGTGCTCTCCACGCCGTCCCGTTGGTCTTCTCATTAGGATTCTCCAGCCAGAGCTTAATGATGAACGAATGCAACTGGGACTCAGATAGGTCCATGCTTAGTCCGCTTACTCACTCGATAATCAGATTGCAGATCGCTAACTCGCTTGTTCGGTAAGTTCTCTAACCATGGGCCGTGAACTAAGAAACGGCAGCCTATCAACCGCTGCGCTTTTGCAGCGTCTCGGGAACGTCTTCCGCGACGTCTTTTTTGCCTTCAACTCGAAACTTTCTTCCGAGCACTAATAGAAAACCGAGACTTCAACCCCAGCGAAGATCAATTGTGGAGTTTCCGTTTAGGTCCACTGGGCAACTTCTGCTTGTGGGAGCTTTTGATTTGGGCGCCCAAAAAAGGAAAGGTTAATCGAGGTGGCTGAGGTTTCAGTGCTTGAATGGCTTAAGACCAAGTTCGACGGACCTGATGTCTCGCTTGACGCGCTGTTGGACGCGGCCAAGCATGGCCTGGAGCTGTTTGAGTCGGCCCAGTACTTCCGGCAGCGAGGTGGCTGCATCGGCTGCGATCACTGCGTCCATGGGAATATAGTTCTTATCTTCGTGAGCCCCACGAATCTCCTCGAAGAGCGCCTGAGTGAATTTATCCGGCTGCACGCCCAACTCTTCCCGCAAAGCCGAGACGCATCGCTCGTACTGTCGTAGCGCGCCAGTGCGATCGCCGGCCAGGTATTGGAGATGCATTAGCAGTTGGTGTGTGTGCTCACGCGCGCGATCGTAACGTAGAATCAGCGCGCCGTAGCGCTGGCCAGCATCGTACTCCTGATGCGTTAAGCAATAGTCCATCAGCTTGTCCAGAATCATCAGGTATTTATTCTGGAGCAACTCCCGTTCATACAAGCACCAGTCCTGATACCAGCCTTCGAGCAGGTCACCCCGGTAGAGTTCGACGGCCGCCCGCAAGGAGGCGGCTCGGTGGGGATCCAAGTCACTACCAGACACGCCCTCAACAAGCGTGAAAGCTTCTTCAAGGACTGCTACGTCAAGCCACATCCATCGATTCGTATCTATCTGGACCCAATCATGCTCGACACGCAGACGTGCGTCGGAAGCATCCGGGTCCCTTCCAGCGTCAAGCGCCGTCTGTAGGTGCCAGAGAGCTTGTCGCAAGTATTTCTTGGACTTTTCCGTGGTGCTATTTCCCCACAAGAGCCCGGCTAGGGTTTCACGCGAGTGAGGACGATTACGATAGAGTAATAGAAAGCTGAAAAGCTCCTGCACCTTGCAGGCAGTGAAGCCGTTCAAGATGCGCGTATCGGATCTGACCGTGAACTTGCCGAATAAATGGATATTTAGAACTGGCATTTCAGCTACGTCCTGTCATGGGAAAATAAGGACTGGAGCTAGTAGAACCTTCTCAAGGTTCAATCTCCCGGAAATCGTCCGGTGAACGTCGGGAGAAATATCTTCGGCGCTACCGTCTGCCAAAGTGTTTCTTTCGCCTCATATGGCTTCTGGTCGATCCCGCCGCGCGTTCAGGAGTCTGGTCTTCGTACACGAAGAGAGATTTACTCCGCTACCCTGTATTGGGATGGCTGCCGATACATTTCAATTCGCATCGTCAAGTCCCCACGCGCCAATTCAAATGCGACGCTGCTCATCGCCAAGTAGCTCGGGGAGAAGGCGACGTTTCGTGGCGATTCTGAGGTCGCGGAGTATAGGCGCGCGGGCAATCCTAAGTCAACAAAAGGATTTTCGTGTCCAGCCGGAAATGGCGCGATGGCGAAGGAAACGTGGCATATTTCCAGGTGGTACTGCGTGCGGGTTAGGCGCCGGGCGCAGGAAAAAGAGCCGCGCCAGCCCATGCGAGAGCGTATTCAGAGTGTCCGCCCGCCGCCCCGCACCCAGGGCTGACGGACAGAATTCGACCTGACCGGGAGCGGGCGCACAGGCCCACGGTCACAATTCCTCTTCAAATTTTTCAAAGCGGGAGAGTAGGTGCCCAAAATCGCGGATGACGAGGAAGAATAACCGCGAAGGCCGATTGAAATCCGGACTCAGCGCTTTGCTGAAGAACCATAGCGAAGCCGAACCTTTACCAAAATCGGCTCGCTGGATTTCGTGTTTGGTTGGTAGTAGATGGCCTGCGGGGCGGGAGCATCGGGCTTTAAAACTCTGTTGCTATCGGCGCCAGCTTCTTTTTCCTGTTTGCTCCATGCTTTCCCAGTTCCATTCTCGAGTTCCAGCAAACCGACGCGCGCGCCCCATGACTTTTCCCAGTTGCCCACCTGGGCCTCGGTCAGCTTTTGCGCTTTGTCGGTGATTTCAATCCCTGCGAGCGGCGAGGGGCTGATCAGAACGCTGAGCACTTCGGCCACCTGATCGGCCCGGCTGCGCCTGACGGTCAAGTAAGGAGGGCGATCATCCTGAGCTGGAAGCTCGATTATCTTTCCGACTGTGACCTGGTTGTGCCCACCGAGCGTGCGCGTGGTGGGAAAGATCAGGTAAGGCTCGCTGAGACTACCGTCGGCGTACTGCTCGCGGTCCACAACGTAAAGATAGCCGGTGCGTGCGGCTTCGACGGAAATGCGCAAACGATCTCCCTGATCCAATTTTGTGCTGGGGGCGATTCGCTCTGGCAGCCACTCGGCCGCGTCCGCATCTTCGTGCACGATCAGTCGCTCACCGGAATCAGCCGAAGTTGCCCGGCGCAACCGCCAAAGCGTAACTCCGACCACGGTCTCGCCATTGACGCCTTCGGTTGGCACATTCGGGGTCGCAACGCGATAGGTTCGTTTCGCCGCCTTTCGTGGCGGAGTTTTCTTACTGCCGGAATTAATAAAGGCAGTGTCCCATAGTCTTCTGGTTGTTTCGTCGTCCTGCGCTTTCAATGTTACCCAGGCCGTTAGGCTCACGGCGCAAAGCGCCAGCAAATAAACCAACTGTTTGACGCTCAGACAATGACCGCGCTTACCCTTGCTTATAGTGATGCCGTGCTGCAAAGTCATAGCCACCAACTCTCTATAAAGTCCTGATACCCGAATTCCGAGGCCTGCGTTTCAAGAAAAGATTTATCTGCGCGCCGGGCTCCGGCAAACAGGGTCGCTACCGACCCCCCCTGTGTGAAACTAGCCTGACGCTGAAGGCGCTAAAATCTCGCGCGACATTTCCCGGCTATTACCTAACGCGAGAATTCCTGTCGGAAACCACCATTTATAATCCTTTGGCTCACTTCCATTCACCCTGCAGCACAAACGCCGCCCAATAGTAAGGCGACTGCCACTGCCTCTGCCGCGACATCTCCATCTGTGCCGCGCGCAAGGCCGCCGCCGGCGTCTTGTTTTCTCTGAGCATCCCGCGGTAGAAACGCGCCATCAGTTCCGCGGTTGCCTTGTCGTTTACATTCCAAAGGCTGACGACTACGCGTCGAGCTCCCGCGTACATGAATCCCTGTGTTAAGCCAACCAATCCTTCCCCCTTGATTTCTTTTCCTAAACCAGTTTCGCAGGCGCTAAGCACGACCAATTCCGCCAGCAGATGAAGGTTATAAATCTCGTTGGCGCGCAGGAAACCATCCTGGGCTTTGCCCTGTTCATCAACCAACGAAAGAACGATTGCCGAAAGATCGGGATGCTCGCTATCGATATACCCATGCGTCGCAAAGTGAACGTAACGATACTTGCTCAATTCGCCTCCGGTGGCGATGGCGCGGTTGGCTTTGAAATCAATCGCCCTAAAACTTTTCGCCCGGGGCGCTTCGGCCAGGATCTGATCAGCCTCCTGACGGGTGAATTTTAGGCGCCGAATAATCAGACCCGAATCGTCGGCAAGATGTTCGATGATCCGTGTGTTCGCGGAGCCATCCACCGGAACCTGCTTGGCGGCGGCAGTCCTCGCCAGGGCGCCAATCCGTTCGTCCGTCGCAGAAAAGACGGGGTCAGCGATCAC
>JAWVEM010000082.1:0-23739 GCA_033856735.1 Blastocatellia bacterium
GAACGGTCAAAGTAGCTTCGTTACTGGTCGCACTGCCGAAGCCATTCGATACCACACAACGAAACTTCGCGCCGCTGTCGGCCAGGGCTGCCGAGGGAAGTGTGTAGCTCGGTGAGGTTGCCGCCGAAATATTTACGGTGTTTCTTTGCCATTGATAAGTGAGCGGCGTGCTGCCAACAGCGCTGATAGAGAACGTAGCCGGCTGTCCCTGCGTTACCGTCTGATCCGCAGGACTGCTGTTGATGTTTGGCGGAGCGTTGACGGTCAATGTCGCTTCGTTACTGGTTGCACTGCCGAAACCGTTCGTCACCACGCAACGAAACTTTGCACCGTTGTCTACGAAGGCTGTCGCGGGAATTGTGAAGCTCAGCGAGTTGGCGCCCGAGATGTTCGTCATATTTTTCTGCCATTGATAATTAAGCGGCGCAGTCCCGCTGGCACTGACAGTGAATGTTGCGGGCTGTCCCTGGGTGGCCGTTTGGTTCGCAGGGTGCGTGGTGATGACTGGAATCGCGGGTGAGTACTGAACCTTGAAAACTGAACTCGACCCTATAGCCAGATAATAGAGACTGCCATCTGCCGAGACTTTCAAATCTACCGGGCTGGAGATTCCGCTCGCGAAATCCCCGGCGGTGTTGTTTGCTGGATCCAAGACGCGAATCCACCCGCTGCAAAGATCCGCGAAAAAGTACTTGCCGGTATAGCTGCTCGGAAACTGACCAGTGGCCGGATTGTAAAAGGTTCCTCCGGTGATAGCGCAGCCGGTGGTGCCGGTCGAACCATGTCCGTACGCGAAGAGCGGCGCGCGAAATCTTGGATCCGATGTCGGGCCTTCGGTGATCGGCCATCCGTAATTAGATCCCGCGATACCGTCATTAATCTCTTCCCAGGTGGTCTCGCCAACGTCGTTAATGAACATCCGCGTAGTGCCGGGTTGAAACGCGAAGGTAAAAGGGTTGCGCAGGCCTAGTGCCCAAATCTCTTTGCGGGCGCCGGCCGTGTTGAAGAAGGGATTGTCCGTAGGAATCGTCCCGTCTGAATTAATGCGCAGAACTTTTCCCAAGAGATTTGCGAGCGTTTGCGAATTCGATCCGTTCGCGTTCTCGCCGACTGCTATGTACAACTTACCGTCGGGGCCGAAGTGAATAGCGCCGCCATTGTGATTGCCCGCCCCGCTTAGATTGTCGAGGTTGAGCAGGACCGTTTCGCTGCCGGCCACGGCTACATCGCCATTTGCAGTGAAGCGACTAACGCGATTGTTCGCGGGCGACCCCGGCACCGTGTAATAGACGTACACAAAATTGTTAGTGGCGAAGTTAGGATCGAACGCGATGCCGAGCAGCCCACGCTCTCCCGCTGAATCGACGGTCAGGGTCACGAACGGCGTCGCCAGCAGTACGCCATTCTTGATCACGCGCAGGCTTCCACCTTTCAAGCAGACAAACAGCCGGCCGTCGGGAGCAAACTCCATGGCCGTAGGCGACGAAAGTCCGCCGATCTGCGTTTCGACAAAGCCTGACGGCAAGGTCGCAGCGGCCCCCGTCAAGGAAAAACCCAAGAGCACGAACGATGCCGCGATGATGGCCAGGGCGAGTCTGCTGTCGCGCGAATTAGCCGGCCTGCAAACGCGGGCTTTCCAGCGCCGGCCTTCGATTGAATCCTTCTGAAAGCAACTCTGGATCATTAACATTCCCTAAAATGCGATTGCCTCGTGGGACAACCCGCGTGGGTTTCTTGTTCCTGTGATCGACCCGTGTCGGACCACGATTCTAATACAAGCGGGGCTAAACGTTCCGGGCAAGAGGGATTGAATCTGATTTGATCGGAAGCCAACCTTTATGAGGAGGCCGATGTTGCGTTTCCAGATCCCGACGTTGCGTTTATTAATCTTTGGGGCGAGGTGGATTATACTACCTTGGCCGCGACATCTTCCAGATCATTTTCGCGGTTTAATCGGACTTGAGTAAAAGCTGCAGTGCGGGAAGGCTGAGATTGGATGACTTCAAGAAATCGAATTCCTTTGTTGCTCTTTATAGCGAGCGGCTTGTTCCTGGCGATGGCCCTGCTGCTCTCATCCAGTCATGCTGACGGCGGCGTTGGGCGATCTTCTACGCCCGACTTCGCGCCCACGCCGCCCGTCACGCGACCGCGGACGGTGACTGCGGCGTCAGTGCCTCTGCCCAGCCTTGGGCCGGGAGCCAGTCTTCATGGCCGGCGTCCCTTTCCGCCGGACAATCCGTGGAACCAGGACATTTCAAGCTCACCAGTGGATCCGAACTCAGCGAACTTGATTAAGAGCATTGGCGCTAATGACCGGCTGCATCCGGACTTTGGCACGGTGTACAACGGAGTGCCCAATGGCATTCCCTATGTAGTCGTGGCCGGTTCGCAGCCCATGGTGCCGATTAGTTTTCGATCCTATGGCGGAGAGAGCGACCCCGGTCCTTATCCCGTGCCGCGCGACGCGCCGATTGAAGGTGGGCCGAGCTCCCAAGGTGATCGGCACGTGCTGGTCATCGATCGCGATCGCTGGAAGCTATACGAAATGTTTTCTGCTGCTCCCGTCAACAAAGGCGCGAGTTGGATCGCGGCCAGCGGCGCCGTGTTTGACTTGAATTCGAATGCGTTGAGACCAGAGGGCTGGACTTCAACGGACGCGGCCGGGCTGCCAATTTTTCCGGGGCTGGTTCGCTATGATGAAGTGTTTGAGCAGCGCGAGATCAAACATGCGCTGCGGTTCACGGTAGGTCGTTCGCGACGGGCGTACCTTTATCCCGCGCGCCACTTTGCCAGCGGCGACCCGGATCCCAATCTGCCGCCGATGGGCATGCGAGTGCGCCTGAAGGCATCGTTTGATATTTCGAGTTATTCAGCGAGGAATCAGGTGATTCTGCGAGCGCTGAAGAAGTATGGAATGTTCGTCGCCGATAACGGTCCCGGCTGGTTTTTGAGCGGCTCGCCCGATCCACGCTGGAGCGATGACGACCTGGGCCTGCTGAAGAACATCAAAGGCTTTAACTTTGAAGTAGTGCGAATGGGCCCGCTCGTGACGAAGTGAGAGGATCTAAGCAAGTCCTTCCAACCGCTTCGCGGTACAACCCCTGTCAGACATGCCTTCAGTCAAAGGTCACGGACCTAGCCCTATCCCTACTTTATCTCCGGCATTTTCTCGCCCAGACCCTTCATTACGTCCTCGATGAACTTATCGAGCGCGATCTTCCATTCGCCGTTTTCTTTGACGAACGGCAGAGTGTCCCACTTGTCGGTCTTGTCGTTTTTGACCTCGAGCGTGGCCGTATCCCCATTGATCTTCTCGTTGCGAGTTTCCGGCATCTTCTCGGATTTGTCGTCTTTGTCGACGTCTTTCAGCAGATCGTCGGTCGACTTGTTTTGGGCCTTGCCGAGTTTATCAAACATGTCGAGCGAGCCTTTGGACAGCGACTTCTTCATGCCCGCTGCATCCTTTTTCTTTGAGGCTTCATAGAACGCTTTGAAGGTGGCGGTGGGTGTTGAGCGGTTGAGCAGGCTACAGGCGGACGCTGCCAGGACAACGGCAAGGACGGCACACAAAGCGTTAATTCTGTGGGTTTTCATCTCGGTCTCCTTATTCTCGGGCATGTTTACATTTTCGGGCCGCGCTAATATATACGATATGTGCTTCGGCGTCGCGTGGGGTGATAACTAAACCACTACTACGCCACGTTGCCGCCTTTTGTTGTTTTCCGAAGCTACAGCTAAAGTAACAAGCACCGTAAACATGGGCGTCGCGAAGTTAACAGACCTGAACACTATCGTCCCGGACAGCAAGTACGCGCGGGTCGAGCGCGAGCGGCGTTATCTGCTGTCTGACTTGCCGGAAGGTTTGACGCGCGCGGATCATCACCTCCAAATCACGGACAACTACATTACGGGCACGCGGCTGCGGATACGCAAGGTACGTGATCCCCGAACGAACAAATGGATGGTGAAGTTTACGCAGAAGTTCGCGGTTAATCCTGGGGACCTCTCGCGAACCTTGATCACGAATACTTATCTCAACGCGATTGAAGCCGACACCCTGGCGATCTTTGAAGCTAACGAGATTCGCAAGAACCGTTATCCTTTCGAATCCGACGGGCGAAAGTTTTCCGTCGACATGTTTCTTGGCGATCTGTTCGGGCTGGTAATGGCCGAAGTCAGTTTTGAGACTGACGAAGAATTGGATCGCTTTACTAAGCCGCCGTTTGCGCTTGCGGAGGTGACCAACAATGAGATATTCAGTGGCGGCAGGTTAAGCCAGCTCACCTTCGCAGAGGTGCGGAAGGAAATCGAGCGAAGCGGATTGGTTAGTGTCAGAAGCCCGACCGTGAGGGAGGGCAACTCTCAGTAGGCCGAGCGTTAGGATTAGCGTAGCCCTCCCTCACGGTCGGGCTTCTGATACACGGATCGAAATCAAGCTAGAACCGAAGGATTGAATTTAGAATGCGAACTTCTCTCTTACTACTTTCTCTCGTCATTGCGCTGATGACTTTTGGCGCCTGCCGGAAACCGGCGAGTAATCAGCAGACCAACAGCAACGACACGGCCGTGCATGAAGCGGCAGTGGGCGGCAAGGCCCTGACGGGTGATAGGTTCTATTTTCGCGGCACGATCGCCGGCAATCTCTCGATCGAAATGAATCTCACACGCGACGGCGACCGCCTGACGGGAACTTATTTTTATCCAAAGGTCGGCAAGAACATCAACCTCGCCGGCACGGTCGATAAAGACGGCAACGTCGAGCTGAAAGAGTCTGACGACAGCGGCAACGTCACCGGCATATTCAAAGGCAAGTGGAAACCGGCCGTTCCTTCTCCCGATCCGAATTTGAACGAGATCGAAGGCAAGTGGTCGAAACCTGACGGCTCGAAAGAGACAGAGTTTCAGGTGGACCAACAGCCAATCGAATTCACTGTGGCCGTGCGCGTGACACCTAAAGTTATCAAGGAAGCGAACAAGGCGAAGCATTACACGATCGATGCCGAGTATCCGCAGATCGAAGGCGATGCGCGCTTTGACGGTTTCAATCGGGAAGCTCGGAGCCTGGTCACGAAAGATGTCGCCGCCTTTAAAACCGCCGAGAACTCTGAGGAAACTGACGCCGGCAGCGAGACACCGGCGGAGACCCTCGACTCGACTTTGAGTATTAGTTATGAAATCCGGTGTGCGACTGACGACCTAATCAGCGTGGAGTTCACGGAGGCGTCATACGAGCGCGGCGCGGCGCATGGCAACAGCAACACGACGGTCGTGAATTACGACGTCAAGAATGGGAAGAAGCTGGCGCTGGGTGATCTGTTCAATCCGAAATCAAACTTTATCAGCGTCATCTCGGCTTATTGCATCAAGGATCTGAGGGAGCAGGCGAGTAAAGATAAAGACGCGATGCTAGATGAAGACATGATGAAGTCGGGAGCGTCACCGCAAGCCGACAATTACCGGGCCTGGGCCATTACTAAGAAAGGTCTCTGGATCACTTTCGATCCTTACCAAGTGGCGGCATACGCCGCCGGCCCGCAGCACGTTCTGGTTCCATATTCGGCGTTGAAGGACATCCTGAAACCGGACGGGCCCGTGGCCGCGTTCGCGAGGTGATCGTTTGGACTGCGGTGGCAAGCGTAGCGCGACAGCGCTTTGGATCGTTTGGAGTTCCGCCTTCGGGCGGTCCATGATCATCGAATAATTCCGCCTAAAGGCGGGACTCCGAAGCAAAGCGCCGTGGCCGCTGCGCTTTGCCGGCGCACTCCAATGGGGTTCCTGACCGATAATCGGGGGCGCGATGAATCGTTACTTAGGTTTACTGGTAATCATCGGCGGGCTTTGCGTCGTATTCACGGGCTTGCTGATTTACACTGGATGGCTTTCGTGGTTCGGTCGTCTGCCCGGCGACATTCGTTATGAAAGCGATCACGTGCGAGTTTACGTACCAATTGTTTCGATGCTGATCGTGTCGGTGGTCCTCAGCGTACTCTTCTACTTGCTAAGGCGATTCTTTTGAGCCACTAATACCCGATACGCTTCGGCCCGTTTCATTCCCAGTTCGCGGGCCGCCTTCTTCAAAGCGGCCTTTGCGTCTAGGCCGTCACGCTCGAGCTCGCTTACCCTTTCAATCAATCTTCGCGATGAAGGTTCGGTCTCGCCCGTTGCAGCTTCATCAACTGCGGCGCCGCTAATTACCAGGACGATTTCGCCTCGCACTGCCGCGTCGCCGCTGAGTCGCTGACTCAGCTCGCGCAAACTACCGCGGACGATCTCTTCGTGAATCTTTGTCAGCTCGCGCGCGACGGCTGCCTGCCGATTGCCGAGCACATCAAGAGCGTCTTTCAACATTGCGGCGATTCGATGAGGAGCTTCATATAAGACCAGGGTCGCCGGAATCCGTTTGAGTTCTTCCAACTTCTCGCGCCGTGCATTAGCGCGCGCCGGCAGAAAGCCGGCAAAGAAAAATTTATCAGAGGGCAGTCCGGACGCGACCAGCGCGCCGACGAATGCCGTGGGCCCGGGAATGGGAACGACCGCCAGGTTTAATTCAATCGCGGCGTTGGTTACGCGAAAGCCCGGATCGTTAATCAACGGCGTACCCGCATCTGAAACCAGAGCGACATTCTTTCCCGAGAGCAGCAGTTCGCTGATCTGTTCGGCGCGTTCGCGCTCGTTGTGTTCGTGGTAACTAAGAGTCTTTGTCTTGATGCCGAAGTGATTCAGCAGCACCCGCGTTCGCCGCGTGTCTTCGCAGGCCACAATGTCCACTTCGCCCAGAATGCGCAAGGCGCGTTGGGTGATGTCTTCGAGATTGCCGATAGGCGTGGCGACGATGTAGAGAGTGCCGGTCATCCGTTCAGGCATTGTGGCATTGCGAGCCTGACGAAGAAAGCCCCGCTCGCTCGTGAGGAAGCGGCGGGGCTATGTCGAACGTTCTCAGCTTAGCACGTCCGTTTAGATGCGGGACTTGTCCCGCTCTTGTCTGAGAGGCGGACAAGTCCGCCTTCTAAACGAAGGCCGGCGGCTCAGGTTCGCCTTCTAAACGAGATCCAAAGAACAATCGGTGGTCCGCGTTAGTAAGGCACGCTCAGACCATACGCGTCAGCCAGCATATGAAGATTGGATCTCAGCTCGCTGAGATCGGCATCCACCCGCTCGCTGCCCGTGCGCAGACGCAGATAGCGATCAAGTTGGACGCCACGCTCCAAAACAACCTGCGCCTCGCCAACGCTGCCGTTCAGAGCCCGCCCGTTCGCCGAGTTGTTTCTTAGTTGCCTGACCGCGCGCCGAAAGTCACGTACTTGCGCGATGGAGTTGTTGTCAATGGTCCTGAACTGAAAGATACCCAGAACTCTCCGTCCGGGCGTCGAGTTCAGGTCGTTTTCCAATTGGGCGGTCGTGTTGTCGAGACGAGAGATCACCTCTCGCATGTCACGCCGATTCGTTCGATCGTACTGGTCGCGATTATTGTAGCGGTCGTTGTAGCGGTCGCGACTATAAACCTGTGCCGACGGGGACCGCCAAAATTAGCAGAACTCCCATCATCAACGACCTGGTTAGAATTTTGTATCTCACTTTTTCTTCCTCCTTAATTCACCCTTAGGGCGATAGCATTACAGGGATGCGATGAGGACGAAGGCGAAAACGTGCGCCCGCCCAAACAAAAGCCCGGACATCACAAACAAGTCTTAACGTTAAAAGAAGAAAGGGTTGAACTTTACGATTCGCTTAACAAAATGGAGAGATGTTGGCGGCACGCAGCTTCAGTGAAAGGGGTGCGTGACAGAGTCTTTTCGATGATCAGCCATTGTGGCGAGCCTTTGGTGGACGGCGCCAGTATGAGTTCTGCGTTAGCGCGAGTTCGGCCAAAGTGTTTTATGTTGGCGCAAGCCAGTCCATCGCCGCGTACAAATCCGTCGATGGGCTTTCGTGGCCAACCGCATTCGAGCGACAGCGTGCGGACGCCGCGGCGCAGCGTTAGTTGACTTCCCACCATCATCGCGGGACCCCGGCGAAAATTGTGCGAGTCTTGTCTTTCGATCCGGATGCCGGCGCCCACGCGATTTGCTTCTCCGGCCAGCGAGGTAAAGGTGGCGGTCAGCCAGTCGATGGCCGTGCGTCGCAATAGATCATTCTTCGAGCGCAGATCCAGATACCTGCCAATGTCTGCGCGACCGGCATCGCGCGCGCGCTGTGTCGCCTCGGCCAGCGCTACTTCCCATGCTTCCTCAAGTTCGCTCATTGATATTATTGTGTTTGGTTTAGGGTCGGGCTACCGCCCGACCAAGCGGGCAGTAGCCCGCTTCTAAACAACACCGACTGTTTTCCTTTTGCCGTCGGATCGATGTTATCATGCCCACCCGAATTGTCTCTCCTTAGACTTATGTTGGTTTTACACTCTTCCGCAGCGACGATTGTCGAATGAAGAACTCCCCAATCAAGAATTTCGCCCGCCCGTTATTGCTGATTGTTTCGCTGTTTTCCCTTTTATCTCTGGTTGCTACGTCGCCGGCTCAACAGCCGCGGCCGGCGCGTCGAAGTGCCGCCCGCAGCGCCGGGTCGGCGGTCCCTAAGAATTCTCGCCCGCGGTTAATTCTGCTGCTCGTCGTCGACCAGTTTCGCTATGACTACTTGACCCGCTTTGGTGATCTGTTCGGTTCTAGAGGCATCGGGCGCTTGATGCGCGAAGGCGCTTTTTGGAGCGATGCCAACTTCGATTACGTGCCCACCTTCACCGCGCCGGGCCATGCGGTTTTTATGACCGGCGCGTGGCCGTCCCAGACCGGCATTATCGCCAACGAATGGTACGAGCGCGATACTGGCAAAAAAGTTAAGTCCGTCACTGACGACAGCACGAACAAACTTGCCGGCAAACCCGGAGAGAAGGGATTTAGTCCGCGCCGTTTGCTCTGCTCGACAGTAGGCGACGAATTGCGAATCGCCGACAACGATCGATCGAAGGTGATTGGAATTTCGGCCAAGGACCGTTCGGCAATTCTGCCCGTGGGCCGGCAAGCGAATGCTGCTTACTGGTTTGGCACCGATAATGGAAACATGGTTTCCAGCACGTATTATTTTGATCGTGAGCCTGATTGGGTCGAGCATTTTAATAAGCGCCACCTGGCCGACCAGTGGTTTGGCGCGCATTGGGATCGTCTTCTGCCCGAAGCCGAATACGTGAAGCGTGCGGGCAAAGACGACGTGCCCTGGGAAAACCTGGACAAGTCTTCGAACGATACCAACTACTTCCCGCATGTGATCACCGGTGGGGCGGCGAACGCGAGCCGGGCTTTTTACAAAGCATTGGACTACACGCCGTTTTCAAATGACCTGTTGGTCGCCTTCGCCGAAGAAGCAATCACTAATGAAAGACTGGGAGACGATGCCGACACTGACCTGCTCTCGGTGAGTTTTTCAGCCAACGATTATGTTGGGCACCGGTTTGGGCCTTACAGCCATGAAGCGATGGACATGACCTTGCGCGTCGACCGGCAAATCGGGACGCTGCTGGATTTCGTCGATGCGCACGTCGGTCTGCAAAACACCATCGTCATCTTGAGCGCGGATCACGGGGTCTCTCCGACGCCGGAGCAAGCCGCTTCGTTGAATCTCCCGGGCCATCGCTATCAAAACGCCGGCTTGCGCCAGATTGTCGAAGATGGATTAAGAGCCAAATACGCTCGCAAGGATCGTCCGGCTACCGACTACATTCAAACCTTCACCAACAGAACGGAGACGGAATCGGGATTGCTCAACGGCAACTTCTATCTTAATCGCCCCGCCTTGAAGCGCGACGGAATCGATCTGGATGAATGCGAGCGCGTCGTGGGCGAGTTGACGATGCGGATGCCGGGCGTGGCGCGCTATTTCACCCGGGCGCAGCTCGAGAATCAGTTGATATCGTCAGCCGACCCGATCGCCCGGCGCGTGCTGAACGGCTTCTACCCACAGCGCAGCGGTGACGTAATCGTCATTTTCGAGCCTTACAATATTTTGTTTGATCTTCCCGACGACCCAACCGATCCGCGATCGACGGCGACGCACGGATCGCCTTACAGTTATGACACCCACGTGCCATTGATTATCATGGGACGAGACTTTGCTAAAGGCATTTATGAACAGGCGGCGACGCCGGCCGACATAGCTCCAACGCTTTCCAGTCTGCTCGGCGTACAGGCGCCGAGCTGTTCGATTGGCCGGGTATTGTCAGAAGCATTGACCAATCCGAGCCAAAGATTTCGCCCTGGCGGCAAATAGAATTCAAGCAAAACTATCCAATGAAACTACCCTTTATTAATCAGCGGGCAATCATTTTTGTGCTCATTCTGTCGATCGTTTCTTTGTTTTGGCTGGGCGCGGACGCCGGTGTTTCCGCGCAGGTCAAATTACCGAAGCCCAGCGGACACGTTAACGACTTTGCCGCGGTGCTGGACGCAGCCACCAGGGATCGTCTGGAAAAAATCCTGCAGAACCTGGAGCAACGAACCGGGATCGAGTTTGTCATCGCGACGCTGAAAAGTACCGGCTCGGAAGATCTCTATGCTTACTCGTTGCGGATTGCCAACGATTGGCAAATCGGGACCCCGACCAGTTCGAAGAAGAGCGTGCTGCTCGCGATCGCGGGCGACAAGGGAGAGTTCCTGGCCCATATCAGCCGGGGAGCTCGTTCAGATCTGCCCGATGGCCTAATCGGCGATATGGGGCAGCGCATGCGCGCAAAAATCGAGAGCGCCGGTTATAGCGAGGGCCTGTTAACCGGGATCAAGACATTCGCCAATGGACTCGGAGAACGAAACAATTTTACCTTCGCAGATCTGGACCAACGGCCGGCAGAGAAGGTGGCAGAAAATCTGATCGCAGAACAAGAACGACCGCGAACGGTTCAGAGCCCCGCGGCGCAACCAGCCGAAACACCCGCGCCGCAACCAACCGCGACGCCCGCGGCGCGTGCCACAGAGACGCCTGCACCGCTGCCAACTGAAACACCGAAGCCTGAGCCCAGCGCTAACGTCGCGCCAACGGCTGAGCCAACGCCGGCAGTTGCGATGCCGCAAGCCCCAGCGACGCCGCAACCTCAACCCTCGGAAATACCCGAGGCTTCGCCAGTCACAGCGCCCGCCACACCATTACCCACGGCATTGCCACAAACAACCGATAGCCCTGCTGCGCAGGCTTCGCCAAGCGTCGCCGCAAACGAAGAGGTCGCCGCCAACGCGGCGCGCACGACGCTGCCTTCGGTTACTGATCGAAAAACGACGACCGCTGCTCCAGCTAGTCCCGACGACGAAAAAGAAGCTGTTGAAGTTGCGTTGGCGCAACCTCCTGAGAAGCGAATCGAAACTCTCAAAGCATTCGTTGCCGCTCATCCCCAGTCAGCAGCGGCGCCCAGGGCGAACGAGTTAATCGTGGTCGCGCACGCGATGCTGGGCGATCAAAAGCTGCAAACCGGCGCCATCGTCGTCGGTCTGCAGCAGTTCCGCCTGGCAATCGCCGAGGCGCCTCGCGATATGCCGGATCGTTTGTTCACGGAAGTGATCGCGCGCATACCGGCCAATCTTTTTCTGCGCGGCCAGCGGGCGGCGGCGATCGACTCTGCTCATCAGGCAGAGGCTTTGGCCCAGGGCAACCCGAAACGTCTGGCGGCAGTCGCCGGGTTCTACCTGCTGCTCGAAGATGCAAATGAAGCCGGTCGTTTGGCTGAACTGGCAATACAGGCCGGACCGGATTCAGCCGTAGCTCATCAAGCGCTCGGCGAAGCCCGTCACATTGGTCTGCGCCTGGAAGAAGCTGAAACCGAATTCGCACGCGCGCACGCGCTCGACCCCAAATCGGCAGGCGCCAGAATCGCGCTGGCCGACATGAAACGCGCGGCCGGCAAGTTTGAAGACGCGTTGGCTTTGTACCGCGAGCAGTTGGAAGCCGATCCCGCGAGCAATACCGCGCGCGCCGGATTAGTCGTGTCGCTGCTGGAACTCGGGAAAAAAACCGAAGCCGATCAGGAACTGAACAACGCGCTGCAAGACAAAGATCAGTCACGCAACCTGCCCCTGTTGGTGGGCGCGAGCTATTGGTTTCTGGCTCACGACGATCCCGTCCGCGGGCTCGAGTTGGCAAACAAGGCGGTGGCCCTCGAGCCAAGATATGCCTGGGGCCAAATTGCACTGGCGCGCGCGCTGATAGAGAACCGACGCCCGCAGGAGGCCGAGCGATCTTTGCGGTTTGTGCGCCAGTTCAGCCGCTTTCCGACCACTGATTACGAATTAGCGAACATGCTGGCGTCGATCGGATTGTTTGACGATGCGGCGGTCGCACTCGCGCGCTCGTTCTCTTTGAAGAGCGGACAAATCGAGGCCCTTCTAGCCGGCCGTACCGCCGCGCACGCGAGCAGCTTTATCGAACTGCTTGCGCCTGAGCGCCGGGCAGTGATCTTTCAATCCAAACCGGCAGACACGGACGCGAATGCCAAGATGCTGAAGGCTCTGCTCGCTTTGAACACCGCCTTGAATCAGCCGGAAGGCAGCGCGGCGAGTGAAGATGAATTGGCCGCCATCGCCAAGGACTTCACTGCCGGCGACGATGCCATGCGCACGTTTCGTCAAGTCTATGTCGCC
Source organism: Blastocatellia bacterium (assembly GCA_033856735.1). GTDB lineage: Bacteria > Acidobacteriota > Blastocatellia > Pyrinomonadales > Pyrinomonadaceae > UBA11740. Next base: position 12,612 of record JAWVEM010000082.1, read on the forward strand.
GAAAAATTTGTGCAAAAGGGTGTGGCGCTTTCAAGTGTGATTGACTTGATGGACCAGGCCACCAGCGGCGTGGAAGCTGCACTGAGCGCGCCGGCCGCAACTCTCGCCGTGCAGCCTGACGAATACAGTGACATTCGCGCGCAGGCGTTGACCCAGGGTGGCACGCCTCGCATTCCCGATGCGCCACGCGCTGCGTTATCCGGACTCTTGCGGGGACGCATCGAAGATCTCGCCGGGGTCGCGCTTTTCAAACTCGACAAAGCCAATGAGGCGGTGACTCGTCTGCGACGCGCGGTGAACGCCGCCCCGGAAGGCACGCCGCTCTGGCGTGCGGCGATGTGGCATTTGGGCGGCGCGCTCGAAGCAACCGGCAAGAACGATCTGGCGCTGCCGTATTACATCAAGAGCTACGCGGCCGGCCCTCCCGATCCCGCGCGGCGATCGGTAATCGAAAGTGTCTATAAGAAAGTGAATGGATCGTTGGAAGGGCTTGACGACAAGATCGGGCCCGCAGATGCGGCAGCGACGGTGACTCCGACTCCGAAACCGGAATGACGTTGGAGCGCGGACATCCTGTCCGCCAGCGGGCAAAGCCCGCTCAAAATCCTGACAAACTATCGCGTAACACTATTCGCGCTGGCGCGCTCAGGCGGACAAGATGTCCGCGCTCCAGTCGGAAGATTCAAAACACCCGCAAGCTTGTAAGAGTCTGCGGGTATCTCGAGCTTCCCTCATGATCGGGCTGGTGCCCCGGTTACTGCTTTGCGGCTGCGTTGCGTACCGGCTTGCCGTCCGCGTCGTACTCCTGGACGGTGCCGAACTTGGCCAGGACTGCGCGGGTCTTGTTGGCGTCGCCGACGGCTACGATTTGCAGGTGGTTCAGGTCGATGTACTTTTGCGCCACGCGCTGCACGTCTTCGACAGTCAGCGCCTCGACCTTCTGCGGGTAAGTGTCCCAGTAGTTCGCCGGCAGGTTGTAGAGCTTCTGGGTGATGATGTTCTGCAACCGCGCCTGTGGATTCTCCAGCGACAACGCAAAGCTGCCAATGATCGCGCGTTTCGCGTTTTCAAGTTCCGTGGCCGAGACTTTCTCGTCACGAATCCGTTTGAACTCGTTCATGAATTCGCGAATCGTGCCTTCGGTAACTTCAGTACGCACGGGCGAGCTGGCGACAAACGTGCCCCGGTACCTGGTGGCGCTGAAGCTGCTACCGACTGAATATGCATAGCCCTTATCTTCGCGAATGTTCAGGAACAAACGTGACGACGGCCCCGTGCCCAGAATCCGGTTCATCACTGAGAGCGCGATGTAATCCGGATCGGTTCGTTCGATTCCGAGGCTGCCGATACTAAATACAGTCTGCACAGAACCGGGCCGATTAATCAGGTGAATTCGAGTCGCATTCTGCGCCGGCACCGCCGGCAGAGAGAGCGCCGTTACTGTTCCCGGTTTCCAGTCACCGAAGGCGCGTTCGAGTTTGGGCATCATCTGCGCGAGCGTCACATCGCCGGCGATAAACAGAGTGGCATTGTTCGGCACATAGTTCTGATCGTGGAAACGAATCAGATCAGTTGAGGTGATCCTTTTCAGCGATTCGGCCGGCGCGACTATCAGAGCCCCCGGGTGTGTCCCATAGATGGCCTGATTCAGACGTTCTTGCGCGAGAAACTGTGGCTGGCCGCGCAGCAGAGGCTGTTGAGAAATTGCGCGCGATTTGTAGCGTTCGACTTCCTCGGTAGGAAACTTTGGCGTGCGAATTACTTCAGTAAAGAGATCGAGTATCTGATCCAGATTATCGACCAGCCCGGACGTGCTGACGTTTGAAGTGGATGAAGACACGCCGGAATTGGCATTCAACGTGGCGCCAATCGTGTCGAGTTGCTCAGAGAACTCGCGGCTGTTGTGTTTGGCCGTGCCTTCGCGCATCAACAAGGCAGTGGCGTTTGCCAGCCCGTGCATGTCTGACGGATCAGAGAGCCCGCCGCTCATCACTACCATTTCCATCGAGAAGATCGGCAGCTTGTTTTTGCTCTCCAACACCACCACATGCAGGCCGTTCTTCAGTGTTGCCTCCTGGGCCTTAGGGAGCTTTACCTTCAGCAGGTTTTGGTTGACCGGTGCTTTGCCTTTGATCACGGCGCCCTTGGTGCTGCTGGGCGTTTGTGAAGCCATGCCGCCCTGTTGGGCGTAAGTCCCGGAAGTAAGCGCGGCGATTGAGATGGCCGCCGCTAACAGTCTTGATTTCATGATCGTGGTTCCTTTCATTGATCGATCCTCCTACTGCTGCTGCATTCCGGGATTCATACCGCGGCCCGCGCCCGCCTTGGGAACGGTAATGACCACGGTGCGGTTAGTCTGCACCAGATATTTATTGGCGACGCGCTGCACGTCTTCTTTGGTGACGGCGTTGACCTTGTCGATGCGAGTGTTGATTAAGTTCGGATCGCCGTAGTAGACAGCGTACTGGCCAATTGAATTGGCGCGACCCAGCGAGCTTTGCAGTCCGTTGATGTAAGTTCGCCGCGCGCCGGTTTTCGCTTTCTGCAATTCCCAATCGGCGATAGGTTCTTTCTGGAGCCGGGCGATCTCGTCATAAACGGACGCTTCGACCTCTTCGGTTTTCTTGCCGGGTCGCGGCGTTGCCGTCACATAAAAGCCGCCGACGCCGCGGCTCTCCTGGGCAAAGCTATTGGCGTTCGCTACCATTTCCTTCTCACGCACGAGCTTCTGATTGAGCCGTGAACTACCGCCGCTGCCGAGAGCATTGGCCAGCACTTGGAGCGCGTAAAAGTCCGCCGTGTTGCCGGGGACGGTCTTGTAGGCAATGTCGACCCGCGGCAGCCGAGCGAGTTGATCGTCAACTGATGTGCGACGTTCGGCCTTCTGTTCCGGTTCAGTCATGTCAACCGGCGGAGGATCGGCCTGGCGCGGAATGCTGTCGAAATACTTTTTGACGATCGCCAGCGCATCGGCCGTCTTGAAATCTCCTACCAGAGTCAGCACGGCGTTGTTGGGCGCGTAGTACATCTTGAAGAACGCCTGCACGTCCGCTACCGAGGCCGCATTCAAATCGGTCATCGATCCAATGGTTGAATGCTTGTAGGCAAAGTTGTCGTACATCAACGCCTGTTGAATTTCTCCGGTCTTGCCATAGGCGGCATTGTCGAGCCCGATGCGCCGCTCTTCCTGGACCGCGTTGCGCTGGTTGTCGAGGTTTTCTTGCGTGACGGCCAGACTGCGCATGCGGTCGGCCTCGAGATAGAGCGCGAGTTCGATTTGATTTGCGGGCAGGGCCTCGAAATAGTTGGTGCGGTCTTCGTTGGTGGTGCCGTTCATGGTGCCGCCATTGTTATAGACGAGGATGAAATGCTCAGACTTGCCTACGTTTTCAGAGCCCTGGAACATCATGTGCTCGAAGAGGTGGGCAAATCCGGTGCGGCCCGCATGTTCATTGCGCGAGCCCACGTTGTAAGTGACGTTGACGGCAATGACCGGAGCGTTGTGATCTTCAACAGTGATCACGCGCAGGCCGTTAGCCAGCCGCGTATCTTTGAAATTAACGTGGACGCCGCGGCCGGTCTGGGCCAGCGCGGCGCCGGCCAGCGCGAACAGAACTGTGACGGTCAGAAACGTTTTGTGCAGACTCATACGGTGAAACTCCTGATTAGAAATCGAGCAGCAGAACTGCGGATTGTTTGGTTTATGACGAACGAGCGTTGCCTGGCGGTCATTCGCAGGTTTGTCTGGCAGCGAAATGAAAACTGAATCTAATCGGCTCGGCGCGGCCTGTCAAGCACGCGATTGGCTTACCCTTAAGTGTTTAGTAACGCGATCCGCTGGCTGGGGGTTACGGAAAAAATGATAGATTACCGACTGCGGGCGCGCAGTAATCCCTCGCAGAACGGTTTTCATGGCTTAACCAGCCAACGGTCAGCCAACCGCGCCCGCCTTCCGGCCATCCAAGACCACGCCCAAGGTTGCCAAACCGTCCGCGCTGGCGGGCGAGTCATACGTCGAACTATAATGCCGGTCATCGAACGAATCGTCGCTATGCCTAGACAAAGTCTTCTCTCCTGTTGCAAGTCTGAGATCTCCAATTTGAGAGCTCACATCGCCGTGCTGGCAGTTGTGCTGTGTTTATTCGGAGCAACGGCGCACGCGCAAACCCCAACTGCTCCCGGATCTCGCTACGATGTGACCAACTATCGAATCGAAGTCCAGTTGAGTCCCGACGAGCACACGCTACGGGCCGGCGCCGACATTACGTTCGTGCCACAGGAAGCCACGCGGTCGGTGGTCTTTGAATTGAACGGGTCGCTGCATGTAGACGGCGTCCAGAAAGACGGCACGGCGCTGACCGGCTTTGTGCAGGATTCGGTGGGCGCGGGCGCGCTCGGTCCGAATGTGCGGATCGATCTGGGACAGGTGGTGCCGGCGGCGCAGCCGGTGACAATTCGGATTCGTTGGAGCGGCGCCCTGACTTCTCCTGAAGGTGGTCCCCTGGCAAACAAACGAATGGCGTATGTGGGCCCGGAAGGTTCTTACCTGATGTATGCCTCGCGCTGGTTTCCATTTCATGATTACGCCGCGGATCGATCCACCTCCGACATCACGGTAATCGTGCCGACCGGAATGCAGGTCGGCGGGATCAGCGACGAACCCGTCACGCCGCAGGTTGATAAGACAGGTACCACGCGTTTCCGCTTCGTCAACAAACAACCGGTGCTGATTGGAAACTTCATTGCCGGTCAGTACGTCGTCAAATCCCTGCGCATGGGCAAGTACGAGTTGCAGTTCTTTGTTAAGCCGGGAAGTGAAAATCGGATCGGCAATTATGGCGAGCTGATGGGCCACGCGTTGGAGTTTTATACCAACGAGTATGGCGCACCGGCGTTCGGATCGCGTTTCATAATTGCGCAAACGGATGACGAGACGCTGGAGGCTTACTCCGGTCCGGGAATTCTCTTTCTCGCTTCGAAATTCTTCGATACCGCCAGGCCCGCGGAAGAGCGCTTGACGCGCGAGGTCGCATATCAATGGTGGGGCCAGACAGTGGGGCTTAAGACTTTTGACGACGCGTGGATTTCCCAGGGTTTGGCTGAATGGAGTGCCTTCGCCCTCCGTGAATCGGCGCTCAGCGGCGCCCAGCTCGATGCCGCGCAGCGCGAAGAGCAGGAACGCGCGCTGACCTTTGAACAGACTGCATCGATCGTGCGGGCGCCGGCTGCCCTCGACGATCAATCTTCAGCTTACCAGTCGATCGTGTTCTACAAAGGCGCGATGGTCTTTCGCATGTTACGCGAGACGATGGGCAAAGATCAGTTTCGTGACTTAATACAAAAGTTTCTCGAACAGTACCGGAACAAGAGCGCCTCGATCGATGACTTCGAGCGGCTCACGTCAAAGGTGGCGGGCAAGAACATGCGCTACTTCTTCGCGCAATGGGTCGAAGGGACGGGCGTGCCTGAGTTCAGCGTTGACTATCAGATTATTCGCACGCGAGCAGGGAAGTTTCGGACCCGCGGAACTGTGCGGCAGAACTTCGAGAACCTGCACCTGCCGGTCGAGCTGACGCTGCACTCGGAAGGCGACTCGCAAACTAAAGTGCTGTATTTGGACGGCCGCAGCGAAGATTTTGATTTCGAGTCAAACGGACAGCCGATTAATGCCGAAGTCGATCCCAATGACAAGATTCTGCGGATGTCCGACGATCTGAAAATTTCCATCGTCGCCCGTCGCGGGATCGAGCTGTTCAAGGAAGGCCAGTACGCCGAAGCGCAGCAGCAACTCGAGGCTGCGCTGAAGCTCGATCGCAACAACGCCTGGGTTTATTACAATCTGGGTCTGGTTTACTTCGAACAGAAAAACTGGCAACTGGCGCTCGATAATTTTCAGGCCGCCATCGACGGGATCAGCAGCAAAGCGGCGTGGATCGAAACCTGGGCGCACATCAAACGCGGCAACGCCTATGATGCAAAAGGCGATCGGCCCAAGGCTGTCTATGAATACAACAAAGCGCTACAAGCCGGCAGCAACTACGATAACGCGCAGGCGGTAGCGAAAAAGTTCATCAACATCCCGTTCGATCCCAAGGCCCCCTCTGAGCAGGCACAGAACGCGCCGGGCGGGTTCTAATTTGGAGTGCAGTGGCAAGCGGAGCGCGACACCGCTTTGGATTTTTGATAGTATCCACCGCATCCAAAGCGCCGTCGACGCTTCGCTCTGCCGGCGCACTTCATAAAGAACTCGCTCGATGTCGCGCATTTCCAACCATTCCCAACCTCGCGAACTAAAACCTGAACAAGCCGCAGCCGCGCACACTCTGGACCGGCATCTCTCTGTCACTGCTGGTCCGGGCTCCGGCAAGACGTTCGTTCTGGTCGAGCGCTATCTGGAGATCCTGCGCACCAAAAAAGTTTCCGTCGACAACATCGTCGCCATCACCTTCACCAACCGCGCCGCGAACGAAATGCGCCAGCGCGTCCGCGAAAGGATCGACGGGTTGCTACGCGAGACTTCGGGCAGTGAACGTCAGACTTGGCTGCGTCACAAGCGCGCCCTGGAAGGCGCCGTGATCACCACGATCCACGGATTTTGTTCGCGCCTGCTGCACGAGTTTCCCGTCGAAGCCAATATCGATCCGCAGTTCATGCTGCTCGACGAGCACCAGGCGGCGATGCTGCTCGAAACGGTCGTCGAAGAGACGCTCGCCGACGCCATTCATCATGAGGACGAAAAAATAGTTCAGTTGGCGCACGGGACCGGCCGGGCGGCGCTGGCCAACGCGCTGATAGAACTTCATCGCAAGTATCGCGGTGAGGGGTTATCTCTCACCGCGATTGAAAAACTGACGGCCGCGAATCACGCTTCCGAAGCCGATTATATTTCGGCGCTGAAGGAACTGGACGCGCACATGGCGGTGCTGTTGTCGGCGGGCAAGCTGACCAAAGCGGCCGCCGAAAAACGAAACCGGGCCGCGGTCGAGTGGCCGGCATTGCGCGCGATCCTCGCGCAGCCTCCCAACGAAAAGACCATTGCGAGTTATTGCCAGGCGATTGAAGACTTTCGCGAAACACGTTTAAGCAAGAATAATCATCCGGTGGTGGAGCGCGTGGACGAAGCGCTCTGGGGCGCGGATTCGTCGACCAGCGAACGGCTGCGCGGCCGCGTGCCGACCACGGGGTTCGACCTGCTGGCAAAGGATTACTCCCTGGCCCTGCTCAAGCTGCTGCGCGCGATCGATCGCCGTCTCGACAATGAAAAGCAGCGGCTCTCGGTGCTCGACTTTGACGATTTGCAGTTGCGAGCTCTGAAGCTTTTGGATTTGCCCGAGGTTGTCAGCCGCGGGACCGAGCGTTATCGGTTCTTTCTCATCGACGAATTTCAGGACACGAATAGCCTGCAGCGCGATCTGATGACCAGGCTGGCGCTGATGCGCGGCACGAATTTATTCATCGTGGGCGATCGCAAGCAATCCATCTACGGCTTTCGCGGGGCCGACGTCGATGTATTTAGCGAAATGACCGCGGCCATTGAAAAGGCCGGGGGCGCGCAGCAGCCTTTGCACCTAAATTTTCGCAGCCAGCGACCGCTGATCGATTATTTCAATTTCTTATTTGCTAAAGTTTTCCAGGCGCGCAGTGAAGTTCCCCAAGCGGCCCTGGGCCAACTTGGTTACGTCATCCACGAGCCAGGTAAAGCCGAACGTGGCGTCGAACACGAACCGCCGCTTGTCGAATTGCTGGTCAGTGCCTTGCCGGAAAGCAGCAGCACCGCTGACGAGCTTCAAGATGCCGACGATCGCGATCCGTTGGGCGCGCAGGAACGTGACGCCGAACAGATAGCCGCGCGCATTCGAACGCTTGTAAGTGGCACAGACTTGAGTCTGTGGAACCAAACCTCGACGGATTCAAGTCTCGGCCGCTTCAAATACGGCGACGTTGCCATTCTGCTGCGCGCCTTCACTGGAGTGTGGACGTACGAGAGCGCGCTGCGCCGCGCCGGCATTCCTTACTTAACCGTGCAAGGCAAGGGCTTTTATCAGCGTGAAGAGATCACCGATCTGATTCAGCTGCTGCGCTTTCTTGATAACACCACCGACGAATTGGCGCTCGCCGCCGTGTTGAGGTCGCCGCTGGGAGGAGTTTCCGACAACGCTCTGTTGGCGCTGCGTTGCGCACCGCGCTTTGGAGATAGCGATGGGCTGGACCGTCTGCATCGGCGTAATTTGCTGCGTGCTTTGCGACATCGCCGAGAGATTCAATTCATCGACAAAGATGATCAGTTTGCCCTGGATCGCGCCGCGTCTCTCCTGGAGGCTTTGATTCCACGGCGGAACCGCTACGGCATTGCCGAGCTCTTGCGCTATGCGGTTTCGGCTTCGGAATTCATGCCGATCATCGCGGCGAACTTTGACGGCGGCCAGCGCGTGGCGAACGTCGAGAAGCTTTTTCGCCTGGCCGAGCAATTTGAAAAATCCGGCCACCTGATTCGCGATTTTGTCCGTTTTGTCGAAGAATTTGAAGCTATTGGCGGCCGCGAAGGCGAGGGCCAGATGGACGAGTCGGCCAACGTCGTGCGGTTGATGACGATTCACCAGGCGAAGGGCCTGGAGTTTCCCGTGGTGATTCTTCCCGATCTCCATCGCGATCCAGCGCGGCGCGAAACTCAGTTCATAATTGATCGGCACAGAGGCATGACCGTGCGCATTCCCGACGGGCGCGGCCAGACCGTGCGCGGCGCGCTCTTCAATGAATTGCGCCAGCGTAATCGCTGGCGCGAAGAGTTCGAAAGCATGCGCCTCCTTTACGTGGCTGCGACCCGGGCCAAAGATCGTTTGATTTTCTCCGGCGCCGTCACGCAGAACGACCTCAAGAATCTAACGAAGACCGACAAGGAGCAGTGGCTGGCGTGGATCTGGCAGGCGCTGGAGCTGGACGAGCACGCGCAAAGCGGCGTGGTGAAGTTTGACGATGACGTTCAGGTACGGGTAACAGTCGATCGAGAACGTCATGGTCTGTGGTCGGCGGGTTTGAACGAGCCGAGCCCCGCGGATGATGCTTCTGATCTGGTTGACCCTTCACGGCCGTTCGCAGAACTTTTTCCTTTGCTGGGTGAAGTCGCGCCCGAGCCGGGACGGGCGCTGCGGCGCTTTAACGTGACGCAACTGATAAATTTTCAGCGTTGCACGCGGCAATACTATTTCGATCGAATGTTGAAGGCGCCGGGTAAAGAAGAACGAGCAGTTTGGAACGACGCCGAGGCGCCAGAGCCCCCCGCCAATCTCACCGCCACTCTGAAAGGCGCCGTGATTCACCGCTTCTGCGAAACGTTTCGTGACGGCGATGAGGCTGAGACTCGCTTACGCGAAAGTTTCGAAGAGGTCCTGGCCCAACGGCAGGCAGAACTTGCCGGTCGCGCTTTCGAAATCAAGCCGCAGCAGGCTCTGTCTGATCTGTTGCCGCTCGCGCAAAACTATCTGAGTAGTGAAGTCTTTCAGCGCGTTTCGCATGCGAGCCGCATAACTGCGGAAGATTCACAGTCGGCAATTCGCAATCCGCAATCGGAACCGGGCCTGTGGAGCGAGTTACGCTTTCGACTGCGCCGGCCTTTGGGAATTCTGACCGGCACGATCGACAAGTTACTAATTACGCCGAACCCCGATGGCGTTGGGGTTGATGTTGAAATCATTGATTTCAAGACCAACCGGTTCCGCCCACCAGCGACAACGAGCGCCGCACAGCCGCTTGCCGCAGCCGCGGTTACCGCGTCTTTGCCGGCTCCCGCGGCGAGACGTCGAGCTCAGATCGGATCGCAACCAGAGCAGGCCTTATTTAACTTCGAAACCGTTAAGGAAGAGGCACGCGAAGAGGCGATAACGACTGGAGACGTTTTGCTCCCGGATCCCCAGTTGTCAATCGCCGCGCAAGCCGACGCCGTCGCGCATGATTATCAATTGCAAATGCAGGCATACGCGCTGGCGCTGCGCGAATTGCTCATGTACAGAACCGGGAGCAGTAGCGACCGGGTCAAGGACTCAACATCAGAACAGCCGCTCAAAATTAACACTCTACGAGCGACGCTTCACTTCATCGATCCTAACATCGAGATCAGCCTGCCGCCCGCACTATTGGATGAGGAAACCTGCGCGCGCGCGATTGACGATGCCATGCTTTCGATCGCCACCCTGGACGGCACGCTCGATGCAGATCTCTTTCCGCCTCTGCCTGCTACTCATTGTCGCATCTGCAACTTTCTCGAATTGTGTCCAGCCGGACGGGAGTGGCTGAATCTACGGCGATAGCGGCAGTTTTAGAGTGCGGTGGCAAGCGTAGCGCGACACCGCTTTGGATCGTTTGGAGTTCCGCCTTCAGGCGGTCCATGATCATGAATAATTCCGCCTAAAGGCGGGACTCCGAACTAAGCGCCGTCGAGGTTTCGCTCTGCCGGCACTCCGAAAAATTGGCGTATTCACTCTACTTCGCGTATAAACCTTCGCGCGGAGGGCGCTCTTCAAAATGGTTAAGGTGAAATCGTTCGATGGCGGAGAAGTTGACGCCTACATGGCGTTGCCTGCCGGTGGTTATGGGCCGGGCATTGTCGTCTTGCAGGAAATCTTTGGCGTTAATGAATTCCTGCGGAACGTTTGCGACTGGTACGCGGCGCGTGGGTTCGTCGCGATTTGTCCCGATCTGTTTTGGCGACAAGAGCGCGGCGTTGAACTTACGGATCAGACGGAAGCCGGAAGGCTGAAAGCCTTTGAACTTTACCAGGGACTTGATCAAGCAAAGGCGGTCGAGGATTCGGCGGCTGCGCTTGAATTCCTACGCCAGCATCCGGCATGCAGCGGTCGGGTCGGTGCGGTAGGGTTTTGCCTGGGCGGCAATCTTGCCTGGCTGCTCTCGGCCCGTTTCAAACCTGATTGCGCCGTTGGTTACTACGGTGTCGGTATTGAGAAGACGCTCAACGAGGCAGACAATCTCAGCTCGCCGTTGATGCTCCATATCGCGGGGAAAGACAAGAACTGTCCGCCCGAGGCGCAGGAGCAAATTCACGAAGTGCTCGCTCCCAATCCGCTGGTAACAATTCACGATTACCCGGAGAATGATCACGCTTTCGGCCGGCCCG
>JAWVEM010000083.1:0-5955 GCA_033856735.1 Blastocatellia bacterium
CGAGAGACGGTGGACCGCATGCGCGATCAATTCTTTGCCCGTGCCCGACTCGCCGGTGATTAAGACCGAAGCTTCAGACGGCGCGACGCGCTCAACCAAACGAATCGCTTCGTTCATCGCCTGCGACTGGCTCACGATTTCCGGCAAGGCGGATTGCCGCTCGAGCTGAGCGCGCAATCTCTGGTTGTCGACGCGCAGGTTGCGCTTTTCCGCCGCCTGTCGCACGCGCACATCAAGCTCGCTGATGCTGTACGGTTTGGTTAGATAGTCATAGGCCCCGTTCTTCATCGCCTCTACGGCGGTTTCAATCGTGCCCTGACCGGTGAGCATGATTACTTCGGGCGGGTTGGGACGTTCGTGCACGCGGCGCAGAAGTTCCATACCGTCCATGCGCGGCATGTTGATATCGCAGAGCAGCACGTCCACGTTGCTCTCTTCCAATTTTCGCAGCGCGGCCTCGCCATCGGCGGCGGCCTGCACTCGATAACCAAGGCGTTGCAGTTCCTTCTGCAAAACCAATCGCAGATTGGCTTCGTCTTCAGCTATCAATAGCCTTGCGTCACGCTGTTCGTTCACTGCTTATGCTCCGCACCAGGAAGGTAGTTTCATTCGTCCGCGATCGGTAACGTGATAGTAAAGGTCGTGCCTTTGCCCAAGGTAGATCGTACGTCCAGCCTTCCCCCATGATCAGATAAAATACCATAACAGACCGCGAGGCCCAGACCCGTGCCGTGCCCTACATCTTTGGTAGTAAAGAAGGGATCGAAAATCCTGGTCATGTTTTCAGGCGCGATTCCAATGCCGGTATCTTTGACCTGAACCAGGACGCGAGAATTTGAGCGAATCGCCCGCAATGTTAGCGTCCCGCCGTCGGGCATGGCATCTATCGCGTTGGTCGCCAAAGCAATCACGGCCTGCTGTAGCTGGCCGACGTCGCCGGAAACGCTAGGGAGATCGGCGGCGGCTTCGATGACGATTTGAATGTCGTCGCCTCGCTGCTGATGCGTCACCAGGCGCGCGGTGGCTTTGATAATTTCGGTCATGTCCACCGGCACTCGTTGGCCGGCTCGCAGGCGGCTAAAATCAAGCAGACCGTTGGTTATACTCTTACAGCGGAAAGCCTCATCGCGAATTAAGCCCAGATACTCGCGCAAATCTTCCGCGTCAGGCGAGTCACTAAAGGCGCCTTCTTCAATTCGCTTCTCGAGCGATTCAGCACACGCCGCGATCGTTGCCAGCGGATTGTTAATCTCATGCACCACGCCGGCGGCCAGGCGGCCGACTGCGGCTAGTTTGTCGGCGCGCGCTACGGCCAGGTGGGCCCGGACGCGAGAGGTAATGTTTTCGCCCACCGTGATCACATGCGACACCTCGTCGTTTTCATCGGCGCGCATGGGTATCTTACTAATCAACCAGTGGTTGGTCTCGCCTGACTCAGTAATGCTTTCCTGTTCGATGCGATGAATCTCGCCCGTGGCAAAGACCCGGCCGAATTCTCTCTCAAGCAGTTCGCGGCTCTGTTTGGTGAGGACTTCAAAAATGTTTCGGCCCAGGGCTTCACCGCGGGGCAAACCGAGTTCACCCAATTCGCGATTTCGGTTCCAGGCGACAATCCGGTAATCGCGATCGATGGCGTAGAGAGAAATAGGGAGTGTGTCGATGATTGCTTCGGTGAAGCGCTGCTGCATTTCGGATTCGGCAGTGCGGCGATCGACTTCCCGGGCCAGGGTCGCCGCCGACTCGCGTGCGCCCAGGTAGAGCGTCGAAATGTTTGCGGCGAGTGCGGCTTGCTGGGCGGCCGCGTTTATCAGCCGGCATTCCTCTTCAGTGCAATCTTCCGCGAGCGCGAAAGCCACAACCATCGCGCCAAAAAGTTTTTCGCCGGAGCGGATTGGTACCAGATATTCCGTTTCGTGTTCTGCGTCGCGCAGCAGAAACTCGCGGTTATTAGTGAGCCGCGCTGGGGCCTTCGAACGCGCGGAAGCCAACCACTTTTCCAGCCGATCCATATTGAGCAGCACCGAACTGCCGGCGCTACCTTCGCGATCAAAGACGCACACCGCTAGTCCGTGTCCGTTGTTATTAATGGCGCATGCGGTCTGTGAGGCATTCGTCGCTTCGTAGATGGCTCCGGCGACGCGACTCGCAACTTGTTCGGGCACGATGGTTCTTAGCAGGCCGCGCCCAAGGTCGGCGAGAAAACTCAGCTCGCGATTGCTGCCGATTAATTCCGATTCGCGCTGCGCATAATTCAGATGAGAGTTGACGCGCGAAACCAACTCGCCGGGGGTGGACGGCTTGACGATGTAGTCATCGGCGCCGGCGGTAAAGGCTTCGACTTTGCTGCCTTCGCTATCGTCGGCGGAAAAAACAACTAAAGGTAATTGCGTCAGCGCCGGTTGGGCCCGCAGCAGACGGCACAGCGCGAGACCGTCGACTTCGGGAAGTTCGACGTCGAGCAGCACCAGGTCGCACGCCTGTTTGTGGAGCAGGCGCAGCGCCGCCGGCGCGTCCGCCACACCTATCGTGCGGTGCCCCGCGCTTTCAAAAACGCTACGCAGGCCATCGCGCGCCACTCGATCGTTATCGACGATCAAGAGAGTGGCGACAGTTGTTTGTGGAGTGAATTGAACTGACATTCTTCGTTGCACGGTTTTGTGGTAGTCCTTCGCTTGAGAGGGTTCCTGAAGATGAGGAGGCGTAATTAGAGGACCGCGCTTGATACAGCGAGCGGTCTAGAGCCTGGGACGAAGGCGTTGGATTCAGCCGGCCAGTCAGAACGCCGGCCGGTTCGCGGGTGAGACAGAACGTGGACCCGCGTACCACTCTTCCAATTTGACTGGTAGGAGGCGAGTTGTCAAGAGATTATTACGATTTCTTTAGGAAAAGCCTGCAAGTAGCGCGCTAAACATGCGGGCCAAGCGCCAAATGATCTGGCAATAGAAATTCAGTTGATCGCGGTGGTTACCAGCGGCCCATCAGCGCGTTCGGCCACTGCTTTGGACGAAGCGGGCTTCGGGCTGGCGGCGCGGAACACGCCGGTTTTGTGAGTTGATTTGGCGCGATACATCGCCTGATCGGCGGCTACCAGAAGCTGGTCCAGAGTCTCGCCGTCAGCTCCGTAAACGGCTGAGCCAACACTGATCCCAACCCGCGCGCGACCCTGGCCCCGAACATCGATCGTAAAACTCGAGACGGTTCTTTCGATGCGTTCGCGAAGATCCTCTACCTGATCGACAGTCGCATCATTAACGATTGCGACAAACTCATCACCGGCATAACGCGCCAGAAAGTCGTATTCGCGCAATTGAGCTTGAACTAAAGCGGCGACTTCCCGCAGCATCCGGTCGCCGAGCTTGTGCCCGAATGTGTCGTTGACCAATTTGAAGTCGTCAAGGTCAAGCATGATCACCTGGAAGGGATGGCCCGTGCGGCGCGCGCGCGATGCTTCTTCCTCAAAACGGACGTGCAATCGGCGCGCGTTCGGCAGGCCGGTGAGCGAATCGGTGAGCGCGTTTGATTCAGCCCGAGCATGATTCACAGCGTTAGCCAGCGCGTCAGACGCCAGCCGGGTCACGGTTTCAAGCAGGCGAATCTGATCGTCGCTGTATTCGTCGAGGCTCATCGAGTACACCGAGAGGGCTCCCAGCAACAGGTCGTCCTTGAACAACGGCAGTGAAGCCATCGAGCGATAGTCATCTTCGACCGGCAACTTCACGGTGGCAAAATCCAGGCTTGGATGAATGCGATTGATGGCCCGCCGGTTTGATAGGGCAAAGCCCGTTACGCCTTCACCCGGCGCCACACATCGCGCATGCAGTAGTTCGGCATTGCGCCCGATCGCGAGCGCCGCCGTGGCGTAACCTTTGACTTCGTCGTGGAGATAGACGACGCATGTATCGAACGGAACGATTTGTCCTACTTTGTCGACCAGCACCGCCAGGGTATTCTTTACTTCCAGTGACGAGCCAAACGTCCGGGCGATCTCATAAAGCGCGTAGACTTCCCGGTGCGCGTTGCGAATCTGGTCATAGGCAGCGAACGATGTGTTTTCACGAGCCTGGGCGACTTGTTCTTCCGCCGGAGCCATCGGGCTACCCGGCACGGTGATGTGGATTTGATCGGCGAGACCGCGCGCGGCTATTTCAGCTTCGAAGCGCGGCAGGTGCTCGATAAAGAGTTCGACTATTCTGGGATCGAATTGCGTTCCCGACTCGTGACGCAGCAAATCCATCGCGCGTTCGCGCGACATGCCCGGACGAAATGGCCGGTCTTCGCGGACTGAGTCAAAGCAATCGATCACCGACATGACGCGAGCCGTGATGGGAATTTGTTCTGCCTGTAGGCCGTCAGGATATCCTTCGCCGTCCCAACGTTCGTGATGATGCCTGACGATCGGCAGCACCGGGTAAGGGAAGTTGATGCGTCCCAGTATCTCAGCCCCGACGACGGTGTGAATTTTGGTTTTCTCGAATTCGGCCGGGGTCAGCGTGCCAGGCTTGTTCAGAATGTGATCCGGCACCGCAAGTTTACCAACGTCATGCAGTAAGGCGCCGGCATTCAGCGCCAGGATCTCGGCGCCGGACAAATGCAGCAGCTTGCCGAGCCCTTCGGCGTAAATCTGCACGCGGCGCACATGGAAATGCGTGGTTTGATCCTTCGCATCAATCGCCGTTGCCAGGGCTTCGACTGTCGCCAGATGCAGCCGGCTTAGTTCTTCAGCTTCTCGAGTTTTCGCGTTGACGCGCTCAAAGTAAATCTTGTAAGTCCAAAACGTGGCGGCAATGATGGGCACGCCTAACAGCACATAGGCCCATCCCAGATGGGTCACGGCCGAGTAGATAATCGCCGTCGCGATCGCCGAACCCAGAAACGACCACCACATCCACAAGTAACCGTCGCGCCAGAATTTCAGAATTGGCCGCTGCGTTCTCAGCGCATAAAATGTCGAAATCGTAAAACCGTTAATGACGTACTGCAGCATGCCCAATAACGCGAGCGCGCCTAGCAGTTGGTCCAGGCGCAGGTGAGTCGTCCCCAACGGTTGTTGCGCGACATGAGCGTAACGCGCCACGACGAGATAAAAAACCTTTCCCACAATCAGAACCGTCACGGCCATCATCGCGGGCGCGCCAATCCAACTGGACGCTCTTTTCGAAGTCCGGCGCGAACTAACAAATGCATCAACCATTCCGATTACAATCGCCGCCGGTATGCCGAGAAACAACAGGCCAAGGAATATGAATACGTCGCCCGCAGTGAAACTGGATCCGGTGTTGGGAATGCGAATCGGATTGTATCCGGCCACGATTACCAACGAGAGCAGGCCGGCGAACCCGGCATACTGGATTGGTGAAAGGCTCAAACAACGCAAGACCGCCCACACGAATACACTTGCACCGGCAATGACCATGAGGGACCAATAGGTCTTTGCCGGGCGGTTGTAGTCGGATATGTCGATCAGTTTCATCTAGCGTTTCTGAGTACGGCTTGCAATAGTGCGCGGGACGTAACGGCGGAATGCTTATCCATTATCAATTAGTTCATTTGGTCTCCTTTGTGATCGCGAAGAGAGGAAAAGTGTCCGCGCCGAAAGCGAAGTCCCGGAGCAACTGGGGCTTTCGCTTCCGGCGCATGACCGGCAAGCCGGCGGAAGCTGGCACGCGTCCGTCGCCTTGGAGCCTTCATAATTGTCTGATTGTGATCCTCGCGCGATGTCGGCACTCGCTTTCGAAAGGCTTTTACGCGGCTAGCGGACCCAGTGCGGTGGGTCCAGTCAGCGATGAACGCTCCTAGCCGCGATTTCCAGCTTACAAGGGCTGTGCCGTGGGTCTATCGTTGGGAAAACGCATGCAAGGCCGCAATTGATGAGTTTCAGACGGCACGAAAGGTGACTATCTGTCACCCTCAATTCCCTATCTTCAATGTGACGGGTCAAAGTGAAGGTTTCGGTCA
>JAWVEM010000084.1:0-3214 GCA_033856735.1 Blastocatellia bacterium
TGCGTTCCGGCAATCCAGGAATAAATTTCCCGAGGCGGGCAATGTGCGCGCCCGGGCCAATTGGGACCGTCTCGAGAATCGGATCGCCGGGCGTCTTGTAGTGATACTGCGTGAAGTAACTGACCAGTGCGATCGCCACAAAGTTGAGCATGATCGTGTTGATGACTTCATGCGATCCAAAACGCGCTTTCAGCAGGCCGGGGATTCCACCCCAGATTGCTCCCCCTGCGATCGCAGCCAAACAACAAGCCGGGAGCAGGATCCAGCCCGACATCCCGGCGAACCTTATTCCAACCCAGGCTGCCGCGAACGCGCCGATGTAGAGCTGACCTTCCGCGCCGATATTCAACAGACCGCAACGAAAGGCCACTGCTACCGCGAGCCCAGTGAAGATCAGCGGCGTCGCATAAAACAATGTATAGCCAATGCCGTCCGGCCATGAGAAGGCGCTGCCGATCAACAAACGATAAGTTTGGATCGGGCTGTCACCGATCAGCAGCACGACAATGCCGCCAATGATGAAGGCAGCCAGGACGGCAACCAGCGGAAAGAGAATTTCGCGATAAAGTTTCATTCTTTCAAAAGCGCGGAGGCGCGTGATGTTTATAGTTCCCGACTCGTTCTTTCGACTTTCATGTCGTAGCAAGAGTCATGCAATCTCTGTCACGAATTACTCTCGTCGGTGCACGCAACTATAAATATTACGTGCCTACGGCACTTACTTTGCGCCCGCCGGTCATCATCAATCCGATCTCTTCGTTGGAAGTAACTTTGGGATCGACTTCGCCGACGATCCTGCCGTTGTGAATTACCAACAGCCGATCCGACAAAGCGGTTACTTCTTCCAACTCTGCCGACACCAACAACACCGCGCACCCGGCATCGCGCATGGCCACAATTTTTTGGTGAATGAACTCGATCGCCCCGATGTCTACGCCGCGCGTTGGCTGTGAAACCAACAGAAACTTTGGCGGCAGCTCGAATTCCCTGCCGATGATCAGCTTCTGTTGATTTCCGCCGGAAAGCGCCCGCGCGGGCAGCTCCGGATTTGGCGGCCGCACATCAAAATCACGGATCACTTGTTCGGCGCGCTGCTGAATTCCTTTTTGATCCAAAAACACTAGTCCGGGACCAGTGACCGCGGGCTTGCGATAATGAACGCCGAGGATCGTGTTCTCGGCCAGCGTGAAATCCAGCAGCAGTCCGCGCCGGTGTCTATCTTCGGGAACGTGCGCGACGCCCAACTCTTTAATCCGTCGCGGTTGGAGAGTTCTGAGTTCGGTTCTGTTTGTCAGTCTTAACTCGCGCCAAGCCACCGTAAGCCCATAAAGGAGCAATATTGAATTGATGATTGGCATAGCGACGCCCGCAGCCGCGCGGAGCCACAGCGACGCCAAACTTAGTCCGACGCCAAGTAAAAAAAGGCCGGCGCTAGTATAGATTGCCCACCTCTCTTTTTTCTTAAGAGCAACGAACAATCCCCATGTCACTCCAGTCTGAATAATCACTCGTACCGCCGCGAGTCTCACAACCTCGAAGGACAGTGCCCCTGCGTTTAGCAAAGCTACTCCCACGGCAAGCAGTGAGAGCACCCACAAAACGACCAGGAAGTTTCCCAAGGGCGTCCCCTTCGGATAACTCCAAAAGGTTTTTGCGTCGCCTTCAAAAACTATCTCTCCGCTGCTGGGTTGTTGAAGCCCCGCGAGGGCTTCAATTAACTCTGTCTGGCCGTTACCTTCGACGCCGGCGATGCCGACAATCTCGCCCGCGCGCACGTCAAAGGAAACTTTATCGACGCGGTTGGATCCATCGCGTCCAGCGATCGAAAACTCGCTCAACGAAATCAACGCGGCGCCTGGTTTGGCCTCGGGCTTTTCGACTCTTAGCAGGACTTCGCGGCCGACCATCATCCGCGCCAGTTCAGCCGCATTCGTATTGCTGGTCTTGACATCGCCAACTACGCGGCCATCGCGCATAACGGTCACGTTGTCGGAAATCGCCAGCACTTCCGAAAGCTTATGAGTAATGATGACAATTGTCTTGCCTTGCTCACGCATGCCACGGAGGATAGTGAAAAACTCGTCGACTTCCTGTGGCGCCAGCACCGCCGTCGGCTCATCCAAAATCAATAACTGCGCGCGGCGATAAAGGGCTTTCAGTAACTCGACCCTTTGCTGCTGTCCCACTGAAAGAGTTTCAATAGTCGCATTCGGATCGACGGAGAGCTTGAACTCATCCGATACTTTGCGAATCTCATCGGCGGCTTTGCGCAGGTCCAGAGAGGCTGCACTACCGGGCTCAGCGCCGAGCACGATATTCTCAGCCACGGTCATCGGCTCAACCAGCATGAAGTGTTGATGAACCATGCCTACGCCCAGGGCGATTGCATCGTGAGGCGTGCGGATCTCGCGCACCTGGCCGTCGATTACAATCTCGCCGCTGTCGGCCGTGTAAAAGCCGTAGGCAATCCGCATCGCGGTAGACTTGCCGGCGCCATTCTCACCGACGATGGCGTGGATGGTTCCGGGCTCGACCTTGATGCTAACGCGATCGTTGGCCAGGACATCGCCGAAGGTCTTAGTGATGTTTCTTAATTCAAGCATTCTATTGGAGCGCGGACATGTTGTCCGCACTGAGCGCGCAGCGCGAAAAGTTGAGCGTGCAAAGCACGCTATGCGGGCAGGATGCCCGCGCTCCGGCTAGTTCGCCATTGCATCCGTGACTTTGATCTGCCCGGCGATAATTTTCTTCTTTGCGTCTTCGGCGGCTTGGATTGCTTCAGGCGAAACGAGGTCTTTGTTGTACTGATCGATCACATAACCGACCCCGTCGCTCTCTAAACCAAAAACATGAAAGCCGCCCTGGAACTTTCGATCGACGACATCCTTAATGATGTTGTACACCGCCACGTCCACCCGCTTGACCATGCTGGTCAAAACGTAACCCGGCTTGACCATGTTTTGATTTGAGTCCACCCCGATCACAAAGTGCGTCGCGCGCCCATTCTGTTTCCCGTATTGCTCCACGGCGTCGAAGGCACCCAATCCGGAATTGCCGGCCGCGGTGAAGATCACATCGGCGCCTTTGCCAATCTGCGCCAGGGAAAGTTCCTTGCCCTTGCCGGGATTATTCCAGGCTGAATCGGTCACGCCGACGTAATTCTGGACAATCCGGATGTTGGGATTGACCGACTTCGCGCCTTCTTCATAGCCTT
>JAWVEM010000085.1:0-3285 GCA_033856735.1 Blastocatellia bacterium
TGTCGGTGAGTTGCGTGGCGCTCACGCGCCGCGGGTCTAAGATGCAATTCGCGCACCGCTCGTTGTCACCGCTCAAGCCCGACCGCTGTTTGCTGAAAATGACTACGGGTTAATCCGACAAACGGAAACGGCAATAATCAGGGCAACAGCCGTCATGTGTCAAGCTTAATCCGCGCCGAAATCCGCTGGGAGCAGCAGCATCGCGGCATCACATCAAAAATGCCGAACTCTCGCAAGAAATCACGAGAGTTCGGCATTGATTGGATTGTCGCGAAATCGGCCGTTGAACGCTAACTGCAGCTCACTGCTGATTTGGTTGAATACGCCGTGGGCGACCGTCTTTCAAGTCATTCGCGCCCGCTTTTGCCGGAGCCTTGGGCTTGTTTTCGATGGGCATCGAAGTAACCTTTACCTTGCTCTTCTCATTGGCCGGCGCCGTATCGACGTTTGATTTGGCAGTACCCGTGTTGGCAGTGGCAGTAGCGTCGTCGCTATTTTCCTCGGCTTCCGTGGCAGCCTTGGTTTCCTTTGCCTCTTCGTTCAGGGCCGCTGCTTTCTTATCGCGTCCGTTGTTAGGCGTCGATTCGTCGTCCGCACCCTCAGCAATTTGGAAATTGATCTGGGTGCCGAAGCGCGTACTTAGCGCCCGGTAGATGTTGCCGGCCACAGCCGCAGGCAGGTGTCCGTGGGCATCCGCACCACGCGTGATCACCACGACCGCCAGCCGCGGATTAACGACTGGAGCATAGGAAGTGAATAGACCCAGCCAGGATCCCTGTCCGATGCAGGTCCCGGTTTTCCCAGCTACCGTCTGTTCAGGTCGATAGGCTTTCTTTCCCGAGCCGTAATTGACCGCGCCGATCATGCCGGGAACCATGCGCTTCCAAGCCTCGTTGTTGACCACGTTAATTTTTCGACGAACCTCGGTTTTGAACTGAGAATTTTCTTCGACGGTCCGGGGCACATGCGGTGTCAATAGCTTTCCACCGTTCGACATAGCCGAAACGAGCGACGCCAACTGAATTGCGGTCACCTCGAAATCGTCTCCATGGGAACTCATATGGTTTACCGCATATCCCGATTTGAATAGCGGGACCTTGCCCGGAGATTCGTTTACATAATTAATTCCGGTTTTTTCACCCAGGCCTAATTCGCGCGCATAGGTCACCATCTTCTCAAAGCCGACCTGCCCGCCGACGTGCTGAAAATAGGAATTATTCGAATAAGCCAGGGCATCGGTGAGATCGATTCGATAGTTGCTGCCGTCGCTGACCGTTTCAATGGGCTGAATCACCTTCTCGCACAATCCGGCCACGCCAGTCACGAGTTTTATGGTGGAGCATGGCTTGAACCCACGACGTAGCGCCCATTCCTGATTAACGACCGTGTAGATGCGTCCGCTCTTTGGATCCATCACGACGACCGTGCCGGCGTGATGACCGAGAGCCGCAATGGCTGCGTTGCGCACTTCCAGATCTTCGCCCACGGTATTGTCTCTGCCAATATTTGCCTGGACTTCGTTGCGCAGACCTTCGTCGATGGCTCTCTGTCTGGCAATCGCCGCCTGCCGCGCGGCTTCGGCCCGTCGCCGTGCCTCTTCAATTTCGCGCCGGCGCCTGGATCCGGAGCGGCGCATTTCCGCGGCGCGCTCACGCTTGCTGAGTTTATGCCCGGTGCGTTTTTCAAGTTTCGCTATAGCTGCGGCCTGGTCGCGAGCATCGCGCTGGCGTTCAGCGCGCATTTCGCGCTTTGATAAACGCACCCGCCCGCCACGGCGGTTGCTCCGCGCCTCTTCGCGGCGCTCTCGTTTAGATAATTTGCCGCCGCGCGCTACTGACTTGCGCGCAGCACGGTCTCGCGAATGTCTTCCGCGTGCCGTTGTTTCGACTGTAAATGAAGCAAGTAATACGAAGAGAATGACGAGACTAAAACAAACACGTGCGACTCTGGGGGAACTTTTAAAATTCATAGGCATCTCCCTGGTTAAAGAAATTCGATCGCAAGTACAGTGAAGCGGAATTGGATGAAACTCTCGCTGCTTTGATTTGCGCGTCGGGGGGCGACGTGCGTGTTCGTCCTAGCAAGCTTTAGAAACCGTTAAGGGCGCTCAACCTTCTGCAACTAAACTCCCATGTTCTACTTCCGCCGCCAGCCCAAAGTGAGGCGGGATTCGCTCCCGCGGGCAGCCTCCGGAGAGTTTGCTTTGAGGCCGGGCCAACTATAACATCAGCGTAAGGAAACGGCAACCCGAATTTGAGCCCGTCTTTACTGGTTTTTGTTAGTGTTGGCGCGCATCTTGCTAGCCACGAAACGACTTGTCGAGATTGCTAAACAGCTTCCGCGTTCGCCTGTTGCTACTGCTAGCAGCGCTCTTGATGCTTACCCTGAGCGCCCAGTACTACGTGAACCTGCGAGCTGTCCGCAGCAACACTCAATTCATCATCGAACAACAACAGGCGATTATGGCCGGCGTGGCGCTGGGGGTGAACAGTCTTTCCAGCGGGTTGTACCTGGATCAGATGCGCGACCAGGCAAAGCAGCCGCTGCTTGGCGAACAATCCGAGCGAGTCAAGAACGTCCTCATAGTCGACGACGAGGGCGATATCAAGGACAGCCTGGATAAGAATCAAATCCCACAGCAGAGCCCCGACAAATCCATTCGTTATCTCAAGGTTAAGGATATTTCCCTGCCGCCATTGAAGAGCGCGGTTGAACTTCCCTCGGAAAATACGCCGCTGCCGGAAGGCATGACGATCGGACGTCAGTCCACCGCCGGGGCATTCTATATTCCCGTGGAGACTGACAAAGGCCGTCGCTATGTCATCGTCGTGCTCGGCTCAACCAATAGCCTTATGACGATCTTGAAGCGCCAGGCGCGGCAGTCACTGCTTTACACGCTGGCAGTGTTGCTGGTCACAACTTGCTTGACCGCAATCGTCGTGTGGCGCTTCACGCGTCCGATCAAGTCCTTATCGATCGGCGCTCGTCGCGTCGCGGGTGGCGACTTTGCTTTTCAGATTCCGACCAGTACGAGGCACGACGAAATGGGCGAACTCACTGCACTCTTTAACGAGATGACGATCAAGCTCGGCCGCACGCGAGAACTCGAGGCGCAGCTTTACAACGCCGAGAAAGCCGTAGTCGTCAGTCGTTTGGCATCCGCCATCGCGCATGAAATCAGGAATCCGCTAAACTATATCAATCTGACTTTGGATCACTTGCGCGCGACATTCTCTCCGAGCGAGCCGGAGAAGCAGGAAAAATTCGACGAGCTGACTAAACAAC
>JAWVEM010000086.1:0-11936 GCA_033856735.1 Blastocatellia bacterium
GTGGCCAGCTTGTCCAGATTCGATCGGGGTGAGAGTTTGAAAAGCGCCACACTCGATCGACCTACCGCGAACAAGTACGAACTGTCATTGCCAAGGCTGTACTCCAAAAGCACCGTGCCGTCATCGAGGACCTTCTGCTGCACGTCCGCGAGTGTCTGCGGCTGGGCCCCCGTCAACGCGGCGTAACGCGGGCTGGCGGTGCGAATTTGGTTTTCGATGTCATCGAATTCCGTCTGCAGTTTGTCG
The DNA here is from genome assembly GCA_033856735.1 of Blastocatellia bacterium. Taxonomy (GTDB): domain Bacteria; phylum Acidobacteriota; class Blastocatellia; order Pyrinomonadales; family Pyrinomonadaceae; genus UBA11740. Next base: position 247 of record JAWVEM010000086.1, read on the forward strand.
AGATCCGCTTCCATCTGGGCCGGCTTTTGTTTCTGATCGGCGGCCAGGCTCACGCCCGTGAGCTGCTGGGCGATTTCCTGTTGGCGATCGAGATTGTCCTGCTTGCGCTTGAGCAAGTCCGCCGGCACGCCTTCGGTGATTTGCGCGTTCACTTCGCTCAACATGTCCAAAAGCGATCGAGCGCGCCCGGCTTCGGTAATTCGGAAAGACTCGGCGGCGTAGTCGATGGCCTTGCCGGACAACGACCCGCCTGAGGGGGAACTGAGCAAAGCCATCTCGGCAAACGCGCTGGCCGCTTCGTCATAGACGTCTTTCGTCGTAGCTAAGAACGTCGAACGCGATTCGTCAGCGCGCAAGCTGCCGGCGCGAATGGTTTCGACCGTCTTGAGCGCTTCGCGATATGCATCGAGCGCATCGTCGCGCAGCTTCGAAGCCTTGGGGTCCGGCCCGGCCTGCAGCCAAAGGCTGCGACCCAAACCACGTTTGGCGGGCCACATCAGATCCAGGCGATTGTCTTTTTGCGCGCCGGCAGCGGCGTCGGTAAACATTTTCGCGGCATCTTTGTAACGGCCCTCACGCAACGCAACGTCGCCGAGACTGGTGCGCGCGGCAGTACGAAAGCGCCGCGTTTGGCCCAAATTTGCCACGCCGGGCATTCCCCCGTTTCCGGCATCCAGCGCGTTTTGAAAATGTTTGCGCGCGGTTTCCATCTCGTTATTGGCGAAGGCGATTCGTCCCGTGCCCACTTCATAGGTCATGTAAACGATCGCCGCCCGATAATCGTCAAGCTCTTTCTTCACTTCCAGTAAGCCGGATACACCAGATGCGGTGGGAGCGGAAACGCTTGGTCTGCCGGATGTGATGCTGCTAATCACACTTGGGAATCCGAGCCGGCTCTTGGTTCTCTGGACCATCGTCTCCGGCTTCTTCACCGTCATCGTTAAGTACGCGGTGCCGGCATCCGAGATTCGGCCGAGGCGGTAATTCGTGTCGCCAATTTTGGCCAGCATCAGGTTCGCGTTAAAGCCGTTGTCGGCAGTGCTGGCGGCGGTTTCGGTCGCCGCGCTCGCGGTGGCGCCGGCGCGACTGGCGACACTGTTCGCCGCGGACTGGCCCGTCTCATCCTTGCCGCGCGCAACCACGAATGCCTGATACGACTTTTGATAATGATCGAGGGCAACCGTGTACTGGCCCTGGATCAGGTAGAGATCTCCGAGCGCGTCTTCCGTCGCCGCAAGCCCGCGGGAATTGTTTGTCTGGGAATAGAGATTGAGGGCTGTTTCAAGATACCCGAGCGCCTGATCGGCGTGGCCCTGCCTGAGCATTGTCCGGCCGCGACTGAGTGCGGCGCCGGGATCGTTTTGAGGTTCGATTAGAGCGGGCGGAACGCTTGCAGCGGAACTTGAAAACAATGGGAAGGCAATGAATGCCAGAGAGCATGCGATTAACAGCAGCGTAACGGACCTTCTCGAAATCATTTTAGTCTTGCCTTTCCCCGTGACCTTGAACGCCAGCGGCTCCGCGCGCTTGATGTGGTTGAGCAATCCAGTCAGTACCGGGAGCGGTAGCGACCGGGTCCATCCACGGGACGATCAAGCTTGCCACGACGATAACCCGGTCGCTACCGCTCCCGGTACTTACCGCATCAACTCAAACTGCACAACGGGCGGCGAAGCCGCGCGCGGCTTACTTATGAATCAGATCCAGCACAGTCACCAGCACTGGAGCATTCGTGGATGCGCTCATGCGAATCACCGCCGGCTGTGGCGCGGTCTGATCCAGCCCCAGCCCGCGCGTCGTAGCAACCTTCTCCGTCTCACTCTGCGACTGGCCAAACGTCTTGCTGGTGACGACCTTCACCTCAGCTTTGTTAGCATCCTGAAGCTGTGTCCACAGTTCAGACATTGGACGCCATGGGCACCTGTCCTTATTCGCGGCGCAAAATTTCACCAGGTCGTCGCCGGTCGGGACCGCGGGCAGCGGTTGGCGAGTCACGACGACGTAAAGGCGCTCGGTGGCCGGGTTGTTATCGAACACGAACCAGTGGTAACGCTCGTCGGCCTGTTCGCTCGACGGTACCTCCATCGGCACGTGCGCTTCGATCCAATTCTCTCCACTGTCGAGCCGCGCGTCGGGATAAATCATCTCAGGTTGGCCAGCTCCCTCGGTATGAAACACGTAGAGATAGCCGTCGACGCTTGGTTCGAGCGAGATACGAACACGATCGCCGCTGTGAAATTCGTGTCCCGGCTCGACGCGCACGCTGCGTCCGTTTGCGTCCCGCGTGAAGAGTGTGTAACCCAATCCTATCGCCTGCGCCCGGCCGTTCAGTCTCGAACTGTTCTGGTTGGTAAATTTCGTAGAGTTCGCATTAGTCGTCTGCGACACACCTGCGTTCACATTCATTGCCGCCATAACCGACACGTTCGCATTGCGCGGGGGCCGGCGCCGGCGCGTGGCATTCGGATTCGTCGTCTTCGGTCGCGTGCTGAGAAACGCGCCCCGGACGTCATCGTCGGGCTCCTGCGCATTCACTATCAACAAACCACAGGTCAGGGCGGCCATTGCCAACAACATGATGATAATTCTCGATCTCATTTATTGCTCCTTAGGAAAAATCCAAACTCACTTGTGTTCGAGGCGAACCATGAATATGACGGGAGAGCCTTCGGCATTTTGCGGCACTTTCACAGAAACGAACGGTTTCGCCCCTGTCCTCACGACCTCGGCTGCTGCTGAATTCGTCTTGTTTTGCTGACGAAGAGTCTCGAGTTGTCGCTGCTCATCCTGAGTCAGCTCATGTCCCGCCGGCTGGTTCAGAAAAGCCGGCTCCGGCAATAGGCTGGTTGAATAGATCAAAGTGAACTCGTCAGTTCCGGCGGTCTGATCAAGGTTAAGCCAACTTGTGCTCGTATTCGTCTCGGCCGGAAACGCAAAGTCCTCGCCGCTCCTGATCTCATTGCCGGCGATTTTTACACCTGAGACTGGCTTGGTGGTCAAAAAGGTCGTCGGCGCGTTCTTTTGACCCGGACCGATGATATACAGATATCCATTCTCACTCGGCGAGAAGTGAAACTTAAACTGCTGCAGTGATTTCATCGACAGCGACTCACCGGCCAGCACCGCCTCAGATTTATCCGGAGTGTTCACCTCGACCCAATAGCGGCCAACTTCATGCGCGCCTGCGGCCAGGTCACTTCCGCTGGCGCCTTTGTTGCTGTTTGCTGAATCCGCGCGCGCAGTATTGTTGTTCGCGCTGGCGCCCATGAAATGAATCACAGCGTAACCACCGGCGCCGACAACGAGCAGCAGCACAACTATTCCCACGGCGACGAACGGAAGCGCCGAACGACCACCTGGCTGTGCCGTCGCCTGGGCAGACGATCTCGCCGCGACTCCGCCAAGTTGGCTGGACACCATCATCGTCGGTTGCACGACACCTGCGCCCGCCGGCTCAACTTGTTTGGGAGCGGCAATCACCGTGGGCATCGTCGCTGCTTGACTGGGAATGTTCGCGGGAGGGGCCACGTTCTGCGGCGCAGCCGAGTCTCCAACACCTGTCGGGATCGATTCGCCCACCATAGTAGCCGCGGTCCGTTCGGCTGCGGTCAGCGGGCCTCGCGGTGAACCGGAACCAATAGCGTCAGACGCGCTCGGAACTCCCGGCACGAACAGAGTGGATGCTATTCCTTCCGCCCTCAACGCACTCCGCAATTCGGTTTCTAATTCATCTGCTGTCGCCTGCCGCTGGCTGCGATCCTTGGCGATCGCCCGGGCGATAGCTCGACTGAAAGCCTCGGGAACGCCGGCGTCAAGTTCGCGCAATGGCGGCGGTGTGAAACTGATGTGTTGGCGCCGCAACTCTGAAAGCGTGACGCCATTGAATGGCCGCTGGCCGGTGATCACTTCATAGAACACCACGCCCAGGCTATAGATATCCGCGCGGCCGTCAATCTCAGAATTGCCGTCCTCAGGTAACTCACCCCATTGCTCGGGTGACATGTAATAAGGAGTGCCCAGCATCTGACCGGCGATAGTCAAATTCGTGCTGCCTGTCTTTTCGGCGCCGGCAACTTCACGCAACTTGGCGATGCCCAGATCGAGCAATTTCACGACTGGCTCGCCACTGGTGCCGGCCTTCCCGATCATTATGTTTTCGGGTTTGAGGTCGCGATGCACGACACCCATGGCGTGCGCCGCGGTCAGCACGCCCATGATTGGATCGAGCACTGCCACTGCATCCGCCGGCGAAAACTTTCCGCGCTTCCGCAGTTCCGCATCGAGGGTGTGGCCCTCGACATATTCCATGACCAGATAGATCGTCCCATCCGCTGAGGTGCGCAAATCGTAAACGGTAACCGCGTTGTGATGACGAAAGCGGCGCGCCGCCTGTCCCTCGCGTTGAAAGCGGCGCAGCCATTCAGTGTTGCTGCGCATTTCCGGCGGCAACAGTTTGATCGCCACGCGATCGCCGAGCAGAATGTGACGCGCGCGATACACCGCGCCCATGCCGCCCTTGCCCAAAAGGGATTCGATCTGGTACTGGCCGTCCAGCACCTTGCCGATGAGCGCCGCCGGATCTTCTTCCAGGACCTCGCCATCGGTAGGACAGAAGCTCAGGCTATCGTCAAATTTTTCGGTACAAGTCGAGCAATATTTCATGCGGACGGTAGTTTACAACGAAGAGGGAAGAGGTGCGAGTTACCCCATGTCTCATTGGGACGATAGGACTTCCAGGACCTGTATAACCTATTGGGTTTTCAAGAAAGCCGGGCCCACTACATACAACACAAAATCAGCGCAGAAATGCGCAATCATCGCGGCCTCGAGGCCTCGCTTCCAATAAAGGTATCCAAACGAGAGCGCGGCGATGCCATTCAGAGCCAGGGCCACGACAATAACTTCAGGCGTAATCTGCATTACCCGTGAAGCCGCAGGCAGATGACCTAGTCCGAATAGAACAGCAGCGAGAACATTCGCGATCCAGAAAGTACTCGGCAATAGCCGCGCTTTCTCTTTCTGAAAAACCCTGAGGCCCAACCAGGCAAATAGACTCAGTAAAAAAAGCCGGGTCAAGACTTCTTCGTCAATGCCGCCGTAAAAACAGCTGAGCATTCTCTTCCAGATCGGAGCCCGGGCCGCACTCACAAACGGCAGGCCAGGCATGTGCGGCGCTACGGCAAGAATAATAATGACTAGAACTATGCCGACCGCGATCCCAACCGGTGCGCCTGATTTGAATGAATCTCGAAGCCTGCCTGGCGAGTCTTCGTGATAAAGCCAACTCTCGATCAGAGGAGCACCAAGGCCCATTTTTCGCGCCAGCAAAAGACCAACGCCAATAATCACACCGAACAGCAGAAGATTTTGAGTGACGCTAATTACCACGAGCAAGGGAAGCGGGATCGGGATTGGCGGTGAATTCTGAATGAGAGGGCGAAGGACTTCCAGCATGAAGGGGATCGCCGCTGCCGCAGCCACGAGAGATGCAATCAGAAGGAACCACAGAACCCGCCAGGGGAACCTTTTCGCTGGTTGAGTGGGGATGCTCTCAGTAGATCCGCTCGGCATACTCGGCCACCATTCGGTCGCTGCTAAAAAGCGGCACGAGAGTTTGAATCGATCGCTTCATCATCGCGACCCAGCGGCGCGGAATGTCCTGATCGTCACGGTCGTAATAGCGCGGCACAACATCCTCGGTGAGCACCTTGTACATCGATTCGGCCTCGCTTCGATCGGCTGCTTCCGGAGTTAGTTCGCTCAAGTCGCCAATCGCAAAACCGTTATCGCCGTCAAAGGCTTCCAGCCACCAACCATCCAGCACCGAAAAATTCAGTCCGCCGTTGATCGCGACCTTTTGCCCGCTGGTGCCCGAAGCTTCCATCGGCCGGCGCGGCACGTTCATCCAGAGATCGACCGACTGCACTAACTGTCGCGCCGTTTCCTGATCATAGTCTTCGATGAAAGCAACTCGGTCGCGCACCGAACTGTGGCGCTGCCATTCGATCAGTCTCTGCAGGATTCGCTTCGCTTCCTGATCTTGCGGGTGGGCCTTGCCGGCGAATACAAACTGAATCGGCCGTTCGCGATCGCTGATAAGCCCGGTCAAACTTTCCGGGTCGCTCAGCAACAGGTCCCAGCGCTTGTAACCTGCTACCCGGCGCGCAAAGCCGATAGTCAGTACCGCTGGATCGAACATCGTCCGCGCCGCCTCGATGTGCTCCTCACTTTCGCCACGCGCCAAACGGGCATCGAACGAATGGTCGCGCACATAGGCCACCATGCGCTGTTTCAGCAGCGTGTGCGCCTGCCACAATTCTTCGTCGGAAATCTTTTCCACGCCGTAAGCCCAGACGTTTGCGTCGCGAGATCGGTCGATCCAATCCTCGCCGACGCTTTGTTCATAAAGCCGGCGGAGCAGCGGCGCGACCCACGTCGACGGGTGTACGCCATTCGTGACTGAAGTAATCGGCACCTCGGCCGGGCTGCGATCCGGCCACATTCGCTGCCAGAGTTCGCGTGATACTTCGCCGTGCTTGCGGCTGACGCCATTTGTCGAACGGCACATGCGCAGGGCCAGCGGCGTCAAGCCGAATGCCTCTTGCGAATCACCGTCGACGCGACCTAACTTCAGAAAGTCCTGGCGCGATAAACCCAGAGCGGTCTCGGGCCAGTCACCAAAACATTGATCGACCAGACGGGCGTCAAATTCATCGTGCCCGGCCGCGACCGGCGTGTGGGTCGTGAAAACGCAACGCTCGCGTACGCGCCTCGCGGCTTCGGCGAAGCTGATACCTTCGCCTTCGATCAACTGCCGGGTAAGTTCGAGGGTAAGAAACGCCGAATGGCCTTCGTTGAGATGATATACGCCGGGATTGATGCCTAGCTTTTGCAGCAAACGCGCGCCGCCGATTCCCAACATCATCTCCTGAACCAGACGCGTTTCGCGGTCACCGCCGTAAAGATGCCCCGTGACCATGCGGTCGACCTGTTCATTCTCGGCGACATTGGTGTCCAGCAGGTAAAGCCGGACGCGGCCCACGTCAGCCCGCCACACGCGCGCGTGGACAGCGCGCCCGCGCATCATGACTTCAATCATCAGCGGCTTGTCTTCGGCGTCCGTAACGCTGTGAAGCGAGAGCTCGTCTGAATGATTCTCGCGGTAGGCTTCCTCCTGCCATCCTTCGAGACTCAAGCGCTGCCGGAAATAACCGAAGCGATAAAACAAACCGACTGCGACCAGCGGCAGATTCAAGTCGCTGGCGGACTTCAAATGATCGCCGGCCAGTATCCCGAGGCCGCCCGAATAAAGCGGCAGCGAGTTGTGTATGCCGTACTCAGCGCAGAAGTATGCGACCGGCGTTTCGCGCGTGATGCGCGGCGCAAGTTGCAGCTTTTGCCAGGGCTGCGTCTCGCTTAGATAATCGCTGAATCGGGCTGACAACCTTTGAACCCGATCGGCGAAGGCGGGATCGGCACCCACCTGCGCGAGTCTTAGATCGGAAATCTGCGCCAATAGGGGGCGTGGATTTTGTTCGCACTGTTGCCAAAGTCCCGGGTCGAGATCGCGAAATACTTCCGGGCCATCCGGCGCCCAACTCCACCAGTAATTCCAGGAGAGAGACTGCAGCGGCTGTAGGGGTGGCGGCAGCAGGCGCGGCGTCGGCACGGTCATCGGTTCGGTATTGTTTTCGATCTCAGTAAGCATTCGTTGGCTTTGATAACAAATTAGCAACTTGAATTTAGAGCATAAAGAAAGCGGCCGCGCCGCCAGAAGAGAAGGAGTGATTTAGCAGAAGTCCCGAGCCTGCGTCAACCAGGCAGTAACGGGTCCAGGTTACTTTGGGCCTTTCTTTGCGCCTTTGTGTGAAATAAGCGGGGTTGTGAAAAAAGTTTCTCGCAAAGGCGCGAAGAAAAACAAAAGGCGCAAAGAAATTTGGACTCAATCGTCTACACAGTAAACTTCTGATTCTGCAAAAACACTTCCGCGTCTCGTGCTTGAAAGAAGACCAGCCGCACTTCCTTTAGTTGCCGATCCGTCGACAAAAAGTTTTCAATCGTTGATGACGCAACCGCCGCTGCTTTCTCCGGCGGATAACCATAGACGCCGGTCGAAATGGCCGGGAAAGCGACCGAAGTCAAATTCTTTTCCACCGCCAGGGTCAGCGAGTTGTGATAACAATTGGCCAGCAACTCAGCTTCCTTGCCGTGCTCTTCACCATAGATTGGTCCGACCGTGTGAATGATATAAAGCGCGGCCAGCTTCCCCCCGGTGGTGATCACTGCTTCGCCCGTCGGTAGCCCCTGCGGAAAACGCGTGCGACGAATCTCCCGACACTCGGCGAGAATTTCCGGCCCGCCGGCGCGATGGATGGCGCCATCGACTCCGCCGCCACCCAGCAAAGAAGAATTCGCCGCGTTCACAATCGCCTCGACGTCTTGTCGAGTGATGTCGCCAACGACGACGCGGACGCGGCCTTCGAGAAATTCGTGAATGGGCTTCTGCTCAGCGTCCATCTGCGTTAATCCGCGGCCTCGATCTCTTCTTCCCTTAACTCGACGTTAACCTCGTCGAACATGTCCTGCCGTTTCAGGGCTTCGGCCACGCCCTTCGCTTTGTGTTCGGTTAGCGGATGTTCGGGGTCGGCACTCGCGATTTCAAAGACGCGATCGTCCAGCATGACGACCCCCAGTGACCCGAGCGTCACACCGGGCGTAACCTGAATTTCATCCATGTTGTGAATCTTGAACCGGCCCGTCTGCTCGACCCAATCTTCGATGAACGGATCGCGCAGCGCGTGCTCCGCATCGCCTTCAGTTAAGTAAGCGCCTTCGACAATCAGGCAGTACTCGCGGCCTTTATTTTCGGTCATGGGTCAGAAAAATTTTAGTGCGAAAAGCGGGCATAGTGTCCGCCGGGTCCAGAGAAGAAGGTGTCGCAGCTTTATCGGCAGTCATGGCAGAGGCCAGCAAACATAAGGGATTGGCCTGGTTTTTGTGACGGCTAACTTTACCACCGGGGCGCGCTGAGCGCCAGAGTTTTTTCGTGGCAGGCCGTCCTAGGATACCTTACTCAATCACTTCAAAAGCGATCGTGAACGCCTGCGACCCCACATCCTCAAACCAACAGACATGTTGGTCAACCAGGTCGAATTTGAAAGTGTACTGCCCGGGACGTTGCGGAGCCGCTTGTTCGATCTTCAAAGAAATGCTTTCGCCGGGCGCGACGGCGCGGGGTAGCGGAGGCTCGCCGTGAACTTCGCCGACGAGCGAACCCGCGTCGTCCAAGATGCGCACGCCTGGCATCACGACGCCCGTGCGCGTTTCGCGACCGGCAAGCCAGAGCGTGTCGCCCGTGTTTTCAATTTTCAATTCAACTCTGAAAGTTGCATCGGGTGCCAGGCGAGTGGACCCACGCTCAATCAGCGCGATCCGAGCGCGTAATAATCCGGGCGCCCGGCTATCTGGAACCGTTGACGCGGGCGCGCCGTCGGCGACCTTCTTGCAAGCAAGATAATGATAGTTGAGCGGAATGCCCTTTAACGGCAGCCGATCATCTTCGATCGTTTCCCGCTCGAACAGTCCGTTGACGCTGGCGTAGTCTCCGATTACGGCGAGCCCGTGCTCATCGAGAATCTGCCGCAGGAGTCCATAATCGAATGGCGATTCGAGCGTGCCGTATTCGGTCATGACGCCATAGAGTTCCGCTTCGGTCGCCGAGCCCGCGGGCGGGCGCTCGCCTTCGAGAATGAAAAGCACGCCGCCGACCGGGAGCATCGCAGCGATGTTACGCATCACAGCATCTTCATCTTCGAAGTGGTGCAGTGAGTCATAACACAGCACCGCGTCGAACTTTTCCGCGAGAGGCGCGGCCTCGATGTCGTGCACTTCGAATGAACAACGCAACGTCGTCTCATGATCCACATCATAAGGAACGCGAGCGACGCGATCGCGCGACATCTCGATCAACGCCGGGCTAATGTCGATCCCCTTCACCTCATAGCCGAGACGGGCAAAGTATTCGCTCATCCAACCCGAGCCGCAGCCCACATCCAGAATTCGGCTCCCGGCGGGCAGTCCGAGCGTGACCGCGATGTTGGCAAAGTCGCAAAAATGTCGATGCGTTTCGGCGTCCATGCCATCGCCCTGATGCTTGTCCGGCTTGTTCGCCAGATTGTAGAAGGGTTTGGTCCTGAGGTAATGACTGCGCTCGGCATCCAGCCGCGCCGGGTATTCCACTGCCGCGCGTTTGTAATCAACGCCTTCAGGTTTCGTCAGCCGCCCGGCGCTGGCCACAGGCGCGCGTGAATCCGGCGGTTCCTTGCCGTTTGGCGACCCGGCCTCAGGCTTGCCGTTCGAGGAAAGAGTTTCGAACCGCGGCGGCGCGGCGGGAGAGAGGTTCGCCACCTCCTCGGCCACGCCGCGCATGACTAATCCGTCCGAAGACCCGATGCTGAGCAGAGAAAGCTCGTGGGAAACGTCGTCGACGAATTTACGCCGCGGCCTTTGATCGATCACCTCGCGAATGAAATCCAGATAGTCAGTCGCCCGAGCCTCAACGCTGTATTCGTCAAGCGCATAATGCCGGGCGTTGCGGCCTATAGCCGCACGCAACGGTTCGTCTTCGATCAACCGTGAGAGGTAAGCGAGCAGCAACTGATCCGCCTGCCCGTCGAGCGGAAGTTTTACTACCGAGTCATTCGGAAGTTCAGCATACCAACCGGTTTCAGCCACGACGCTGCAAACTCCCGCGGCCATTAACCGGCAAAGGCTCGCGCTGGTTTCGCCCACCGTTCGCTCGCGAATATTCAGCGCGATGTCCGTCTCGTCCATCCGCCGCATGAACTCTTCCAGACTTACGTGACCGGTAATCTCGACCCGATCTTCCATGCCGTAACGACGAACAAGTTCGCGCACATCAAAGTAGTGGTTTGTTTCCCCAACCAGTGAGTACCGAAAGTTATGGCGGTCTTTGAGGGCCGCGAGAGCCCGCACACTTTGCTCGATCCCTTTGCCCGGAGTGATCAGACCAAAGCTGGCAATCCTTACGAGGTCAGACGAACGGCCCGGCTGCGGCGGGCTGTCGGAAAACTTTACCGGCATGGCTATGCGCGCTACCGGGACGGTAGGCGCAATCGCGGCAAACCGCGCGCGGCTCCACTCTGAATGAACGATGATGCCTTCCGCCGAGTTGGCGATCCGGCAGTTAAGGGGAAAATCGACTGGGCGGGAAAGCATCGAGGGCTGTGCGCCCCGCGCCAGAGCTTCGGCCGCTTCCGCTCGCGCACCTTTGCCGTGACAGAATTCAACCTCATCGAGATAGAGGCGAAGGTTACCGCGTTCTCGCGCGAACCCCAGGAAAAATTCCTGCAGCGCAAAGTCATGAAAGACGACCACGCCGCGACGCTGTTGCATCGCGGTGAGGATGCCGGCGTGATAACGATGGTCGTTGCCCATGTGGTAAACGACGGCATCGAACTGGTCCAGCCGGCGCAGACTGGAGCGTTGCCGGCGATAATCACAGACTTCAAAGCGCGACGTCAGCTCACGATTCAAAGGGTGAAAGCCGTCAACGAAAAGCGTGAGCTCGGCTCCCTCTGCCAGATGCGGCAGCAGTTCTTCACTGTAATCGCTGATCCCGGAACGCTGCGGACCGAGCGGGCTGAAGTAAGCAAGCTTCATAAGAAGTC
>JAWVEM010000087.1:0-3559 GCA_033856735.1 Blastocatellia bacterium
GGTTCTTCGGTGAAAGCAAAGGTTGGCGTGTCGCTGCCGTCGGCGGTGAAGAGGAGATATGGGTTCTGTTCTTTGCCTGATGAGGCGACATTTTTCAGCACCGAGGAACTCAAAGCACTTCCCGTAAGATCCTCAAGCGCCTTACCGATAGCATTCGCAGGTTCGAGTTTGAAATCCTGCCCTGCGACAGCGATGCCGTCGTTGGCGCCGGTCAAGTAACCCGACAACGCAATCAACTGGAGGTCCCTGTTCATGACCACGTTGATCTCATCGCGGAAGACTTCGACGCCGGCTATCTCCTGCTTGAACTTAACAATGATCGCGCCCTTGCCGGTGTCATGAATCGACGCCAGACGCGCCGTGGCGACATCCGCCGCCGAAAGCCGGTATCGCGAGGAATATCTCCCCAGGTGAGTCCGGGCGGCTGACTCTGGGTCGCTGCCTCCGGTCGTCTGACCGCCAGTTGACTGCAGCGATCGCGCGGAGCCGGGCTCTGACGTCCAGAGAAAAGTAGGAACGCCGAGGCGCGGCTCAAATTGAACGAGGTGACCGGCTTCAGATTGAGGCTGGTTATCAGCGCCTGCTTGACCGTTTGATTGAGCAATGGCTGCGGAGCGTTTCGTGCTCGCGCCAAACGCGTCAAAATTTGGCAGCTGACGCGCTTTTGAGTTGAGGCCTTGAGTTTTAGTTTGCAGGTCGGGCGCGGCGCCGCCGGAAAATGGAAACGCCAGAGCGGCGACGAGTAAAATAAAGAGCAGTCCGATTACGTAAGGGGATTTCTTTCGACGATTCATTGATTCTCCTGAGAACAGTTGATTAGAGGTTCGGTGTGCAGGCCTCCGCGGCAGAGATCAATGCACGCACCGATCCCAAGCAGAGATCGGCACAAAGAAATGCGAACCTTCGGATGCCTTCACGGCATGATTAGTAATTAGTGTTTGGTTAAGCTAAAGGAAGATCGTCGAGCGGGTGAGGTACTACATCAAAACGAAATCGATCCTGGTTCCAGACTTGCGGCTCCCGCAAAAATAAACGTTCGTAGATCCTGATGGAGGACTCAGTATAGAGATGATGGGAGAAACGTCAAGGCGCAAAGCCTCTTATGCGTCGTTTCGCCTCATTGGTTGCTTGCGGTTTAAGGTTGGCGGGTGCGATAGCATTCGAAGGCGTGGAAAAGTTTTCTAGCCTTATGCAGACACACTTGTCACGGTCTCATCGTTCTTGATAGTATCCCTCGCGATGGAGTTCACGGAAAAAGCTCGGATCATGGATGACGCGCGCATCAACCGCGCGCTGGCACGGCTGGCTTCCGAGATCGTAGAAGAAAACCACGGACTGACTGACCTGGTGCTGGTAGGGATTCGCCGCCGCGGAGTCCCGCTTGCCAACCGCATCGCCGACAAAATTTCTGACCTTGAAGGCAAGCGGCCCCCCGTTGGCATTCTCGACATTACTTTGTATCGTGACGATCTTTCGACGGTCGGGGCCAAACCGATTGTCAGCGGCACGGAATTGCCGGGCGACATCGAAGGACGCACGATCGTCCTGATAGATGATGTCCTCTATACCGGCCGCACGGTGCGGGCGGCGCTGGATCAGTTGATCGATTTTGGCCGTCCTAAACGTGTGCAGCTCGCGGTGCTGATCGATCGCGGCAACGAACATCGGGAATTGCCCATCCAGGCGGATTACATTGGCAAGCTGGTGCCGACGAAAAAGAGCGAGATCATAAAGGTCATGCTCACCGATTTTGATGAAGACGAAGGAGTCGTAATTGTAGAGCGACCGGCAGCAGAAGCTGCAGCGTGAAGCGGCCCCGATGGCCGCTTTTTTTTTGAGTGGCACAGACTTGAGTCTGTGTTGTTGCGTGCATGTGGATCACAGACTGAAGTCTGTGCCACCTGGCTGAATGAGCACTAACTTCAAACTCAAACATCTCCTCGGCATCCGCGAACTATCAGCCGAGCAGATCAATTTTCTGCTCGACACGGCTGAGACTTTTCTCGACGTCTCAAAACGCGAAATCAAGAAAGTTCCCGCCTTGCGCGGCCGCACGGTCATTAATCTATTCTTTGAAGCTTCGACCCGCACTCGCACCTCGTTTGAAATCGCGGCCAAACGTCTTTCGGCCGATGCCGTCAACATCAGCGTCTCTACCTCGAGTGTCTCTAAGGGCGAAACTCTGCTCGACACCGCGCGCAACCTGGAAGCGATGTCGCCGGACTGCATCGTGATTCGCCACTCCGCGGCGGGGGCGCCGGCACATCTGGCCCAGGTCTGTAATGCCGCGATCGTGAATGCCGGCGATGGGGCGCACGAACATCCGACTCAGGCGTTGCTCGACGCGCTTACCATCCGCGAATACAAGGGCCGGCTGGCCGGATTGAAAGTCGCCATCATTGGCGACATTCTGCATTCACGCGTGGCGCGCTCGAACATTTATTTGCTGTCGAAGCTCGGCGCGACGGTCAGCGTGGCCGGGCCGGGGACGCTCGTGCCGCCCGAATTTGCCGGCTTGATCGAACAAGGCGTGCGCGTCGAACGCAAGATCGAAGACGTAGTGGTCGATGCCGACGTGGTCATGATTCTGCGCGTGCAACGCGAGCGCCAAACTGATGCCTTCTTTCCGTCGATGCGCGAATACGCAGTCCATTATGGGCTACATCTGAGCCATCTGAGCCTGGCAGCGCCCGATGCCATCGTGATGCATCCGGGCCCAATGAATCGCGGAGTCGAGATCTCTTCAGAGATCGCCGACGGCGGACGTTCATTGATCCTGGATCAAGTCACAAATGGTGTCGCGGTGCGTATGGCCGTGCTCTACCTTCTGGCCGGAGCCAGCAAAGAGAATGGAGCCAAACGAATTCCGGTTGTTAAAAATGGTGGGAAGAGAGAGCGTACTGGGAAGTTATTCGCGCAATGACGTGAGGAACGCACCAGGGAATATCTTCTTTGGTTCTCTGTAAGCTCGCAGCTTCTGGTTTCTGAGCAGGGTTCTCGTGCTGTCAGTCCCGTAGGGACGAAATATTTATAGCTACATGGGCCCTAAGTATTCAGAAGCTCCAAGGAGCGAGATGTATCGCCGATACCTCGTCTCCGAAATATGTCGCTCCTCCGGAGCTGGCACTCAAATGGCTCTCGGTAATATAAATATCACGCTCCTAACGGAGCTTAGGACAGCGGAACGTTCACCGAGCAAACAGCGATGCGCTTACTGATTCAAAATGGCTACGTGATCGATCCCGCGCAGGGAACTAACACGGGCAAGAATCTGCTGATCGAAGATGGCCGGGTGGTCGGGCTCTCCAGTCACAACGATGCCGTCCCGGAAGGCGCCGAAGTGTTTGATGCGACCGGCCTAATAGTCGCGCCCGGCTTCATCGACACCCACGTGCATCTGCGCGAACCGGGCCACGAATATAAGGAAACGATCGCCAGCGGCGCGGCAGCCGCGGTCGCCGGCGGATTCACGACTATTTGTGCGATGCCGAACACGAATCCCATCAACGACAATGCTGCGGTCACCAGGTTCGTGATCGAACAGGCTGAGCGTGCCGGC